>NZ_SDMK01000001.1:300100-600201 GCF_004123295.1 Silvibacterium dinghuense | reverse complement strand
GATGGCCGGTGCGGGGACCGAGGCGGTGACGCTGCCGGTGCTCGGTCCGGAGACGAGCACGACGGAGCGGACGGCCGAGTTCGAGCTGGGCACAGATGGATCGCTGAAAGGCGATGTGAAGGTGGAGCGCTTCGGGTCTCTGGCTTCAGGCATGCGCCGTCTCTACACGATGCATGATCAGAAGGAGACACGGGAGAGCCTTGAGAAGTCGCTGCGCAGCGACTTCCCCGAGTTCGATGTGACATCGCAGAAGACAGGCGATGTCCGGACACTGGAGAAGCCTTTTGCCGTGGAGTATGGAGTCTCGGTACCGGGATATGCGCGGCAGGCGGGAAACTTCCTCCTGTTGCGCCCGCGTGTGCTGGGTAGCGATGCCATGGCGATTGGCGACGCACCGCGAGCGCTTCCAATTGAGTTCAGCGGGCTTGAAGAGCGCAAGGATACCTTCACCGTGAAGCTGCCGGCTGGCTATTCCGTGGATGAAGTCCCCGAGCCGGTGCACCTGGAGACGGACTTCGCTACCTATGACAGCAGCGTAGAGGTAAAAAGCGGTGAGGTGGTCTACCACCGCGACTACCGGCTGAAGAAGTTGGAGCTTGCAGCCGGGGATTATGCCACTCTCGAGAAGCTGGAAGGGGCGATCAACGCGGATGAGAATCGGAGCGCGGTGCTGAAAAAGCCCTAAACAACACAGGCACAGGAATTGCTGAGAGCCTCGTCCGGATGGCATGCTTAAAGGATGAAGCGGGAAACATTGGTCGGGATTGCAGCGGGTTTGCTGATGACATGTTCGGTGCCGGTGATGGCACAGGAACTGGGATACTGGCGTGCGTCGAGCAAGACGGCGCACGACATCACGGGGGACATTGGCATCGGTGAAACCAACCTGCTGATCAACCTCTCGAGCTACAACATCGCGCAGGCCAAGACCCTGACGCCAGCTGAAGTAAGCACGGTCTTCGATACGGACAGCGCAGGTACGAAGCGTGCGCACCTCTACGGCATGAGCATTCCTGCGACGAAGAAGTTTCTGCACAAGAACACGCTGTGCGGCAGCGACGACACCAAATGGATGGTGACCTACGTGGATGGGAACATGCTGCAGGTGGCGTTCTTCTCCGGCGAATCAGCGCCGGCCTTCACGCCCGATGCAATGGCGAATGCAACGAACCTTTGTGGGATCTACACGTACGTTCGCTGAGTGAGTGCCCAGATAAAACGGCGCGCCCGGAGTGAATCCGGCCGCGCCGTTGCTGTTTCTGGATGATTGTCAGAACGCTTTGTAGACGATATCCGGAGCAGGCTGGGCCAGCAGTGCGTAGATCAGGAAAGTGATAAAGGCCAGTGCGCTGGCCCATGCGACACGCACATAGCGGCTGGTGAGCACTGGTCCTTGCGCGGTTTGCACGGCCAGTGCGCGGGCGCGGACGGCCTGATACGCCGCCAGAACCAGTGATGCCGCAATCCAGACCGCAGGCCACACAGCCAGCCACGCCGCAACGGAAAGCGAGGAGGCAATGCGGTCAAGCTTGCCCCAGTCGGCCCAGAACCAGAAGAGTGTGAAAGCAAACCAGGTAAAGGTGAGGCCGCGGGCAAAGATCCTGTAGACCGCATTCTCGGCCAGGGCCTTGTATGGCTTGCGTCCGAGGCGCTTGGCCAGAAAGATCTGCCACAGCTTGTTGATGGCCACCCCGCCGCCCTGCAATACACCGAAGAGGGCAAACTCCGAAGTCCGGCCATGCCAGACACCGATCAGGAAGAAGGTCACGAAGAAGCAGAGAACGCCGAGAAATGGCTGGATGGAGACGGACGTAAACCGGCGCATCAGGGTAATGAGCAGCGGGTTGTAGACGTAGGTCTTCAGCCACATGGACAGGGTGATGTGCCAGCGATTCCAGAAGTCGAGGAACGAGGTTGCCGAGAAGGGGCGATCAAAATTTTCAGGCAGCCGGATGCGCATGAGCCGCGCCATCGCAATCACGATGTCGATGTATCCGGAGAAATTGCAGTAAAGGAAGAACGGATATACGACGATCAACAGAAAGGCCCAGCCTGCTTTGTGGATCATCGCGTCCGGCTGCCCCAGCCGCACCAGAATATCGACGCGCTGCGCATCGAGAAGCGTGGCCAGCACGTTGACCTTGAAGAGCCCGCGCACGATCCGTTCCATCTGCTCGCCGAACACGGCGGTGTCGATCTCAAGAAGCTTGTCACCGGCGAAGTTCTGCTGGAACTGGTCGTAGCGCTGGATAGGGCCAGAGACGAAGGTGGTGAAATTGAGCGTGTAGGTCAGGTATTGGAGCGGCCCCACGTGTATGCCTGCTTCCTGGTCTCCCGCCTCGATGACGAGATGCAGCACGCGGAAGAAAACATAGGAGAGCCCGACCGTGATGTAGGGAACGGTGAGAAAGGTCGCGTTGGGGAGGAATGTGTATTTCTTCAGCCAGATGTAGGCGATGACAAGCGCGATGACGCTCCACGAGACCAGCCGCTTGAATCCGCGGTTGACCAGGATGAGAGCAAGATAGCCGATAGCAAGAAAGCCGGCGAAGGGCAGCGCCTGCGCAGGACGCGGTGTCAGTGTCCACACGAAGAAGAGGCTTGCCAGCAGCAGTATGGCCGATCGCCATTTTGCCGAGCGGCTGAAATTGGCGACGAGGGCGACGGCAAGCCCGAAGGCTACGAATTGAAACGATGCGCTTTCCATCGCTTATTTGTCCCCCTGTGCGCCAGAGGCGGATGGAGCAACGCGTAACTCAGGAATAACTCCATTCGTCAGCTTCTTCGCAAGCAGGTCGGCAATCACGCCTTGTCCTGCGGGCGTCAGATGGCCGTCCACGGGAAAATAGAGGCGATCCGGATTTGAGATGCCCTGGAAATCATGCAGGACTTCGACAAACTTCGCGCCATGCGCGAGAGCCATCTGCCGGACCTCATCTTCGAGATGATACGGATCATCCGTCGCTGGCCATGATCCGGATGCCACCATGTCGGCCTGCGGGCGATTGGGCAGAAAGACGATCATCAGGGGAATATTTGCGGCTTTCAGGCGCGTTGCTACCTCATCGAGATAGCCGTTGAGATGACCTAGCTGCGTCTGAATCTCCGGAGGGGTCTGCTTATGCAGAAAGCCGGAGCTGGGGCTGTTCGCCAGATACTGCCTGAGGAACTGGCTCTGACTCTTGTAGAGATAGTGTTTGACCAGAAATACCGTAGCTGTTTCGTTGAGCGGTTCGCTGATGCGCGACCATGCCGCGCTCAGCAGGCCATCGAGAGAGCCGTGCCTTTGCGCTGCCGCGCGGATGCGCTGTACAAACCCTGTGGGTGTGGCTTCTGTCGGAGCCTGGGGCGCGGTGCCATCATCGGCCACCTGCTTGCCGGGAATGTAAGGGAGCTTGAGCGTCGCGTTATCGACATCGAAGGGACCGAGCTGCCATATGACAAGGTCAGGTTTGGCGGCGATTGTCTGGTCGATGCGCGAGGCTGCGTTGCGCGGTGTCTCCCACTGCATGGCAAGGTTGTAGAGATCGACCTTACGGCCGGTCATCGTTGAGAGCTTGTCGGGCAGAAGAGCCGCGAAGGTCTCAGGCTGCGGCACCCACATCCCTTCGGCCAGCGACGATCCGAGCAGGGCAATGCGATACGTGCCTTCGGGCGCAGGCGTGCAGGGGTGATTCGTGCGGAGACCGCAATTGTTGAAGCGGAATTCGACAAGCTCACTCTCCCGCATCTTCTGGCTGCACACCGTGTTCGGGTGCGCGCTGACTCCGAACTGCGGATCGCTTACGTTCAGACAGGTCAGTGTCGAGGTCTTCGATTCCGAAAAGTGGTGACGCGCAAACCACTCGGTAGAGCCGGCCAGCAGTGCGATCGTCAGCACGCTGAGAAACGGAAGCAGGACCCAATCGCGCAGCGGTAGTCTTCGTTCTGCGGAGGGGTTGGGGGTTGTCTGTTGAGAACTATTCTGTTCTGCAGTGCTCATACCACCGTGTTCTCTTTCAGAGGAGTAAAGCCCTGCGAGATCACGCGCATAGGCGCTGTGTCTGGCTGTGCACCGGCGACATCGAGTGCCCACTCCGTCCTGCCGGACGCATCTTCCGAGACTTGTGCGAATCCGAGTTTCGCGTAATGCTGGATCACCAGCTTATTGCGCTCGGTAGGGAGGAATGTGCCGGTCAGGCGCGTGATTCCTGCCCTCCGCGCATGTTCCAGAATCTCGGCGAGCACCATGTTCTCCACCTTGCGGCCGAGCACGCGACAGCTCATCAGCCAGGTGTCGATCTCCCATGTGGCATCGCTCCCCGGCTTACAGATAATCACGCTGATCATGCCGTTATCGCCGAAGGTATCGGCAAGCCGCACCTGCAGCGTGAAGGTGCTTGGATCATCCTCGAAGGACTGGACGTCAGTCTCGGTGTAGCGGCGCGTGGTCAGGTTGAACTGGTTGGACTTGTTGATCAGCTGTGCGATGCGTGCACGTCCCGGAGCATTGAAGGGCTGGAAGGTGATGGTCATATCCAGCGATGCGAGATAGGCGTCCACGCCTTCTACCTGCTTCTGCAACTGCACGCGGCGCGCATTGTCCTGGTAGTAGCCGGCACGCTTCAGGTCTTCTGAAGCAAAGGCCACGGCTTCGAAATAACCGGCGGCGGTAAGAGTGCGGGCATAGAGCGCCGCATCCTCCGGCAGTTCCGGCACGGCGACGGACGGCAGCAGCTTGCGGACCAGGCCGCGCTCGACCGGATTGTCATCCAGAAAAACCATGGCATCGATGCCGAGCGAGAGCTCTTCGGCAATGGCCTTGATATTGGTGGCCTTGTCGTTCCAGTTGGCGTGGAAGACGGCGATATGATTGAGCCTGAGCAGCATCTCGGGATGGCTCTGGAAGGGCGTGCGGGCAATCTCGTCTTCGTTCTTCGAGCAGACGGCCAGCACGATGCCGCGAGCGCGCAGATCGAGCGCCAGCTTCTGCACGGCAAGGTGCGCTTCGCCGACTGCATCGCCTTGTGCAATCTTGATGCCTTCAAGGCCGTCGTCGCCGATGATGCCGCCCCACACCGTGTTATCGAGGTCGAGGATCAGGCAGCGGCGGCTCTTACCGCGCAGCGCCGCGACCAGGCGCGCTACGTGATCTGCATAGAGAGGAATAAGGTCGGGTGAAAAGGCGAACTTGCCCATGTTCCACATGCGCACGTCATGCCAGTCGGCGATACCTACTGTCTGTGCAAGGCCATCCACATCGAAGAGCACATCGCCCGTTTCCAGGCAGAATTCACCGATCTGTGCGTTGATCGCGTTCAGCTGGTTCTTGATCGATCCAGGCAGTGCGCGATCCAGGCTGCCGAAGATGGATTCGGCGGGTGGTGCGAAGGTCTGGAAGATGCATGTCGCACCGGAGTTGGCCTTGATCGCGGCCTGCAGCGACTTCAGGTAGGCAATGACACCTTGAACATTCTGTGCCGCAGCTTCTGCGTCACCAAAAACAGGCTTGAGCGGCACAGCGCGGTAGTCGATGGCGAAGAGCACGGCATCAGGCTTCGCGCTGTTGACCTTCGAGTCCGGCGTGAAGGCTTCCTGAGCCACCTGGTCATACGAGGGCTGGATCACTTCGAGCGCGATGCCATGACGCGCTGCCGCGGCCACCAGTGCCGGCACGATAAAGTCGATTGTGGCATTGCTGAGCACGGCCAGGCGGAACGGCGTAAGGCCATCGAGCGGATGGCCCGCGGTCCGGGCTTTCTGGATCGCCTTTGCCAGGCGGATGGACTGATCGAGGTCCAGCGCATGGTTGGCGAGCGCCTGCAGTTCGCGGCCCAGAGGCTGTTCGGACGCACCTGCAGCTTTGATGCGCGCTGCGAAGTCAGCAGGCACCGCCGGCAGCCATTGCAGTTCGGTATAGAGAGACTTCATCTACCTATCTCCCGAGGGACGGGGCGAAGTCTCTTTCGCTTGCGTCCCGAAAATTGCCTGACCTGGGGGAGAGGTGGCAGAAGATTGAAATGCTGGAATGCGGAAACGCGCTTCCTGGGGGCGACTTAAGCGCGCGACTGAATCAGGGAAACCAGATCGCCCACCTTCTCCAGGTGACCGACTTCCGTCGTTGAAAACTTGAGCGAAAATTCTTTTTCCACGGCGAGGATCATGCGGATGTGGCTCAGGCTGTCCCATTCGTCGACGTCCTTCGCTGTCATCTCGGCGGTCGGCACAATCGAGTCATCGTCGAAAATGTCCTGAAAAATTGGTGTCAGGCGCGAATAAATTTCGGCTGCGTCCATCCGAAAATTTTCTCCTCAATCGAGTTGCTGCTCAGCGGCAGAGTTGCATGGTCTGGCGCTGCTATCAGGGCAGAAGGTATTCACTGGCCTGTCCAAATCCTGCTCAGAATAGCAGAACGTCTGCCGTTCTCCTGCAGCAGTTTACAGGCGGATGCATAGATATCGGTAGGAGCGGTTACCGCAGGAATCTTCTGCGTAGATATGCTCGCACCGGTTCGTCGTAGGCCAGCATTACGATCGTTGCAATGGCTGTCATCAGCAGTACGCCGAAGGTGACGGGCAGTCCCAATCCTCCCGCGGCCAGATTGTGCTTTTCGGCGTAGTCGCCCCATATCCAGATGATGGAGTAGTGCGTCATGTACAGCGGATAGGAGAGATTCCCGGACAGGCGGCAGAGCTTTTCTGCCCGCGGTGAAATCTTTGCGCCTGCGCCCAGTGCCAGGAGCAGCGGGAAGTAGATGGCGATCACTGCCACCTCCCGCACCCATCCGCCCTTGGCGTAGGGCATGACAAACGCCAGGATCAGCAATACGCTCAGCGATCCGAAGCCCAGGCGGGTACGAAGCCGCCATCCCATCCGGTACACGAGCAGCCCTGCCAGGAACGAGAAGGCCACGCGCGCGCCTCCATCCCAGAAGTTCCGCGAGCTCCATCCGCCCGGGAGATTGCCTGCGTGATGTCCTGTCCAGCACAGCATCACAGCAGCCGCCAGCGTCAGTACAGCCAGCACACTGCGCTTCATGCGATATAGCCCGATACCGAAGAGCAGGTTCGCCACATACTCCCAGAACAGCGACCATGCCGGCGCATTCAGGCTGAACAGGTTATGAGATCTCTCCTTCATTACGCCGAAGGGAATCATCAAGAGTCCGAGCAGAGTCATCAGAGCAACTTTGCCCGGGCCATAACCGGGAGTAGCCCCATATGGATTGGCATAGAAGGCGATCAGGCCCAGCAGCGTTCCGAAGATCACCATCGGATGTAGCCGGATCAGGCGGGTTTTCAGGAATTTACCCAGCCCCATTGCTCCGATGCGGCCGTCATACGCGTAGCCCATCACGAAACCGGAGAGGCAGAAGAAGAAGTCCACCGCCAGGAATCCGTGGCCGATCCACAGCTTGCTGTAGTTCCAGATCACCATTTCCATGAAGTGGAAGATCACGACGCAGATCGCCGCGACGCCGCGCAATCCGTCGAGCACAGCAAAATGCGGCTTCTCGCCGCCTTTCGCTGAGGTTTTTATGGCTATTTCTGATTCCAACACACTCTCGTCTGGCATGAAGAGAACTTCCGGCGATTGGGATAGGTTTGCTGCTCATGCCACGGAGTCAGGCGATCTGTCACCGTCACACTTACTTTTTTACCCGCTGGAAAGGAACGACCTGCACGGTCGTTTCGCGCATTTCGGCAAGGAAGCGATTGAGGACCGAGCCGCGGAAGAGGATCTCGAAGCGGGAACGTGCGGACTGGCCGAAGACGACGTGCGAGATGTTTTCCTGGCGGGCGAAGTCGATGAGGGTATCGGCCACGCTCTTGCCTTTGAGGTTGACGACATGCGCGCCAAGCTCGCGAGCCATGCGCTCCGCCTCTTCGAGGCGGGCAAAGCCCTCGGGGTTCTTGTTGCGGAGATCCTTACTCGGTGTGTCGACGTAAACCGCGTACCAGTTGGTGGCGAGGCGACCGGCGATGCGGGCTCCGACGCGAAGCAGCCGCTCGGCGCCGGGACGCGAGGTGAGGCAGACCATCACCTTCTCGGGGATGGGCGCCTGTTCGAGTCCCTGGGTGCGGCGGTATTCAGCTGCGGCGGAGCTCACCTGCTCGGCGGTGGTGCGCAGGGCGAGCTCGCGGAGCATGTTGAGATTGCCCTTGCGGAAGAAATTGGCAAGCGCCTGCTCGACCTTTTCCGGGGCATAGATCTTTCCGTCACGCAGGCGGGAGCGAAGCTCGTCGACGGTGATGTCTACGTTGACGACCTCATCGGCGCGCTTGAGGAAGCTGTCCGGAACGGTTTCGCGAATTTGTGTGCTGGCGGAGCGGGAGACGGCGTCATTCAGTGTTTCGAGATGCTGAATGTTGACCGCGGTCATCACGTTGATGCCTGCATCGAGCAATTCCAGGACATCTTCGTAGCGCTTGCGATGGCGTGAGCCGGGGACGTTCGAGTGGGCCAGCTCGTCGACGACGCAGAACTGCGGCTTGCGGGCGAGGATTCCGTCGAGATCCATCTCGCGCAGGGTGACGGCGCGATACTGGATATCCTTCTGAGGAATGATCTCGAGCCCGTCGAGCAGCGCGGCTGTTTCGGCGCGGCCATGCGTCTCCACGACACCGATGACGACATCGACGCCGCTTTTATGCAGCTGATGCGCATGCTCGAGCATGCGGTAGGTCTTGCCGACGCCGGGTGCGGCTCCAAGATAGACGCGGAGTTTCGCTGGTTCGGGTACAGCTTCAGCCGGAGGACGGAGATCGGGTGCGCTGGCGAGGACTTCGTGCTGAGCCGGATCTTCAGGGAGCGGGTTAACAGGCTGGGGCTCGATCATCCCACCTCCACCGTGTGACGGCTGGCGAGTTGGTTTGCCGTGGGCAGCGTAAAGCTGAAGGTCGTGCCATGGCCGAGCTTGCTCTCCACCGAGACCTGGCCGCTCATGGATTCGACGAGCCGGCGAACCAGCGCGAGGCCAAGGCCGGTACCGGAGGAGTCCTGGGAGAAACGGCCGAAGATGGTAGGCAGGCGCTCAGCCTCGATACCGCGGCCGCTGTCACGGACAAAGAACTGCACGCCGTCCTTGATCTCCGTGGCCGAGAGCTGGATGACGCCGCCTTCGGAGGTATAGCGCAGCGCATTGAGGACGAGGTTATCGAGGATAGAACGCATGGCGCGGCGATCGGCTTCGACGTAAGCAAGGTCGGCAAAAGCCTGCACTTCGAGGTCGATTTTCTTCTGGCGCGCCTCGGCGCGATGCCGGGCTGCCGATTCCTGCAGGATGTCAACCGGGCGCAGGCGGTCGAGCTTCATCTGGCGGCGTCCGGTTTCGAGCTCGCCGACTTCGATCAGATCGGCCATCAGGTCTTCGAGCTGTTCGGATTCATCCTGA
This sequence comes from Silvibacterium dinghuense, assembly GCF_004123295.1. Taxonomy (NCBI): domain Bacteria; kingdom Pseudomonadati; phylum Acidobacteriota; class Terriglobia; order Terriglobales; family Acidobacteriaceae; genus Silvibacterium; species Silvibacterium dinghuense. Next base: position 590,828 of record NZ_SDMK01000001.1, on the reverse strand, counting down.
GCGCTGGTGATGAGATCGCGCTGCAGTGGGCGGAGCTCTCCGGCATATCCCTGGGCCAGAGCATAGAGCGACATGCGGAGACGGTGCAGCGGGTCGCGGAGCTTCTGCGAGGCGACGGTGAGGAAGCGCGTCTTGAAGCGGTCGACCTCCTGCATCTCGGTGATATCTTCGAGAACCGTAACGGCGCCGAGCAGACGGCCTTCGCTGTCGCGCATGGGCGTGGTGCGCAGGCGATAGCTGCGCTGGGCGCGGCCAATGCGCAGGGGTAGCACGGCGGCTTCGCCTTCGGTGGTGGAAGCGCGCTGCATGGTGACAGCCCGGCGGACGGCGGAAAGGATTTTTTCGCCGCCGGGAGTGTTCGTCAGCAGCATGCGGTCCGAGGGTGCGCCCTCCAGCAGCTCCATGGAGGCCTGGTTGAGCTTCAGAACATGGCCTTTGGCGTCAGTGACGATAACCGGCTCGAAGATGGACTGGACGACGGCATCGGAGAGCTGATGTTCCATCTGCAGGCGTCCGGACTCGGTTTCGCGCAGGTCGCGGAGGCGCACGGCGAATTTGTTGAGTTCGGTGGCGATAATGCCCAGGTCATCCTTCTGGCGCCATTCAATACGGTGCTGCAGGTCGCCCTGTCCGATGCGGCGTGCGGCCTTTGCTGTCTTCCGGATGGGTGTGATGATGAACACAACCATGGTGGCCGTAATGAGCAGGGCGGTGGCAATGCTGGCGCCGCAGGCGCTGATAAGCCGCGCGCGGAGCATATCCTGGCGATGCTCGAGACCGCCGACGAAGGCGTCGTGATGCGAGCGGAGGGCGTCGAAAGCGATGAAAACCTCGCCACTGAGTTTTTCGAGCTCCGGCGCGATGTGGCGGATACCTTCATGATCCCGGTGTGTGAGATTCGTGTGCTCGGCGTGGAGGCGTTCGAGGGGGACATGCGGATCGAAGGCGGCGACGGTGGGGATGGCGGCAGTGAAGACCTGCTCGGTGTTATGAATCTGTGCGATCAGGTCCTGGTAGCGCTGCGGTGCGGGATCAGTCTCCGCGCGTGCAGCAGAGAGCTCCTCACGGGCCAGGGCAGCGCGAACCGAAGAGAAGGCTGCCAGAGCCCGGTCGGCGGTGTGAACATCCGCGTCCAGCGAGGCGATGGTCACAAAAGAGGCACGCACAAGCATGCTCACGCCAGTAACAAGGGCGACGAGCAGCAGGCATCCCAGGAGCAGCCTTTGATACAGGGTGAGCATCGGTTGCGGGTGTGGTAAAAGCCTTTCCGGAAAGACAGATGCCTTCAGGCTATTGGCGCCCGGGTTGCAATGCAAGTATTGGTTGGGCGGCGGGAGGCCCTGGTCCGGATTCATTCCGGATCAGGATGGAATCCGGAATGAGGAACGCGCCGGGAGCGGGTGCTCTCCGGCGCGTTTTCCTCAGGAAAGCAGCTTCTTCACCAACGCATCTGTTTCTTTTTCCAGGTCGTGGTGTGCCTCACCGGTTGCAGGCCCGGAAAAGCCGGTGTGGATGGCTTTTACCTGGCCGTCACGCCCGATGAAGAAGGTTGTCGGCCAGCTGTCGAGATGATCGACACCGGGAAGCTTCTCGTTGAGCTGGTCAGGCGTGCCGGCCAGCAGCACCTGATAGCTGAGGCCATAGCGCTGGATCATGGCGCGCAGGCGCGTCGGGTTGGCAAGCTGCTTCTCTTCTTCGAAGCTAAGCTCGACCACATCCAGGCCGCGTGCATGGTACTTGCGATAGAGCGATTCGAGCAGCGGCGCTTCGTCGTGGCAGTTCGGGCACCAGCTTCCGCCGATGGATACGATCACGACCTTGCTTTTAAATGCAGGATCGGTGCTGGAAACGGTCTTGCCGTTGAGATCTTTCGCAGAGAAGGTCAGCGGTTGCGATGGGTTGTGAAGCCGGGTGTGCTGCAGCGGATCGTCGGGGGTGGCCAGCCCCGCAGCGCGCGCCTGCTGCGGACGGCGCGCGGTCCAGGTCTGCGAGGCTCCACCATGCGATGGAACGGTGAGCTGGAGCGTGCCATCGGCCTGTGGGCGCAATACCGCATAGGAGGGGCCGGCGGCGGTGAAGTGGCTGATTTCATACTGGCCGTTGCGCCATACGCCATAGAGGCTGCCGGTATCGCCATCGATGCGCTGGATCACGGCCTCCACGTTTGGTCCTGACTGCTTGACGTGGAGCGTCCACGCCGACTCGCTCTTGGCGCTCTTGACCTCGACCTCCCAGTCGCCGCCGATAGGGGCCGGGGCCGGCGATGGCGACTCAGGCTTTGCATTTTTTTCCGCGGTGAAAGCGATACTGCGCCCGCGGCCGGAGAAGGTGCCGGTAAGCGTTCCGCTCTGCAGGGTGGCATCGAGGGTGTTCGCGTAGTAGTCGAACTGTAGTACGAGATGACCGTCCGAGTAGCTGCCGCTTGAAGATGCGGAACGCTGCTTACCGTTGAGCAGCGCGGCTTGCACCTGCGTGCCGCTGCCGTGGACTTCGAAGCGCAGGGGAACCTGCTGACCGTTGTACTGGGCCGTTCCGGACCAGGTGCCGTCGATGCTGGTGGCCGGTGACTGGGCAAGAGCGGTGGCTCCGGCAAGCGCGAGGATGCCGGCGAGTGGCCATGCGTAGAACTTCTGCGGAGAAGGCACGATGGAAATCCTTTCTGAGATGGAACGCCGGCATTTCGCGTGCGGATCAGCCTGAAGAACAATCCTGAGACAGGCTGCGGCCTGGGGAAAGAAGCGGCCCGCGTACGAAAAGCCCGGAAGCTCCGGAAATAAAGAGGAAAAGGGTGCGCGAAGAGAACGACGCCGGGTCAGTCGATCAGCGACAGGCTGAAGGACGACAACAACAGCGATGCGTTGGCGCGGAAACCATGCATTCAGTATAGGGCCTAAGCTGGCGAGGACGTATCAAAAGGAAGAGAGAAACGGCATGAGAACATGGCGCGAAGGAAGACGTTCTCCTTCGCGCCATGGTTTTCAGTCTGTCGTTGCGGCGAGATGCTTGCGCACGTCTCTGGTCGCTGCGCACATCGCTTCGAGTGCAGCCGATACTTCTTTCCAGCCGCGGGTTTTGAGGCCGCAGTCAGGATTGCTCCACAGTTTTTCCGGCTCGATGACCTCGAGTGCCTTTTCGAGCAGCGAGCGCATCTCGTCGCGCGAAGGCACGCGTGGGGAGTGAATGTCATAGACGCCGGGGCCGATTTCGTTCGGATACCTCTGCTCGCGGAAGGCCTGCAGCAGCTCCATCTTCGACCGCGCCGCTTCCATTGAGATCACATCCGCATCGAGCGCGGCGATCGAGGGTAGGATGTCCTCGAACTCGCAGTAGCACATGTGCGTATGGATCTGCGTTGCGTCTTCGACCGCGCTGGTGGCCAGGCGGAAGGCCTTCACTGCCCAGTCAAGATACGTTGCCCAGTCGGCGTGACGCAGCGGCAGGCCCTCGCGCAGCGCAGGCTCGTCCACCTGGATGATGCGGATGCCGGCGCGTTCGAGATCGAGAATCTCCTCGCGCAGGGCAAGCGCAATCTGCCAGGTGGTCTGGCTGCGGGGAATGTCATCACGGACAAACGACCACTGCAGGATGGTGATGGGGCCGGTGAGCATGCCCTTGATCGGTCGTTCGGTGAGTGAGCGCGCATACTCGGTCCAGCGTACTGTCATGGGTTGCGGGCGCGAGACATCGCCGTAGATCACCGGCGGTTTGACGCAGCGCGAGCCGTAGCTCTGCACCCAGCCGTTGCGGGTGAAGGCGAAGCCTTCGAGGAACTCGGCAAAGTGCTCGACCATGTCATTGCGCTCGAACTCGCCGTGTACCAGCACATCGAGACCAATGCGCTCCTGCTCGCGAATGCAGTCCGCAATGGCTTCGCGCAGGAAGGACTCATACTGACCTGTGCTCTCGATACCCTTTCGCCACGCGGCGCGATGCTTTCTCACTTCGGCCGATTGCGGGAAGGAGCCGATGGTCGTGGTGGGCACGAGCGGCAGACCCAGTTGTTTGCGCTGGGCTCCGGCTCGCGCAGGATACGGTGAACGGCGCGTGAAGTCTGCCTCGCCAAGCGATGCGAGCGCAGTGCGGACCGTGGCGTTGGTCGTGCTCTCGGCTTCTTTGCGGTCGGCAAGATCGGCTTGATTCTGCGTGAGGACCGAAGTTTCGTTGCGAGCCAGCGCGGAGAGGTCGCGGAGCTTCTCCTCGGCAAAGCGCAGCCAGCGAAGTAGGCGCGGCGGCAGAGCCGTCTCCTCGCGCAGATCATGCGGCACATGCAGCAGCGAGCAGGACGGTGCCGCGATGACCCGCTCCTTGCCGAGGACGCGGACGGCCTCATCGATCTGCAAACGAGCAGCCGAAAGATCGGTGAGCCAGATGTTGCGGCCGTCGATGCAGCCGAGACTGAGTGTCTGTTCCGGATGCAGCGCGTTGAGCACCGTCTGGAGTTGTTCGGGTGCGCGTACCAGATCGATGTGCAGCCCCGCGGTGCCGAGGCTGACGGCCAGGGGGAGATTATCGCCCAGCGCACCGAAGTAGGTGGTGAGCATCAGGCGTACCGGGCTCTTGCTCAACCGTGCGTAGATGCTGCGATAAGCCTCGGCAAGTGTGGGAGTGAGATCGGTGATCAGCAGCGGCTCATCGATCTGGACCCAGGAAACATTGTTGGCCGCGAGTGTATCGAGGATGGAGAGATACACAGTGGTGATGCGATCGACCAGCTGCAGCGGATCGAAGCCGTTGACGCCCTTGCCGAGAGCAAGCAGCGTGACAGGGCCGAGCAGCACGGGCCGGGGATCGATGCCCAGCGCGCGGGCTTCGGCTATTTCGGCGAGCAGCCGCCGTGTGTTCGGCGTAAACGCGAGACCTTCGGACCACTCGGGTACGAGGTAGTGATAGTTCGTGTCAAACCACTTGGTCATCTCCATCACGGGTTGCGTGGAGCTGTTGCGGGCCGTCGCGAAATAGCGCTCGAGCGTGACTTCGCCGCTGCCGAAGCGCTCGGGCGTTGCTCCAATCAGGACCAGCGCATCAAGTACCTGGTCGTAAAGCGAGAAGTCGTTTGTCGGAATGACGTCGATGCCGGCTTTGCGTTGCACGCGCCAGTGCTCGTGGCGCAGTGAGCCTGCGGTCTGGAGAAGCTGCTCTGCATCGATGGCGCCGGTCCAGAATTTTTCCAGTGCGGCCTTGAGTTCGCGATGGCGGCCGATGCGTGGAAAGCCCAGATTCGCGGTGGTGACGGAAACGGAAGATAAGGGTGTCGCAGAATGCATGTGTCGGTTCTCTCCTGTTGCGAAAGAACCACCCGTGCGCAGGCTTTACCTGCGCGAAGACGCAGGCATGAGCAGTGGCGGCCGGTCCAGTCCACGAGAACGGCAAACCTCAAGCGCACCCACGGTCAGCTACCAGCGCCTCCGTGGTGGTGGCGGCAGGCTGGTGTTCGGACTTGAGGGCCGCCTACTCCATGGCCGCTTCCCATCCGTGAAAGGACAGTGCGTTGGCTCTTCGCCGTGCCACGTTTCGTTCCCCATACCGCTGCGGGACAGTGCCGGATTCACACCGGCTTCCCATTTCGCAGAGCTCGCAAAGAGCCCTGACCTGCTCAAAACCAGTGTACAGGGTTGTGTGTCATCGTTCGGAGAAGGTCAGGCGCAGCGCCGGTCCTGCGCGGCCATCTCTTCGCGCAATTCAACGAGCCACTGCTGTACTTCGGCGTGCCTATCGTTCGACTTCTCGTTGCCGAGAGCCTGCTCGAGTTGCGATGCCAGTGCGCTGCCGCGCGGCATGCCAAAAGTGCCCAGCACTCCGGCCAGTTTGTGCGCGGCGGATTCCGCCTGCTGGCGCAGGGAATCATCCAAAGTGCCGGCGGCGAGTGCCTGCCCGGCCTGCGTCAGCACGGAGATGCGCTCTTCGAGCGTCGCGCGGCTGCTGATCCAGATCCCTCGCAGCGCCTGTGCTATTTTTTCTTGCGCTGTCGGGTCCGTCATCGCGGACTCACGGTGTTCATTCCGCGCTCCACCCAAGCGCGTCGGATATCTGCTGGACGAGCGTCATCGGATCGAAAGGCTTGAGCAGGATGGCCGCGACGCCGAGCGAAGCGAAACGCTTCTGATCCGCTCCCTGGACCTTCGCGGTGAGCAGAATAACCGGGATCTGCGCGATCTCGGGAATCTTCTGCATCTCCTGGAATGTTGTCGGTCCATCCATGCCGGGCATCATCACGTCGAGCAGGATGGCATCCGGTTTTTCCTGGCGGGCGCGCTCAATGCCATTGCTTCCCGAGTTGGCCGTCAGCACGGTCCAGCCTCCGATCATCTCGAGCGTGAGGCCGGCTACCTCGCGGATATCGTCGTCGTCATCGATGATGAGAATGCGCCTGGACATGGTCGTTGCTCTGATCTTTTATTGTTCCGCCGTTTCGGCGGTCTCATTCGAGAAGGGAAGCTCCATGGTCATGGCATCGCGGCCGGAGTCGTGAAGCATGGCGACCACCAGCTCTTCCACTTCCTGTGGTTGCACTTTCGCCTTGGTGAGAAACTCTGTTTGTCCCAGGCGCAGTTCTGTCTGCTCTTCAGCGGGTACTTCTCGCGCAGAATATACCACCAGCGGCAGCCGGCGCATCAGGGGATGGAGACGGAGCCAGCGCACCAACTCCAGGCCGTGGCCATCAGGCAGCGCCAGGTCGAGAATGATGAGGTCCGGTGCACTCTGTTCGCAGAGCGCGATGGCTCGGCCTACCGTGGCTGCATGCCGGATAGAGAAACCGGCGCGCTCGAGGGTGGTCGTCATCACCTTCGCCAGGTCTTCATCATCTTCCACCAGAAGAACGGAGGTACTGTTCTGCGTGTTTTTGAGCACTCTCCTTAATTCGGCGAGCAGCGAGGCCTCTTCGACCGGGCGCTGCAGCCAGGAGTCCGCAGTGCGAGCCGCGAGGGGTTTATCCGTAAGGGAAAGCAGGCTGAGAACCACGATGGGGATGGTGGCGGTTTCAGCATCGCTCTTGAGGGCTTCCATGGTTTCGAAGCCGTTATGCGGCTGATGCGAGAGGCCGAGCAGGATGGCGGAGAGCGGGAAGCGATGGGCAAGTTGCATCGTCTGCTCCCTGTTCTCCGCTTCGTAGATGCGGTAGCGGTGACGGCGCAGCGGCTCGGCAATGGTGCGGCGAACCTCCGCATCGGGCTCGCAGATCAGCAGCGTAACGGCCTCGGAAGAGGCGGGTGCGGGATGCATGAGCGCAGGTCCGCTGTCGGCAAGCGCGGCAGGAAGCACGATGCGGAAGGTCGATCCTGTTCCGCTGTTTTGCTCTGCCCAGATGCGGCCGCCGTGTTGTTCGACGATGGTGCGGCAGATGGCCAGACCGAGACCGGTGCCTCCCTTCTGCCGTGAATCCGATGCATCGACCTGGTGGAAGCGGTCGAAGATGCTTTCCAGCTTATCTGCGGGAATGCCGCGCCCTTCGTCGATAACACTGAGCGCCAGTCCCTCGGAAGCCGAGCCAACAACAATGCGTACACGGGAGTTTCTGGATGAGAACTTGATGGCGTTGCTCAGCAGGTTGGTCAGCACCTGGTTCAGCCGGTCGGGATCAGCTTCGATCGAGATCGGCTCGGCTTCGACGCTCAATGTGACGCCGGCACTGTCAGCCACGGGCTGCATGGAGTCGGCGACCTGGCGGGCGAGTTCGTGTACCGCGCATGGCCGCAAGGCGAGAGGGGCGCGGCCGGATTGCATGCGCTCGAGATCGAGGATGTCATTGATGAGGCGCACCAGTCTGTCGGAGTTTGAAACCGCAATACGCAGCAGGTTTGCCGCCTTGTCGTTGACCTCGTTCAGTAAGCCATGGGAGAGCAGGCCCAGCGCGCCGCGAATGGAGGTAAGCGGCGTGCGCAGTTCGTGGCTCACCGTGGAGATGAATTCGTCCTTCATGCGGTCGAGCGCATAGCGCTGGCTGATGTCGCGGAAGCTGAGCACGCTGCCGACGACGACACCGCGCTCGATCATCGGCGTGAGCGCAAACTCCACGGGGAAGTTCGAACCATCGGCGCGGTAGAAGACATCCTGACCGCTGGAGGCCTCATGGATGTGCAGCGCCCTTTGCAGCACGCAGGTCTGGTTGCAGTTGCCTTCCTGGTGAAGCAGAGCATGCAGGGGCTGCCCGGCTAGGTCTTCGGTGTCGGCCGAGAGCATCTCGGCTGCCGCAGGATTGACGAAGTCGACGCCGTTCTCCGAGTTGATGCCAAAGATGCCGTCGGCCACCGAGTTCAGGATGAACTCCTTCTGGCGATTCAGCTCCTGTACGCGCCGTTCCTGGGAGAAGCGGGCCATGAATTGTCCCAGCGAGGCGCAGACGGTTTCGACAGAGGCCATCGTCTCGGCATCCTCGCGCTGACGCTGGCGGCTGAAGAACTCGACGACGGCGATGACCTGATTGACGGCGCGAACAGGCACGGCCCAGCCGGTCTGCAGCCCTTCGATACGGGCTGCGAAGCGCCGTTCGAAGGCGCGCTCATCGCGCAATTCTTCAATCCAGCGCGGCGCTCCGGCATTCCAGACGATGCCCGGGAGCCCTTGTCCGCGGCTGAAGACGCGGAAGCGGGTTTCTCTTTGAAACTCATCATAGATGTGGCCCGGTGTCGACCACCCGAACTGGAAGCGGATGAGATCGCTGCTTTCATCCACAACCCATAGATTGGCGAGATCGCAGGAGAGGCTTGCGCACAGCGCGCCGAGCACCTTGGGGAAGGCTTCTTCCGCAGTCGTCGACTCTCCGATCATCTGGTTGATCTGCAGCTGCATGCGCAGCCGGCGTTCGCGGAGGTTCTGTTGTGTCACATCGCGGAAGATGCAGCGCACGGCAACCGGTCGGCCTTCGCTGTAGCGGCAGCTGAGGCTCGCGGCAGCTTCGACGGGGCGCCCTTCCGTATCCAGCAGCTTCAGCAGTTCGCCTTCCACATTCTCGCCCTTAAGCGCGCGGCGAAAGAGAGCCGCTGCCTCTGCCTGGGCGACGACAGGGAAGGGCGACTCGAAGCTGATGAAGCTCTGGAAGCCCTCGGAATTGATGCCGAACAGAGCCTGCCATGCAGGGTTGACGTAGAGATAGCGTCCGCGCGGGCTCAGCGTGGCGATCATCTCCTGCGAATTGTCGAAGAGATCACGATAGCGGTCTTCGCTCTCCCGCAGTGCCTGCTCGGCGCGCTTGGTCGAAGAAAGATCCATCGACACGCACACCAGGCCGGTCACCTGGGCCGTAGCACTGCGCACCGCCCCCAGATAGACCATCGCCGGGAAGGTACTGCCGTCCTTGCGGCGATATTGCATCTCGATGCCGCGCACGCGGCTGGCAGGGGAGCCGGAAACATAGTGGATGAAGCGGGCCATCAGGGATTCCGGCAGGGCTGCACTGGCCCCGCGCTGCAGGGCGGGAAGCTGGGGGCGCGAGGCGATGCGCCGGCCTACGCGTTCCAGTTCTCCGTCCAGAAACAGTTCTTCAATGTTGAGCCGGAGACACACCTCCGACTCGGTATACCCCAGCATGCGTTCGGCAGCCGGATTGAAGATGAGGATCATGCCGTCCAGATCGGTGGCCATGATCATGGGCCCGGCGGAATCCAGGATGCTTTGCTGGAGCTGGGAAATCTGTTGCAGCTGCCCCTCGGATTCGCGCTGATGGCGGGCTGCCCGGAAACTGGCCAGTGCCGCTGCGACGAACAAAATCTGGGCGACGCTCCAGAGGATAAGCAGGCGTGGCAGAACCGGGCCACGCAAAAGCTGAGATATATCCGCGCTGAACAGAAGAAGGGCTCCGCCGACAGAGAGCAGAAGTGCCGCGGCGAAGAGGGGGATGTGAAGGCGACTGACGCGGAATTCGGCCATGAGCGGTTGCCGCTGAGAAGTAACTCCAGACTAGGATTACCTAGGTAATTGTAAGGTGTCCAGACGGAAATGACGCGGATGCCGTCGAGTTACCCAACGAGGTAGTCCCGCCTCTGAGTCTTCGGCCGAATCTTTCGAGAGGAGAGCAGATTCCGGTGTCAAGAACAGGTTCTAGGCGCGCGATCTGCGGCGAGGCTCCAGCTCCAGTCCGCGCTCGAAGGGAATGAGCTTGGCTGTCGGCCGGGATTGGCCCGTAAAAGCGGTTTCGCGCCGTGCCGAGGAGCGGCAAAGAGACCAAAACCAGACAAACGTAGCGACATACAACGCAGCAAGAACCTCAACTGTGAGCCACACAGCCAACTCCAAAGCAGAAAATGCAGGGATCTGCGCGGGGGGAGACAAATCCAGTTGCAGATATTACTCCATGGAAAATACGACCGGCGAGAGGAAAAGCCATTTTTTCAGGGAAATTCGCTCCAGCGAGCCGCTTCCGGTATAGGGTTAGCCCGTAAGTGTCACAAAGAAAACCGCCCGCCGTGGTGGCGGGCGGTTCTGCTTCTGCAGTGACCGGTTCAGTTACGCGGTAACCGGCTCGAGCAGGCGAGCCCAGCGGCGGGTCGGACGCTCGGCGTGTGCGTTCTTGTGGTAGGCATAGCCGGTGACCAGCGGCAGAGCCAGGGTGGCTTCGCTGTAGACCATCTGCTCGAAGGTGGTGTCGACCTTGCCCCACGAGCTGGCTTCCTTGAGGGTGCTCGAGGAGAGCGCGCCGTCGCGGACGTCGGCCACCGTGATCTGGATGGCGTACTTGTGCATCGGGGCATCCTGGCCGAGGATGTCGGCGGCCACCACGATGTCCTGCGCGAAGTTCTTGGGCACGCCGCCGCCGATCATCAGCAGGCCGGTGGTCGGGTTGGCGATCTTCAGCTGGGTGATCTCGTAGAAATCCTTGGCCGAATCCAGCGAAACCTTGGGCTTGTCACCACGGGCGTGCTGATGGGCGACCAGGCCGAAGCCGGCCGAGCAGTCGCTGAACGCCGGGCAGAAGATCGGCACATCGTACTGGTAGGCCGCGTAGACGATCGAATCGACGCCGCCCTTTTCCGGGGTCTTGCCTTCCTTCTCAAGGTAGGCGCCCATGGCGCGGATGAACTCGCGCGAGCTGTAGGGACGCGGGTCGAGCGAGTCGGCGATCTTCAGCGTGGTGTCGTCGCAGATGCGCAGCTCTTCTTCGTCGATGAGCGTGTCGTAGATGCGGTCGATCATCAGCTCGCGCAGCACGCCGTCTTCGGTGCCCTGCTTGAGCAGGTCGCTGGCGATCCAGTGCTTGAAGCCGAGGGCTTCGAAGAAGTCCTGGTCGACGATGTTGGCGCCGGTCGAAACGATCGCGTCCACCATGTTGTTGCGGATCAGATCGATGAAAATCTGCTTGAGGCCGGCGGAGATCAGAGAACCGGCGAGACAGAGGATGACGCCGCATTCCTTATCGCGCAGCATCCGCTCGTAGATCGAAGCAGCGCGGTTCAGGTCACGCGAGCTGAAGGCCATGTGCTCCATGGCGTCGACGAGGGCCACGACATTGTGCTGCTTGATGTCGATGTGCTGAATAGGGTCGGTGAGAAGTTCCTGTTTCGTAGGCATAGCCACTCCAGAATATCAACCTTTGCCAGTAAATCTAAGGGTTTTTGATGAATTTCACGTGAGCCGCAGATTGCGGCGGTGCGTCTCCGGACAGCCCCGTTTCCTGGTTTCATCGCCGTTGTGAAAGAGGATGGTTATACTCGCCGGATGAACCGCTTTGCTTCTGTCCGTTTTCGTTCGCGGCTGCTTCGTGTGGCCACTTTGTCGCTCCTGCCGCTCGTGGCTGTGCCGCTCTCCTTCGGATGGGGCGATGTGGGGCACAAAATGATCAATCGGCTGGCCGCGGAAAGCCTGCCGGATGATGTGCCCGCCTTTCTGAAAACGCCGGAAGCCATCAACGAGATCGAATATCTCGGACCGGAGCCGGACCGATGGCGCTCGCCGGCCGAGCCCGAGCTCAATGCCGCGCAGGCGCCCGACCACTTCATCGATCTGGAGTATGCCGAGGTAATCGGCAAGCTGCCTCGCCGCCGCTATGATTACATCGCTGCGCTGACGGCGGCCGAGATCACGCACCCGGATATGGCCCGTCAGCTGGAACCGGACAAGGTCGGCTTTCAGCCTTACATCACGAATGAAGTGTGGGAGCGTCTCAAGGCCGCGATGCGTGCCTATCGCGACCTGAGTGCGAAACACGAAGACACGAAGCCCGTGGAAGCGGCGATCCTCTACTATGCCGGCTGGCTCGGCCACTATGTCGGCGATGGCTCGATGCCGCTGCACGTGACGCGCGACTACAACGGCTGGGTGGAGAAGGAAAATCCCAACGGCTACACCACCGATCACAAGATCCACGGGCAGTTCGAGAGCGTCTTTGTCGGCGCCAACATCAAGCCGGAAGACGTAAAGCCGCTGATCACTCCCGTGCATCCGGTCAGCGATGAATGGGACGCCTATCTCGACTACCTGCATCGCACCGGCACGTTCATTGAAAAGGTCTATCAGCTCGACAAGGATCATGGCTTCGACGGCGCAGGTACGCCGGAGGCAAAACAATTTACGGCCGAGCGGCTCGCCGCCGGCGCCAGCATGCTGCGTGACCTGATCGACTCGGCTTGGATCGAGAGCGCGCAGCCTGTACCAGAGTGGCATCCGGCAGAGCCATCTCCGGCAAAGCCTAAGGGGATGTAACAGTAGGGCATTCGATACGATGCTTGCGATGCGGAGATGCTTTATCGGCGTCTCCGCATTTTTGCTCCCGCGTGGGAGCGCTTCTCATTGTCCCGATACGGCCTCGGCATAGATGTGGGTATAAGAAGCCTTTATCGGGGGAATAAGTCTTTGCATCGAAGCTCCTTCCGCGCATACTGACGGCCTAAGATGCATCCAAGGCAGGGAAACGCGCAGTGCCGAAAGGAGCCGATGACCCAGACGCAGTCTCGATGTAAGTTCGACAGTCCGCTGCTTCGCGAATACTTTCTGGATGGTGCCTTCGATGAGATGTTTACGCCGGAAGGCGAAATTCGCCCGCATTACGAGGCCTTGCTCGCCGTACTTGCGTCCCTGCCTCCTGAAGAACTGAAGCGCCGGAAGCAATCGGCAGATGTGTCCTTCCTGATGCAGGGCATCACCTTCACGGTCTATGGACGGGAAGAGGGCACGGAGCGCATCTTCCCCTACGATCTGGTTCCGCGCCTGGTAACGGGCGAAGACTGGGACCGGATCGAGCGTGGCCTGACGCAGCGCATCACCGCGCTGAACCTCTTTCTCCACGACGTCTATCACGAGGGCAAGATCCTGGCGCAGGGCGTAATCCCGCGCGAGGTGGTTTACAGCTGTCAGCACTTTCGCCGCCAGATGCGCGGGCTGCAGGTGCCGCGCAACGTATATGTAGCCGTGGCTGGCACAGATCTGCTGCGACTGAACTCGGGCGAGTTTGTCGTGCTCGAAGACAACCTGCGTGTGCCCAGCGGTGTGAGCTACATGCTCACCAACCGGCGCATCATGAAGCGCACCCTGCCGCGGCTCTTCCGCAGCTATGGCGTGCGCCCTATCGAGCACTACACGCAGGCACTCCTGAGCACGCTGCGCTCCATCGCGCCCGAAGGTCGGCCGGAGCCGACGATCGTGCTGCTCACACCGGGTGTCTATAACTCGGCCTACTTCGAACACACCTATCTCGCACGACAGATGGGCATCGAACTGGTCGAAGGCCGCGACCTCGTGATCCACGACAACATTGTGTACATGCGCACGACCGCCGGGCTCAAGCGCGTGGATGTGATCTATCGCCGCGTGGACGATGACTTCATCGACCCGCTGGCCTTCCGTCCGGACTCGATCCTTGGCGCAGCCGGCCTCTTCAATGCTTATCGCGCTGGCAACGTAACACTCGCGAACGCCTTCGGTACCGGCGTTGCCGATGACAAAGCGCTCTATGCCTATGTGCCGGCGATCATCCGTTATTACCTGGATGAAGACCCGATTCTCAACAACGTTGAAACCTACCTGATGACGGAGAAGTCGCAGCGCCAGCATGCGCTTGCAAATCTCGACAAGCTGGTGGTGAAGGCGGTTGGCGAGTCGGGTGGTTACGGCATGCTGATCGGGCCGCAAAGTTCGGCATCGGATCGTGAAGAATTCAAACGGCGCATCGAGGCCAATCCGCGCAACTATATCGCGCAGCCCACGCTCGACTTCTCCCGCTCGCCCTGTCTGCTGGAAGATGGCAGCATCGAGCCGCGGCACGTCGATCTGCGCCCCTACATCCTCTATGGAGATAAAGTCACCATCGTGCCCGGAGGACTCACGCGTGTCGCTCTGCGCAAGGGCTCTCTTGTCGTGAACTCTTCGCAGGGCGGCGGCAGCAAGGATACGTGGGTGCTCAGCTAGAAGGCTTTCAGTGGAACGGGTTTTGCATTCGTAACAGCAGGAGTAATATTTGCTTTCTCGTGTGGCAGATAGTCTTTACTGGACCAGCCGCTACCTGGAGCGCGCCGAACATACTGCGCGCATGGTGGATATCAACCTCGGTCTGATCCTAGATAAGTCGCAGGTGAGCGCGGAGCGGCGCTGGCAGCGCGTGCTGGCCGCGCTGGGCATGCCGACGGAGATCGAGGCCACGACGGATGTCTACTCCCTGGTCTATAAACTGTGTTTTGACGGCACACTTCCAGGATCGGTGATGACCTGCGTCTTCGCTGCACGCGAGAATGCGCGGCAGATACGCGAGGAGATCAGCAGCGAGCAGTGGCAGCGCGTGAACCGGCTCTTTCATGAGATTACGCGCCTGAAGCCGTCTTCCCCGTCGGAGATGCAGCTGGCCGAGTTTCTCCCCGCTCTGATCGACGGCGTGCATCTGTTTCAAGGGGTCACCGATACCACATCGAGTCATGGCGAGGGATGGCAATTCCTGCAGGTAGGGCGCTTTCTCGAACGGGCATCCGCTACTGCGAATCTGCTCGACGTTTATCATCGCGATGTCTTTTCGCGGACCGACGACACGCTTGCCGCCTACGAATACCTGGAGTGGATCGGGCTGCTGCGCACCTGTACGGCATTCGAGGCCTACTGCAAGGTGTACACCGCCGATCTGACGTATGAGCAGATCATCGAATTTCTCCTGCTCGACTCCGAATTTCCGCACTCGATCCGTTACTCCGTCGAGCGGCTGAACCAGTCGCTGGAGGCAATCCGGAATGAAGGGCGCGGCCTGCATGCAACCGAATTGATGCGCGTTGCCGGAAAGCTGAAATCATCGCTTGCCTATGCGCAGATTGGGGAGATCCTCGAGCATGATCCCGGCCGCTATATGCGGAGGATCGTGGAAGAGTGCCGCCAGGTGCATAACCTCATCTACGAGGTCTACATCCAGTATTCGGTGCAGACCGCGCTGGCCATGTAAGGAGAGACCATCATGCTGTTTTATTCCATCCGGCACCTGACCAAGTTTGTCTACAGCAGCGATGTGAGCGAGAGCGTGATGGAGGTGCGCATGCACCCACGCAGCGACAGCAATCAGCGCTGCCTCAGCTTTTCGCTCTCGGTCAGCCCGCGCTGCCGCGTTTTCTCCTATCGTGATCATCTGAGCAACAACATTCATCACTTCGACATCCCCGGCCAGCATGGACAGCTGGTTGCCGTTGCCGAATCGCTGGTCGAATACCAGCCGCTGGCCGATATCCCTTCCTTCCTCGCGCCGGATGCGTGGGCGGAGCTCGATGCGATGGTCGCCGAGGGCGATTACTGGGAGATGCTGCTGCCAAGCGAGTTTGCGCGGCCTGCCCCTCTGCTGGAGCGGCTTGCAAAAGAGGTTGGCGCGTGCCGGCGCGATGATCCGATGATGCTGTTGCGCGAGCTGAATGATCGCCTATATGACACGTTCAGCTATTCTCCGCGCACCACGCGTGTGGATTCGCCGATCGACGAGGCGCTTGCCTCTCGCCAGGGCGTCTGCCAGGACTTCGCGCACATCATGATCGCGCTCGTGCGGCAGATGGGCATTCCATGCCGCTATGTGAGCGGCTACCTGTATCACGACAAGCACAATCGCGATCGCTCTCTCTCTGACGCCACGCATGCCTGGGTGGAGGCGCTGCTGCCTCATCTGGGATGGGTGGGCTTCGATCCGACGAATGCCCTGGTCGCCGGTGACCGGCATATCCGTACCGCTCTGGGTCGCGACTATGCCGATGTGCCTCCGACAAAAGGAGTCTTTCGTGGACGGACCTCGAGCGACCTCTTTGTCGCGGTGCAGGTGACGGCTTCGGCGCGGCCGCCGGCGCTGGATCAGGAGATGCCCATCCCTGAGGATTGGTCGATGCTGGTGGAAAAAGCGCAGGCTCCTCCACCACCGCCGGCAGAGCCATTGTTGCAGTTGCAGCAGGCACAACAGCAGCAGTAGGCAGAAAATCCCAGGATTTCCCACGGATTCATGCGCCCGCTCGGCGCGTTGCCGTTTCCTGTCTGTCCGCCGCCCTCCCCTGCCGCGTGCGCCATGGCGTACAATGCCGCCGTCTGGGGAAGAGTCTCCGGCACATACGATTCATCGGCATCTATGATTTTTTTGCGGCCAGCTATCCGAGTGCGAGCCTCTTCGGATATAGTTTGGTGGTCAGACCTCGTTGGCTCTGGATGGTGTTGTCCAGCAGCACTGGTCGAACCGCTCTAGGGGAGTACAAGCGTGGCTTTGATTCATCCGGATCGTCTCTTTCCTTCCGATTCCCACGCCCGCAGGATTGCGCGGGAATTGTATGCCAGCATTGTTGATCTGCCGATTGTGAGCCCCCACGGGCATACCCAGGCGGGATGGTTTGCGCACAACGAGCCTTTTCCGAACCCGGCCAAGCTCTTCGTACAGCCGGACCATTATGTCTACCGGATGCTTTACAGCCAGGGCGTTTCGCTCGATGCGCTGGAGATCGGGGTGCCGGAGATCAAGAATCCCCGCGAAGTGTGGCGGATTTTTGCACGTCATTACTATCTGTTTCGCGGTACGCCGACGCGGATGTGGCTCGATTATGAGTTCCAGGAGCTCTTTGGTCTGACCGAGCGGTTCTCCGAGCAGACAGCGGACTTCTATTACGACGTGATCGACGAGAAGCTGCGCTCTCCGGAATTCCTTCCCCGTGCGCTTTTTGAGAAGTTCCGCATTGAAGTGCTGGCGACCACCGATTCGCCTCTGGACTCGCTGGCCGATCATCAGGCCATCCGTGATTCCGGATGGGGCGGCCGCATCATTCCGACCTTCCGCCCCGATCCAGTCGTCGATCCGGATTTCGCCGGCTTCCATGACAACATCCGCCGGCTTGGTGAGCTGACTGGGGAGGACACCGGCACCTGGAATGGCTACCTCCGCGCGCTCGAGAAGTCGCGTGCCCGCTTCAAGGCGCTTGGTGCGACGGCCACCGATCACGGTCATCCGACGGCACAGACGGCTGATCTCTCGCCCGCGGCTGCGGCCGAGCTATTCGCAAAGATTCTCGGACCGAATGCCGATGCGGTCAGCCAGGAACTCTTCCGCGCGCAGATGCTGACCGAGATGGCGCGTATGAGCGTCGAAGATGGTCTCGTGATGCAGCTGCATCCAGGCAGCTCGCGCAATCACAACCGCAAGATCTTCGAGAAGTACGGCCGCGATACCGGGGCAGATATTCCGATGGCCACCGATTACGTGCACGCGCTGAAGCCGTTGCTCGGTCTTTATGGCAACGAGCCCGGATTCCGCATGATTCTCTTCACGCTGGACGAGTCCACCTACAGCCGGGAACTGGCGCCGCTTGCCGGGCATTACCCCTGCCTGCGGCTGGGGCCGCCGTGGTGGTTCCATGACAGCCCGGAGGGCATGTTGCGCTTCCGCGAGATGGCAACCGAGACCGCGGGCTTCTACAACACGGTGGGCTTCAACGACGACACGCGCGCCTTCCTGTCGATTCCGGCGCGGCACGATGTCGCCCGTCGTACGGATTGCGCCTACCTTGCGCGGCTGGTGGCCGAGCATCGTCTGGATCAGGATGAGGCCTTTGCCGTTGCGCGCGATCTCACCTATAACCTGGTGCGGCAGGCATATCGCCTCTAACCTGTGCGATGGGAAGGTGTGAATGAGCTCGATCGATAAACTTCCGGCAGATCCGCTGGCGGATGCCAGCGAGGCGAACCGGGGACGGGTGCGATGGACCATCTGCGCGATGCTGTTCTTCGCCACGTCGATCAACTACATGGATCGCCAGGTGATCGCGCTGCTCAAGCCGACACTGGCGGTAAAGATTGGACTGACCGAGCTCAATTACGCCTATATCGTGGACGCCTTCCAGGTGGCCTATGCGCTTGGACTGATATTGGCCGGACGTATCGTCGATAAGATCGGCACGCGCATCGGTTACATGCTGGTCATGGGCGTCTGGAGCCTTTCGGCGATGGGTCACGCGCTGGCCAGTTCCGCAATGGAGTTCGGTGTTGCGCGATTCTGCCTCGGTCTCGGCGAGTCAGGCAATTTTCCCGCGGCCATCAAGACGGTGGCTGAGTGGTTTCCGCAGGGCGAGCGCTCTCTGGCCACGGGCATCTTCAATTCCGGAGCGAATGTAGGCGCGATTCTTGCGCCCCTGGTAGTCCCATGGATCACGCTGCGTTTCGGTTGGCGTGCCGCCTTCCTCGCCACCGGAATCTTCAGCATGCTGTGGATTCTGTGGTGGTTCAAAAACTATCGCAAGCCCGCCGATCACCCTACGCTCACCGGTTCTGAGCTGCGCTATATCTATCAGGAAGCAGCGCAGCAGATGGGGCCTTCGGTGCCGTGGCTGCGGCTGCTCGGCTACCGGCAGACATGGGCCTTCGCGCTCGGCAAGTTTCTTACCGATCCCATCTGGTGGTTTTATCTCTTCTGGCTGCCGTCATACTTCAGTACGAAGTACCATCTGGACCTCTCGCACCTGGGGTTGCCGCTGATCCTCGTCTACAACATGTCTGCGATCGGCAGCATCGGCGGCGGATGGTTGCCTGCGCCTTTCCGTAAGCTGGGCTTCTCGCCGGAGGTCTCGCGCCTCGCAGCGATGGGTTTCTGCGCACTGCTGGTTGTTCCTGTGTTCACCATCGGCAGCCTGCACTCGGAGTGGGCAGCGATTGCGCTGCTGGGCATCGCGGCGGGAGCGCATCAGGGCTGGTCGGCGAACCTGTTTACGACGGCATCGGACATGTTCCCGCGTCAGGCGGTTGGTGCCGTGGTCGGCATCGGCGGCATGGCCGGCTCGGTAGGCGGCGTGCTGCTGGCCAACTTCACCGGACACGTCCTCCAGAAAACGCAGAACTATAGTGTGCTCTTTGTCATCGCATCCAGCGTGTATCTGTTGGCGCTGGTGGTGATCAACCTGTTGGCGCCGAAGCTGCGCCGCGCGGAGTTTGCAGTATGAGTCTTTATCTTGCAACAGGCACGCCGGAGAGTGACTTTACGCCGGAGCAGATCCGCTCGATGGTCTTCGAAGCGTTGGGGAAGCTGGGCGTGCGCAAGCGTGTCCTAGCAGTGCCGCCGGACCTGACCCGCTATCACTCCCGCGCCGGTGAGCTGACACAGATGGCCTGGCAGTACTACGGCTCGCAGATGGAAGCGATCCTGCCTGCGCTTGGCACGCATACAGCCATGACGCCCGAGCAGCTGACACGTATGTTCGGCGATGTGCCGCACTCGTTCTTCCGCGTGCACAACTGGCGCACCGACGTCGAGACCATGGGCATTGTGCCTGAAGACTTTATCTATGAAGTCTCGGAAGGCAAGCTGCGCTACGAGTATCCGGCCCAGGTCAACAAGCTGATCTCGCGCGGCGGCTTCGATCTGGTGCTCTCGATCGGACAGGTGGTGCCGCATGAAGTCATCGGCATGGCCAATTACAACAAGAACATTCTTGTCGGCGCAGGCGGCGTGGACGGCATCAATCGCAGCCATTATCTCGGCGCGGTCTACGGGATGGAGCGCATCATGGGGCGCGCGAATAATCCTGTCCGCGCCGTGCTGAACTACGGGGCCGATCACTTCCTCAAAGACATTCCCATCGTCTATGTGCTCACGGTCGTCGGGCGCAAGTCCGACGGCGCGCTTGCGCTGCGCGGCCTTTTCGTCGGCGATGACGTGGAGTGCTTCCACCTTGCAGCCGATCTCAGCCTCAAGGTGAACTTTGAGATGCTCGATGAGCCGATCCAGAAAGCCGTCGTCTATCTCGAACCACACGAGTTCCACAGCACGTGGCTGGGCAACAAGGCAGTCTATCGCACGCGCATGGCGCTGGCCGATGATGCCGAGCTGATCATCCTCGCGCCGAACGTGCGCGAGTTCGGTGAGGACCCGACCATCGATAAGCTGATCCGCAAGTATGGCTATCGCGGTACGCCGAATACGCTCGCGGCCGTGGAGCAGCATGCCGATCTTGCCGGCGATCTGAGCGCGGCAGCACACCTCATCCATGGTTCGTCGGAAGGACGCTTCCGCATCACCTGGTGCCCGGGCAAGCTCACACGTGAGGAGATCGAAGGCGTCGGCTTCCAATACAGCGATCTCGCAACGATGACCAAACGCTATGACCCCGAGAAGCTGCAGGACGGCTACAACCTCGTCGATGGCGAAAAGATTTTCTACATCAGTAATCCCGGCCTCGGTCTGTGGGCCTACCGGGGACGTTTTTCAAATGGATCGTAACCAGGAAAGGGAAGCGAAGTGGAGCTGAGTAAATATTCCGTAGGCGTCGGAGATCGGTTCGCGCATCAAGCGAAGGCGCAGCTGCAGGCCTGCATTCTCGCGGCAAAGGCGGGCGTGGAAGTCATTCCTGTCTGGAATAAGTCAAATCGCGAGCACACGATTATTGGGTCCGAGCCCTCACAGACGCGGGCTGCGGTGGACGCCGCGGTGAAGGCATTGGGATGGACGAAGCCCTACCATTGCGATGCCGATCACATCACGATTGCCACGGTAGACCGCTTCCTCGCTCCCTGCGACTTCTACACCATCGATGTGGCCGATTACATCGGCAAGCCGGCCGAGCAGGCGAGCATCGATGCCTTCGTCTCGCATCACAGTGAGCTTCTGGGCAAGATCAAGCTCGAGGGCGTGGATGAGAGCTTCGAGATCACTCCGGAGTTGCTCCGAGCGACCGCGGCAAAGTTCCTCTTCGCCGTGCAGGAAGCGGGCAAGGTCTATCGCAAGATCGAGAGCGTGAAGGGGGCCGGCAATTTCATCCCCGAGATATCGATGGACGAGACCGATGCCGCGCAGTCGCCGCTCGAACTGCTCATCATCCTTGCGGCCGTCGCCGATGAGAAAATTCCTATCCAGACCATCGCGCCGAAGTTCAGTGGCCGCTTCAACAAGGGTGTCGAATATGTCGGAGATGTAGAGCAGTTCGAGCGCGAGATGGCGCTCGACATGGCTGCGATCCGTCACGCGGTTGCGCAGTATGGCCTGCCGAAGAACCTGAAGCTCAGCGTGCACTCAGGCAGCGACAAGTTCTCCATCTATCCGGCAATTCATCGCTGCATGAAGCGCTTCGATACCGGTGTGCACTTGAAGACCGCCGGCACCACCTGGCTCGAAGAGCTGATCGGCCTGGCCGAAGCAGGCGGCGACGGCCTCGCGCTGGCGAAGCAGATTTACGCTGATGCCTATGCGCATCGGGAAGAGCTTTGCGTGCCCTACGCCACAGTGATCGATATCCATCCCGACGGCCTGCCTGCGCCCGAGGTAGTCAACGGCTGGAGCTCGGATGAGTTCACCTCCGCTTTGCGTCACGATCAGAGCTCACCGAACTACAACCCCAATCTGCGCCAGCTTCTGCACGTCGGCTTCAAGATCGCGGCGAAGAAGGGAAGCCGGTATCTCGATCTGCTCGAGTCGAACGAGGAGATCATCGCGAAGAACGTGACCGAGAATATCTTCGATCGGCACATCGTTCCTGTATTTCTGGGCGGCAAGCAGAAGAGCGGATCGGAGCATACGGCATGAGCAGTTCCATTCTTAGTCTGGAAGGCAAGACCGCAGTCGTAGTGGGCGGAACCTCGGGCCTCGGCCTGGCGATCAGCCTGGGCCTCGCCGATGCCGGCGCCGATGTCGTGGCTTCGGCGCGGCGTGCCGAGCAGGTGGAAGCAGCAGCCGCCGAGATTGAAGCGCGCGGACGCAAGACGCTGCGTCAGCCCTCAGATGTGGCCGATCGTGCCTCGCTGCAGAAGCTGCTGGACGCAACGCTCGCGGCCTTCGGAAAGGTCGATATCCTCGTTAACTGCGCCGGGCGCATCAAGCGCGCTCCGACCCTCGACTTCGACGAGACTGAGTGGACGGCCATTGTCGACACGAACCTGACAGGTACGCTGCGTGCCTGCCAGATCTTCGGCCGCCACATGCTCGAGCGTGGATCTGGTCGTATCGTGAACATCGCCTCGCTGAATACCTTTGTTGCGCTGAGTGAGGTTGCCGCTTATGCAGCCAGCAAGGCTGCGGTCGCTTCGCTTACCCGTTCGCTGGCCGTTGAGTGGTCGAAGAAGGGTGTGGTGGTCAACGCCATCGCGCCGGGTGTCTTCCGCACTGCGCTCAACTCCGACCTGCTCGATAACACGCCGCGCGGCAAGGAACTGCTGATGCGCACGCCGATGGGGCGCTTCGGTAAAACGGAAGAGGTCGTCGGCGCTGCCGTCTATCTCTCGTCCGATGCGGCCTCATTCGTCAGCGGACAGGTGCTGGTCGTCGATGGCGGATTCCTCGCCAGCGGCGTAAATCAGTAGCGCCGATCAGTAAGAGTTATCCGGACAATAAGTATTTCTTCTGCGATAGGGCTGCTTCGGCAGCCCTATCGCTTTGTGCGGCAAAAAACCTTCCCTAGTGTCCATTTTTGTACGCTTTTTTGTTGCATTCGTTACTCCTCTGTCACAGAATGAAGCTCTTGCGAGCGCTGCCCGGCTCGTTTCTCACCGCTTCAAAGCTGGAATTCAAGCTGACTTCGCGACCTTGCCCGGAGCAGGGAGCGACCATCTGTACCTTTTGCTGTGGAGGTTCTGTGACCAGACGCTGTTTGTGCTTATTGCAGGTTGCGCTTGTGCTTTTCGGAGTGGTTGGCGCCTTTGCTCAGAATGCAACCACCTCGCTTCGCGGCGTGGTGAAGGACCCCAGCGGTGCCGTAGTTCCTGGCGCCACGATTACCCTGAGTAACTCCTCCACCGGGTTCACCGCTTCGGCCACGTCGAATGGTGCGGGTGAGTATCAGCTGCAGCAGTTGCCTCCGGCGAAATACACGATCACCGTGGCCGCGGCTGGCTTCGGCAACCAGACAAAGTCTGCGGAGTTGCTGGTGAATCAGCCTGCCACGATCAACTTCGCCGTGACTGTGCAGTCCTCGAACGTGGTGGTGAACGTGAGCGGCGAGGCGCAGACGCTGAACACCAGCGATGCCTCCATCGGCAACTCGATGAACAACGCCACCATCCAGGCGCTGCCCAGCGAAACGCGCAATGTGCCGGATCTCCTTTCACTGCAACCGGGCGTGCTTTACCTGGGGCCCACCGCGAGCAACTCGCTGACGACCGATAGTCGAAGCGGCTCGGTCAATGGTGGCCGTTCGGACCAGGGAAACATCACGCTCGATGGCCTCGATAATAACGACCAGGTGAGCGGATTTGCCTTTCAGGGCGTGCTGCGTGAAACACAGGATTCTGTCGAAGAGTTCCGCGTAACAACTGGTGGTGCAAATGCTGATTCGGGGCGTTCTTCCGGCGCGCAGGTGAGCATGGTCACCAAGGCCGGCACGAACAAATTTCATGGTGCGGCGTATGAGTACTACCGGCCGACGAACACCGTCGCCAATGACTGGTTCAATAAGCAGGCTGAGCTTTCGAGCGGCGAACCGAATGTCCCTGGCAAGCTGTTGCGCAACATCTTTGGTGCCGATCTTGGCGGCCCTGTTCTTAAGGACAAACTCTTCTTCTTTGGGAACTATGAAGGCGAGCGCATTGCGGAGAACGCGCAGGTCACACAGACCGATCCGACCTCGTCCTATCAGCAGGGGTTACTCACCTATGTTTCGAACGGCAGTGCGGTCACGCTGACCTCGGCTCAGGTGGCCACGCTCGATGCAGCTTGTACGGTGAACAGCGTCTGCCCATGGGGGCCCGGCCCGGACCCCTATGCTTTGAAGTACCTTCAGTCCATGCCTGCGGCGAACGGCTTTACCGAGGGTGACGGATACAACAGCGGCTCGTATACCTTCTCCTCGCCCAACCCTGTCAGTCTGAATACGATGATTGCCAAGATCGATTTCACGCCGGGTCAGAGACACCGTGTCTTTGTCCGCGGAAATCTGCAGAAAGACACGACTGACGGAACGGAACAGTTCCCGGGCCAGGGTGCTTCTTCGGTACTGGTGCAGAACAATAAGGGCATTGCAGCCGGCGACACCTGGACGATCTCACCCAGCATCGTGAATGACCTGCGCTATGCGTATGTCCGGCAGGGTTACGGCAACTTGGGGGTTGGGGAAGAAGATTACGTCGACTTCCGTTTCCTGGCGACACCTACCGCTGAGACGCGAAGCACAATTACCTCCACGCCGGTCAACAGCATTGTCGATACCCTGAGCTGGAGCAAGGGCAAGCACAATATCCAGCTGGGTGGTACCTGGAGGCTCGTGCATCAGAATTTCTCGACGGACGCGAACTCCTTCAATGGAGGAAGCACGAACCCATACTGGCTGGGCGGCAGCGCGCCAGGAGTCGACTCGGTCGACTCTGGTTTTCAGAATTCGTATGGCATCGCCTATGCCAATCTGCTTGGCACTGTCCCTTCGGTGACGAATAACTACAACTACAACCTCACGAGCTCCACTTCCGGAACCCTGCTCTCAGATGGTGCATTTGTCGATCGTCATTACAAGGCAAACGAATTTGAATATTATCTCCAGGACTCCTGGCAAGTAACCCCCAGGCTGATGCTGACCTTCGGCCTGCGGCACACTATTTTGCAGACGCCATGGGAGACCAGCGGCCAGGAAGTGGCGCCGACCATTGACACGCATGCCTGGTATCAGGAGCGCGAAGCCGAAGCCCAGTCCGGGCAGATCTATGAGCCGAACCTGGTGTTTGTGCCGACCGGTCCTTATTACCATAGGCCTGGTTACTGGCCGAAGTCCAAGGACAACTTTGCCCCGCGCTTTGCGCTGGCCTATGCGCCGGATGCAAAAACCTCTATCCGTCTTGGCGCCGGCATTTATTACGATCACTTTGGTGAGTCGTTGGTCAACATTTTCTCGCAGAACGGTTCGTTTGGCGTGAGCAGTTCGATCACCGATCCTGCCGCCACTTACGGCTACGAGACGTCGCCGCGATTTATCGGACGGAACACCATACCCTTCACAAACTGTACCGCGCCGTCGACGGTAGCATTTCCGTTCACTCCTCCGGCGTGTCCGGACGCGGGCTTTGCGATCACCTGGGGGCTGGATAACCGGCTGAAGACGCCGTATTCGGAGGCATTCAATCTCTCTGTGCAGCGTCAGTTGCCGGCAGGCTGGACGCTCGAAACCGGCTATGTCGGCCGGCTTGGCCGGCACCTGCTGAGCAGCCTGGACCTTGCCGAGCCGGTTGATTATGTCGATCCACAGGGCGCCGGTGATTATTTTGCTGCTGGTTCCAAGCTCTCGCATCTTGTGGATGTGAACGGCGGAAATGCGGACGCAACCGTGCCAACCATCCAGTACTTTGAGGATGTCTTCCCGTTCATGGCAGGCATTGACTATCCAGGGGAGAGCGCGACGCAGGCGATCTACACCAATGAGTGGGCGCCCTATCGTGCGAATCTCGGTGCGACAACTTCGCTTTCCGACATCGACTACTATTGCATCTATACCTGTCCAGCCGGTTATCAGTCGAAGTTCTGGCAGCCGCAGTTTTCCTCGCTCTATGCACTCTCGACGATCGGCATGAGCTACTACAACTCGGGCCAGGTTACATTGCGTCATCCGATGACACACGGCCTGCAGGCTGATATCAGCTACACATATTCGCGCTCGATTGATATGGGATCGGATGCCGAGCGGAACACGGAATTCAGCGGCAATTTGTCCTCACGTGGCAGTATTCTCAACACTTGGAAGCCGTATCTGAATCGCGGCGTCTCGGATTTTGATACAACACATCTGCTCACCGTTGACTGGGTGTACGAAATGCCGTTTGGCCGAGGCAAGCTGATCGGAGGCAATGCAGATACGCTGACGAATATTTTCATTGGCGGTTGGCAGTTTTCGGGAATTGCCCGTGCGACCAGCGGCTTGCCCTTTTCCTTTTATGAGCCCGGGTTTACAACGAACTGGCAGCAGGAGAGTTACGCTGTCGTGACCGCTCCCATCAAGATGCGCCGTCACTTCGACGAAAATGGCGAGCCGCAGTTCTTCGACGATCCGGATGCCATCAACAATGGTGTCTCGACTGGATCGCCGATGCGCCTGCCCTATCCTGGCGAAGCTGGTGAGCGCAACAATTTCCGTGGAGATGGCTACTTCGACATTGATTCGGGTCTGAATAAGGCTTGGAAGTTGGCTGATTATGGCAGCCTGAAGTTTGCCTGGGAAGTCTACAACGTCACCAACACAGTTCGCTTCGATCCGCAAAGCATTCAAACGGGTCTGACGGGAGGCTCGCTGGGTGTGGCCAGTACGCTACTCAGTAGTCCGCGCCGCATGCAGTTCTCACTGCGTTACGATTTCTAACTTTATTCTGCTGTTTGAAAAGAGAACGCCGGGACTTATTAAGTCCCGGCGTTCTCTTTTCTTAAGTGATGAAATAACTTGTTGTTGCATTCGTTTCATGTACTAACTACGTATTTCTCTCCCGGCAAATATTTATAAGAAAAGCAGCGGAAATTGCTGGTGTCCATGCAATCATTACGAAAGTGTACTGCCCTATCTGGTCTTCTTTGCCGATGCTCAACAGAGCGGGCACAATGCACTCCATGCGATAGCCCGTTTCTTATTTCCTGACTGCAGCCGGTGTGTTTTTCGATAACCCCCGGTCCAATATGCAGTCTTCAGGCCGGAGTGTCGGAAGGCGGGTATATGGAGTTGGAGAGATCGGGAGAGATGGTGATTTCGCGTTCGCTCTGCTACCTGACGTTAGTTCTGGCGGCATTCTGTCTGCTTGTTCTGACGCACGGCACGCAGCCCGGACTTCATGGATCGCAGAGTAGCGAAGTCTTATCCCTGGAACAAGTACGGTTTTTGCTGGCATCGTTGCGCGAACGTCTGCACAGCACATGGCTTTTTCTATGGGGGTTCCTTGGCCTGTGGCTCATTGTCGCGACATGGGGCCTGGTCGAGCGGCGGCGGGTTGGCCTGCGCCGGCCTGTGCTGCCCTGGTTTGTGGCGGTTACCGGCTCGGTAGCGGTGGTGGCGCTGCTTTATGGGCTGCTCACGAATGGTCCGCTTGCGCACCAGGTTCCGGTGGCAGTGCCCCTTGCGGACATTGCCGGATTGCTCTTTGTCTTTAGCCTGCCGGCGCTTGCCGCGCACCATATCCAGGCCGAACACGAGCTGACCGCGGAAGAATCGTTCGGGGAAGAAGAGGATGCGCATCTGCGCAGGCAGAGCTTCCTCGGGCTTGAGTCGGCCAAGACCGCTGCGGATGGAAGCCTCGCCGTCGGAGCGGAGATTTCAGCTCCAGTCCCAGCCTCCGTAGATGCTACGTACCGACAGATGGAGATCACCGAAATGACCGTCCCTGCTCATCCCCTCGCCGTTGCTCCTGAAGCAGGACCATCTCATCCCGTTTCTACTGTGGTCGACGTTGAGCCTGCGCCGCATCCGGCATCCGCAAGCGGCAGCTTTCGCGAATATCTGCGGTTGCTGAACGAGTCCTGGGCTGGGATCGAGAGTACCGGTCACGAGATCGAAGCCTGGTTCGATCAGCAGAAGTCTCACGCGCTGTCCCGCCTTGCCGCGCCTCCAGGTGTGCGGCCCGAAGCTGCGGCTCCGCCGGCAGCAGATTTCCTCGAAGAGCGCCTCGACCGTGTGGACATCGAATGGGAGCGTCTGCGCCAGGTGGCTCAGGATCTGGCGCGCTGGTTTGAACAGGGACCAAGGCTCGGGGCTTGAGTAGAGCGAAGGAGGAAGATATGGATCGTGTCAGTGAGCAGGAGCAGCGCAGACGCAGCTACGGCGGTCTGGCCTGGAGGCTGGGAATCTCCGGCGTCCTGCTCGGCGCTGTCCTGCTGACCACGTTCCGTCCCGCCTCCGGAGCCTTCGAAGCGGAAGGGATACCGGTTGCGAACCTCACCGGGCCGGACGGCATGATCAGCGGGACAGTGCGGGTGAGCGGAAACCGCTTCCTGCTCTACAACGGCGCGCGCGTGGAATCGATGACGGAGAGCATGGAAGTGAAGCTCGAGCGAGGCGGGTCGATGAGATTGTGCCCGCGCTCCCAGCTGCAGATTCTCACCGCCGATGCGAATGCCGGGATGATGCTGGCCTTTCAGGCGGGAGGCACGGAAGAGGCGTTCCCCCTCAAGATGGGCGACCAGGTTATCACGCCGGACTGGCGCGTGGAATTGACCAGCGCTACGCGCACTGGTGATGTGGGGCTGCTGCAGGTGGCCATGAACCGGCATGGAGATCTTTGCCTGCAAGGAAACTCTCAGCCGGGATCCTATTTTCGCGTGACCTCGCTGATCGGAGGCGATGCGTTTCAGTATTCCGGCGACGACCGAAGCGCACGTTTCTCTGAAGGGAAGATGGAGACCTCGACAGAGGGGTGCGGCTGCGATGCGGAATTGACGACTGCGGCGAATCACTCCCCAGTGAGCGATTCCGTAGCCTCTCCCGTGGAGCGGTATGCCGCTTCGCTGGTTTCCCATGCGTCAGAGGCGAAGGGAGAGGTGGCATCCGCCGGCGCACCTGCCTCAAATATGCCTCCATCGGCTGCGGAGAATACAACCGCTGTTGCGGAATCGCAGGAGCCTACCGCTAAGCATAAGAAAAGAGCGGAACAGCATCCCCAGGATCTTGTCGGTTACGTGCGCTCGTTTGTTCACCACATCTTTGGTCGTTAGACCTGGCCGCCGATTCACCCGTTTTCGCCGGTGCTCTTTCTCGATGCGATCGGAGCCGCAGGAATGCCCACCGCCACGGTTCTAGCCTGCACATCACGGGTGACAACGGCATTGGCTCCCACCGTCGCTTCATCTCCGATCGTCACTCCGCCGAGGACCGTGACACCGCGCCCGATCCAGACCTGGCTGCCGATATGAATCGGGCGGGCCGTGTGTCCCGCGTCGCGGATGCTGGCGTCTTCGCTGCGCTGATGGTTGGCGTCGCGGATGCCGGCATATTCGCCGATAAGGGTTCCGGAGCCGATGGTGACCTCGGCCATGGCGACGATGTGCGCGCCGCGGGAGATGACGCACCCCTTGCCAATGCGAATCGTCGCGCTGCCCTGGGTCTCGAGATGGATATCGGGATAGAGCAGGACGTCCTCGCCGATTTCGATATTGCGCGTGCCGTAGACATGGATTCTGCCGAGCAGAACCGCGGAGGCGGGCAACGGATGGGAGAGCTCCGCTGCGAGAGAGGCGTAAGCGTAGATGCGCTGCAGGTGAATGCGCAGTGGCCGGGTCACTCGCAGCCAGGCAGCCAGAGGCGCGCCGAGCAGGATCTTGAGGGCACGTTTCATGCGATGCTCCGGAAGCTTACCATGGCCGCGGCGGCGAGACACGGCCGCCCTTCGTATCCTGCCAGGCCTGGTGCATAAGGCGAGCCTGATTCCGGGAGTTCTGGGCGCGCGCCACGCGCCGCGGATCTTTGCTGAACGAGTTACGCAACGCGGTGAGGCGATACAGGGTCAGTTCCAGCATCCTGGCAAGCCATGCCTTGCTTCCGTGGTGCTTGCGGTAGTAGAGCAGGGTGCTGCGCATGCGCCAGAGAACCAATTGCGCTCCGGTGGTAGACATCTCGAGCGACTTCACCTGACGGGACGATTCGCCGCCGATGTGAATGACGGTAATGTCCGGCCAATACCAGATCCGGTAGCGCGCCGCCTGGATGCGCCGGCAGAGGTCGACCTCTTCGCTGTAGAGGAAGAACGCGGGGTCGAAGAATCCGATCCTGGTAAGAAGGTCGGCGCGGATGATCGAGAATGCTCCCGGCACCCAGTCCACTTCGCTGGGAAGCGACTGGTCGGCCCAGGTGCGATCGAAATAGCCGAAGATTCTGGACTTCGGATAGCGGCCGGCGAGGCCGGTCATCACGCTGAGGTCGCTGAGAATTCCCGGGAACATGCGCGCCGAGGGCTGCCACGAGAAGTCGCGCCCCACCAGCCGGCCGCCGCCCAGGCCTACCTGCGGATTTTCATCCATGTGCTTCACGGCCAGGCGCAGCGCATCCGGGCAGAGAAAAGCGTCCGAGTTGAGCAGGACGATATACCGTCCCGTGCAGCCTTCGAGCGCAGCATTGTTGGCCGCGCCAAAACCGAGATTCGTCTGGCTGCGCATGAGGCGCACCCCGGGGAACTCCCGCTCGATCATCTCGGGCGATCCATCGGAAGAGTGGTTGTCCACGATCGAGACCTCGACCCGAAGGCCGCCGGACTCCCGCTCGATGGATTGCAGACACTCCCGCAACACATCCCGGGTGTTGAAGGAGACAATCAGAATCGATACATCGGGGGCGGAAGGCTGCGAGGTCAGCGGTACCATCTGTCAGTCGCTCTCTGGAACATGCGCCGCTCAGGGGTGGCGGCTGGTCTCTCTATATATTCCTGTCCGGAGTGTAGCAGTTCAAGCGTGGCTCTCTGGCCACGGTTTACGGGAAGCCTGACGAGTGGATGACCCTGGCTGAAGCTCTGTTTCCACTCTCTTTGCAGGCCAAAAGGGGATAAGAGCCAGCCGTGGAGGTTAAGCCAAACCGGAAGTGGGCATGAGTATAATTTCGGCACGGGCAGAGGAATCTCCCGGAATCGTTACTAAACTGGTATGGGAGAAAAGGACCGCGGAGCCCTCGCTCAAGTTGTCATGCATGAGGAAGGATGAGGTCATCTGGAGAGGGTTCTTCGTCGGACACTTGAAGCATTTGCCTGGTCAGCCCGTCTGCGCACATCTCCGGCTGGAATGCCTGCATCCTTTCCTATCCACGAAATACGGGAGAATGCGCTGCTGCCAGCTGCGCCCGAGCGCATTCCGTCATAGAAGCCGCCGATGCAGATAATCGTATTGTTTGCGCTGGTCGCGTCCATCGTAGTCATGCGGCAGCACTCCATCCGGCGCGCTGTCCTCGATGTTTATCTCCCGGTATTGCTTCTCATCCCGCCGTTTTATTCGCTGCGCCTTCCGCACCTGCCCTCGCTCACCTTTGTCGACATGGCGATCTTTCCGATCGGGCTTGCGCTCATGTTCCGCTATGGGCAAATGCGGCAGGTGCGCCGCGCCGATATCTGGCTGGTGTGCTTTGTCGGTGGAATCTACTATTCGGAACTCAGCAACACGGGCGCTCCCAATGCCGGGTTGGTGCTCTTTGGAGCATTGGCGTCGGCCATCATGCCCTATCTGATCGGCCGGCTGCTGTTGGAAGAGGATGGAATGCGGGAACAGGCGATTCGACGCATGGTCATCCTTCTTTTCATCGTTGGAATCCTCTGCGCACCCGAATACAGGCTCGGCATCAATGTATTTACCCGGACCGTCGGCGTATTCTTTCCCGACCAGCGGCCATGGCTTGCGCAGATCCGCGGCGGCCTGACGCGCGCGTCCGGACCGTACCTGGCGGCCATCCTGGCCGGCATGGTGTTATCGATCGGCGTGATCTTCAGCCTGTGGCTCGGATTTGTGGAGAAGCAGCGGGGGAACGATCGCAAGTATTTCGGGGTGCGGCGATCGGTCATCGTGACGCTGGGCATTCTGGCCGGTCTCGTCATGACAAACTCTCGCGGACCATGGCTGGGCGCACTTCTGGCCTTCCTCCTCTCCCGCATCGGACGCGCCAAGAATCTGCGCCGGTCCGCCATCATTACCCTGCTGATTTGTGTGGTGGGCGGGACCGTGGGCTACATCAAGGCGGACCAGTACACCTCCGGAACGCTGTGGGATGCGAAGGATATCGAGCAGGAAAATGCGATCTATCGGCGGCTGCTGCTGGATGAATACAAGCCGATCATCGAAAAGGGAGGCTTGTTCGGCTATGGCGTCATTGCGTGGCCCAAAGTCGGTGGCATGAACTCCATCGATAACGAGTTTCTATTCATCCGGATTACGCAGGGAGAATTAGGCTACGCATGTTTTCTCCTGCTGATTCTGGAGGCCGGGATTGCCATCATCGTGGCGATCCGCAGAGCGACACTCACCTATGACATCTATTTCTATTTCTGCCTGGGAGGAACCATCGCGGGTCTGATGCTTGCCCTCACCACGGTATATATGGGGGGGCAAAGCTACCCGCTCTTCTTCCTGCTTCTGGGCTGGAGCCAGTCTCTACGCCAGACACAGCAGGGCGGGATGCCAGCATTGCCGCCTGCTTCCTCTGAACGCTTCAAGTTCCGGCGTGTATTTGCATGAGTCTTCGCGTGTAAGGAGATTGGCTGCTGTTCGGGTTATCCTGAACACCGGATGAGCACGAAGCAGGACTCGGGAACATCCATTTCTTCACTCCCCCGGAAGCAAATTTCTGTACTGAGAGTCTGGAGCCGTCCGGGAAATCATGCGCGTCTGTATTGTCGCCGAGCACGCTTCGTATCAATTCGGAGGAGAAGCGGTCCTGCCGCTCCACTTTTTCGCGGGTCTTCGTGCCCGCAATATCGATACGTGGTTGGTGGTGCATGCGCGCACCCGGCCGGAGCTGCTGTCGGTCTTTCCGCAGGATCACGACCGCATCCGCTTCGTTGAGGATGCATGGTTTCACAAGCTGCTGTTTCGTCTCAGCCGCTTTCTTCCGCGGCGTATTTCTGAGGCAAGCATCGGGCTGCTGAGCCAGCTGACTACGCAGTACCTGGCGCGCCGTATCGTGCGTGATCTCGTTGCCAATGAGTCCATCGACGTGGTGCATCAGCCGATACCGGTCTCGCCGCGCTTTCCCTCGCTGATGTATGGTCTCGGCGCGCGCGTCGTGATCGGTCCGATGAACGGAGGCATGGATTACCCGGCCGCATTCCGGCACGAGGAATCGGCGTTCACGCGAGTTGCAATCGATCTGGGCCGCCATCTGTCGAACTTCGTCCATGCATGGCTCCCGGGTAAGACCAGGGCTGAGCTTCTTCTGGTGGCGAATGAGCGCACCCGCCTTGCTCTGCCCGCCGGGGTGCGCGGACAGGTCATCACGCTGCAGGAGAATGGTGTTCATCTGCAAACCTGGTCGGCCAACGAAGGCCGTGGCGCACAGGTGGAGGAGCCGCGCAAAGCCCGCTTCGCGTTTATCGGCCGCCTTGTCGATTGGAAGGGGCTGGACATGGCCATCGAAGCGCTCAGCCGCGTGCCGGAAGGCGAGCTGATCGTCATCGGGGATGGCGCCATGCGTACCGCGTGGCAGCACTTTGCGGAAAAACTCGGCATCATGGATCGCGTGACCTTTACCGGTTGGCTTCCGCAGTCCGAATGTGCGCCCTTTCTCCACTCTTCCCTGGCGCTGGTGTTGCCGAGCATCTATGAGTGCGGGGGCGCAGTGGTGCTCGAGGCCATGGCCAGCGGGGTTCCGGTGATCGCGACAAGATGGGGAGGTCCGGCCGATTATCTTGATCGCTCCTGTGGCTTTCTCGTCGATCCTTCCAGCCGGGAGGCTGTCGTTCAAGGATTTGCCGAGGCCATGCGCCAGCTGATTGCACAGCCTGAGCTGCGCGACCAGCTTGGTGCAAAGGGCAGGCAGCGTGTCGAGCAGCACTTTGATTGGCAGAAGAAGATCGACCGCATCCTGGAGATTTACCAGCGGGCTGTGGCGACTCCGCGGTAGCGAAGCCCGCATGCTTCCGCCATAATTGTTATAGCCCCCGAAAATATTGACCGTTTGAAGCACGGACTGACCGGCAAGAGCGACAGCCTGATGGAATGAAGTGCTGTCACGTTGTCGATTCGCATTGTGAAAGAGCGTGCCTGTGAAATTGTCGACTGCATCCTGCCTTGCCTGGGCTCGAAATCACCGCTGGCCATTGATCCTGGCCATTCTGGGGACGTTGCTGCGCCTGGCGCTGATCGCCGGAACGCTTCACCACGAGCGTTTTTTCGACGAAGAGGATTATCACACCATTGGTCTGCACCTTTCGCAGGGAATGGGTTTTAAGGACGGCCTCTATGCCGTGACGATGCACGACGGCAAGCCTGTTGTGGTGGACAAAACATATTTCACGGCCTATCGCGCTCCAGGGCAGCCCGTGCTTGTCGCGCTGGTTTACGGCGTGCTCGCTCATACTCCACCTATCCTCACGCAGCATCTTCCTGTGGTCCTGAGGAGCAATCCTGCCGTCTTCGTAGAAATCGTGGAGGCATTGTTGCTGGCAGTTCTTCCCTTTGTCTGCGCGCGCCTGGGCCTTGCGTTGGGATTGAGCCCTCTCGCAGCGAACCTTGCAGCAGCACTCGCGGCCTTTCATCCGGCTCTCGCCTATGCCAGCATCACGTTATATCCCACGGTGCTGACCACGACCGCGTTGACGCTTGGTGTCTGGTATAGCTGGCAGTGCATCGAGCAGAACAGGATCAGCCGGGCTGTCGCTGCTGGAGTCGCTCTTGGCATTGCCGGTGCCGCGACCACGACCTTCGCTCCTGCCGCCTTTCTCGCCGCGGTCATCCTTGTTCTGAAAAAGCGCATGAGGATGGCCATCATCGTACTGGCTATCGGGCTTGCCCCCGCGCTGGCCTGGATGATGCGCAATCAACGGATGCTTGGAGATTTCACCCTGGCAACCAACGGGGGCTACAACCTGGAACTGGGGGCAAATGATCGGGCCACGCCGCGCTCCGGCAACTGGGTGGAGCTGCCGCAGGACTGGGCGAAAGGCGAAGTCTATCTCGATCATGCGGATCGGAAGCAGGCCGCGGATTGGATCCATGTTCATCGCAGCCGCTACGCCGAACTGGTTGTCCTGCGCGCTCTGGCGGTATTTGACTCCATCGGGAAGCCCAAGAGCGAAGGGCTGCATTCGAGCAGGCTGGCCCGGCTGGTGGGTTACGCCTTGCTGCCGGTCATGATTCTGGGTGCGTTCGGATTGATCTTGTATGGCAGGCATCCGCTTGCGTGGCTTACCGCCGCCGCTCTAGGGCTGGTGATTTTGAGCTCGGCAGCGACGATTGCAAAGCCCCGGTTTCGTTTTCCGTGCGATCCTTTGCTCGGCGTCTTCGCCGTCGGCAGCGTGGCGAAGATCATGCAAGGCCGTTTGCTGGCGAGCAGCGAAGAGCATCCTTCGAGCGCAACTTCCATG
Source organism: Silvibacterium dinghuense (assembly GCF_004123295.1). Taxonomy (NCBI): domain Bacteria; kingdom Pseudomonadati; phylum Acidobacteriota; class Terriglobia; order Terriglobales; family Acidobacteriaceae; genus Silvibacterium; species Silvibacterium dinghuense. The sequence goes on along the minus strand of NZ_SDMK01000001.1, from coordinate 555,491 downwards.
TAATTGACTGGCGAGGGCAAAGAGGCAGTCGTTGGGAGAATATAGATAGGACGTAGCTGCCGAGAAGACCGGGCTGTGTCCCGGGAAGGGGATGGATGAACCCAGAGCGTGTGAGTGTGGAAGGGAAGAGAGCGGCTTTCGCGGAGACGATCGATTCCGTCGCCTTTCAACGCGAGCGATACTTCCCCACGCTCGATGGCCTGCGCGCCGTCAGTATCCTGTTGGTGATTACCTGGCACGTCGATCAGCGCATGTGGTGGTATCTCAGTGGATATACCGGCGTGCTGATCTTCTTCGTGCTCAGCGGATTTCTCATTCATACGTTGTTGCTGCGTGAAGAGGATCGATCGGGCACGGTATCGCTGAAGGCTTTTTATCTGCGCCGGAGCTTTCGCATTCTGCCGCTGTATTTCACCGTGCTCGCCATGTATGGAGTCATGCTGCGGCTGCCGATGCTGGCGCGGCAGGCGAATGCATTTCGAGCGGCTCTTCCGTACTACCTGACTGGCTTCAATGATTTCGCGCCGCTGGCCCCGTTCAACCAGAGCTGGTCGCTGGGCGTGGAAGAGAAGTTTTACCTCATATGGCCTGCGCTGGGCTTTCTGGTGCTTGGCGCGAAGCGAAAATGGCGGTTGCCATCGATGGCTCTGCTGGCTGCGGTCCCTCTCTTCGTCGGCGCTCACGGGCATCTCGGCATGTTTGTGCCTTATGCCATCATCATGCTCGGCTGTACGCTCGGTGCATGTCTCGATAGTGCAAGAGTGTATGGGGCGCTCCGACGCTTTATCGGCGGCATCGGATTTTTCCTGGTTCCCGCGGCCTTTCTACTGTTCCACATGCTCCTGGGCTTCTATCCCGATCGTTCCCGGATACTTTTTGGCTACCTGCTGATCGGTTATACGGTTTCGACGGCGTTGCTGCTGGCGTGGTGCGTCATGGGACGCTCGTTATTCCATCGCTTGCTTGGGTCGAGATGGGTGCGCTACATCGGCCAGCGATCCTACGGGATCTATCTCGTGCATCTGATCTGTCTCTCGATCATGCAGAGGCTCTTGCCGCCAATCAGCCCGCTGCGCACGAGGCTTTTGTTCCTCGCGACAGCAGCACTTTCGCTCATCGTAGCCGAGGTACTGTATCGATGGGTGGAGCATCCGTGCATCGCGCTGGGCAGGCGTCTGCAGGACCGCTGGCTGCGCAACAAGCGGCCCCAGGAAATTATCTCGCCGGCCTTGAAGTAAGAGCGAAGGCGGGTTTCAGGAGAGGCAGTTCTCGAAAGTGGATGCCAGCTTCTTCGCGTTCTGTGTCAGATTGTAGTGCTCAATGACACGAGCTCGTCCAGCGGCGCCGAGATTCGCTCGCAAGTCCGGATCGACAACGAGAGACTCCAATGCCTCTGCTAAGGACTCTACCGAGGATGGTGAAACCAGCAGCCCATTCGCACGATCCTGAATGAGCTCAGGGATGCCGGCCACTCCCGTGCTCACGCAGGGAATGCTCATCGCCATGGCTTCCATCAGCGCTACAGGGATGCCTTCCGCAAAGCTGGCCATGGCAAAGATGTCGGTCTGCGAGATGCGCTCGCGAGTCTCATTGTGATTCAGAGCTCCGCAGAAGGTGACATGGGCAGACAGTTGGCGCTCGGCTGCTTCGTGTTCGAGGCTGCGGCGATCGGGGCCGTCTCCGATCAGGGTGAGATGCACGGCATGTCCTTTGGCGCGCAGTACGTCGAAAGCCCGCAGAAGAATATGCTGCCCCTTCGCCGGTACCAGGCGGCCGACACAGATAATCTGCAGCGGGAGGTTCGGTTCATGCGTGACGGGCTTGAACTCTTCGGTGTCGACGCCCAGTCGGACGACATGCATTTTGTCCCAGTGCGCAGGCTCGCTGTACTTCATCAGCTGGCTGCGGCAGAAGTCGCTGATGCAGAAGACGAACTTTGCGCGCTCGATCTTGCGCGGAAGATAAAACGAGCTCACATCGTAAAACTCTTCGGGGCCGTGGATGGTCATGGAGTAATCGAATCCCCATGCCTCTGCCGTCAGCATCGCAACCGTGGAAACCGGACCTCCAAAGTGGACGTGAAGGTGATGGAGGCCGCGCTTCCGCATCCAGCTCCCGAGGAGAAATGCCTCGACGAGGTAGAGCAGCGCATAAGCTTTTTGGTAGAAATCCCATCCGCCTAACCGCATCGCTCCCCGTATGCCGCGAATGGCTATCGCGGGGTGAAGAAGTGTAACCGTGAACAGTACAAAAAAAAGCTCCTGCACGCGGAACTGCTTCACGTAATAGGTTCTCGCGGCCTCTTCCGCTTCCAGCGGTGGTAGTTGAGAGAGAGGACGGTCGGGTGCATTGATCGACGCGGTTTCGATCTCGAAGCCCAGCTGGCGCAGGCCAAGAATTTCTTTCAGAAAGAACGTATGGGAGACAGCCGGATATTGGCTGAGCAGGTAGGCCATACGAATCTTTCCCGGATGCGTGGACATGCTTCTCTCAATTCTAAAAAATATGACGATTAAATTTGGCGCCCGATGCCGAGAAGCTGCGCATCGATGCGATCCAGGCACTCTTTGCTGCGATCGGGCAGAAACTTCCGCGCGAAGAGCTTGGGCGAAGCCTCGAGCTTCTCGAAATCATCGGATTCCATGGTTCTTGGATAAAGTGGATTGGGGTTTTCCCAGTCGATGTAGCGCAGGTCGTCATTCACAATCCTGCCGCGGAATTCCGAGTTGGAAAGAATGCTTTGGAAGATCGACTCGTCGGGAATGAAGACGTGCTGAAAGTATCGAAGGTACGAGGGATTCTCACGCAGAAATGATTCGATGTGAGAAAGTGCTTCGCGGGACAGGCACCACCATTGCGATCCACCGAACGGCTCCCACCCGAAAGGGAATTTACGGGCCACGCGGAGATGAAAGACCCGGCTCCGGAGAAAGAAAGTCCAATAAGAAACGCGGGCCATCGCCTGAAAATAGCCGCCGTGGTCGGTCCAGCGGTTGGGCTTCGCCAGCGAAAAGGACTCCATGAACTCCTTGCCCTTGTTCTGCGCAAGGAAAGAGGCGATCTGCTGTGTGTTTTTGATCGGGTAGTCCTGGCCGGAAAGCAGAAAGGCATAATCGAACGGGCGTTGCGCCCGCACGGCTGCGTTTACGCACGCGATCATGGCCCTGGCGATGCCGAATCCCCCCCAATAGCAGCGGTATCGCGGCGTCAGAAGCACCTCGGGATGAGAAGCCGCATACTCGCGCAAAGGTGCATAGACTTCCTCCGCTGCGCGCTTGTCGATGTGAATAATAAAAAAAGCGTCTGGCTCGTGCAGCGCACGAATGAGGCGAAGAATCTGATCGGGGCTCTTGTGGGCGACGATCAAGTAGGCGATTGCCATGGTTTTTCTTGACACCTGTGGTCTGGGACAGCAGAGTAGAAGCGGAGAAGACGAGAGGATTATACCTTTCGGCCAGCCCCACTTCACCGCGGCGACGCATGCGAAGCGCACACACGGAACTCGAATGAAGATGCAATGCCGATGGCGTCGTGCGCAATCCCCGGATCGGGGGATGACGTACTCAAATTCCATGCAGATGGTAACTAGAGTGAGGCTGGACAGGCTGGGTTCTGAATGACAGGCGAGAGCGGTAACGATACTGCCAACTACACCATGGTGCTGCCGGTGCGGCATTTCCGCATCGATGAGGGGACGGTGGCGGTGGAGAGCGCATTCGCTGAGCACCTCCGGATGATGCGCACGCGCATTGGAGCGGGCGCACGGCAGTTGGTTGTTGCATCACCGGGAATGTCCCGGGCAGCCTACGAAGCAGGGAAGCAAGGCTTTGCGGTCATCGACGAGCGGGCCGAGCAGGTCGCTTTTTGTATGCTGTTCGCGGATGAGGCTGCTCTCTCGACTGCCGGAAAGCTGCGTCTTCTAAGGCCGGTGATGAAAACCCTCTCCGGACTGGTCAAGCAGAGCATCTGCATCCATAGCGGTCTCTCCTGGGATGTGTGGCTTCCTTTCGAGTTTGTGTCGATTGTGCTTGGCGTGATGGCTAAGCGCCGAACGGTATTTGTCGTCGATATCGATTACCGCAATTCGGCCTGGATGAGCTATCGCACCGGAGACTGGTCGCTGCGGAGCTATCTGCTCTGCAAGTATGTCTATGACGTGGCGCGCTCCCTGCAGGTCTGGATCGCAGCGCGGTATTGCTCTCTGGTTCTGCTTAAGGGCAAGAAGATGGTTGCGGATTTCGGTGCGGGAAGGCCGAATGTCAAGGCTATTCTCGATGCCTCTCACAGCGAAAGAAACATCATCGATCGGGAGAGCGTAGAGCGGAAACTGGAGGAGCTTCGCGATCCTGCGCGGCCGTTAAAGCTGATTTATTTTGGACGGCTCATCGCTTACAAGGGGATCGACCGCTGTCTGCGGGCGGTGGCCGCAGCGCGGAATGCAGGCGCGAACATTACGCTGGATATCATCGGTGGAGGCCCGCAGGCTGATGAGCTGCAGGCTCTTGCCCGTGAGCTCCACGCGGAGGGATTTGTTGCCTTTCATGGAGCGATGCAGTTTGGCCAGGAGTTCTTTCGCGTTCTGTATCCTTTCCATCTCCTGCTCGCTGCGCCGCTTCGCGAAGATACGCCGAGAAGCGCGCTGGATGCGATGGCTGCCGGGATTCCTTATCTCGCCTTCGACACGTACTACTATCGCGAACTTCTCGAGAGCGGCGGCGGACGCGTAGTTCCGTGGCCAGACACCGATGCAATGGCCAGGATGCTGATTCATCTTGCATCGAACCGGGAAGAAGTCGCGCAGATGGTCGAAGCCGCGATCGTATTTGCCCAGGCGAACACGCAGGAAATCTGGCTGGAGCGGCGCATGGAATGGACGCTGTCCTCGGTTCTGCAGAATGACACGGTGACTGTCGGATAGCGTGATCACCTTGCAGTGGCGATCACGCTCACGTTACTGTGCATGCGGGGTCTCTGCGTTGCTCGGAGGGATGTAATAGATCCGGATGGTGCGTCCAGCGGTCCCTACGCGGTATTGAGGAGTGAGCCATCCATACTGTTCGGGATACCAGCGGGCCCAGGTTTCACTCACGGCGACCCATCCGGTGACATGCTGCCCAGGATGCGCCTCCTCCAGCTTCTGAAGGTTATCCCAGGCCGGAAGCCCCTCCCTGTTGAGGTCAGCCGATCCGCTATACGCGATCCAGACGTGCTGAACATTGAGCTGCTTCAGCCTGACACTCAGGCGGCCGATATCCTGCCCCCAATCCAGATCGCTGTCCGTGCAGAGATAGCCGGTGTACGGCGATGCCGGTTCATTGAGATAGGTCAGAAAATCGGGTGAGATATACAAACAGCTGGCCAGTTGCCAGCCGAGAAGCAGGGCTGCGATGGAGTACGCGGCCCAACGCCTTTTTAGGATGCTCTGGAGCTTGAGAAGTGACAAAGCTGCCAGCATGGCCAGAAACGGATAGACCACCAGCACATGGCGAACGCCGAGATTCACATGAGAGAGCGTTGCGACCAGGACAGGGAAAACAATGCCTGCCAATGGAACCAGCGCATAACCATCGTGCGCCTTCCAGAGTTGGCGAATGCCCAGCACGATCCCGGGGATTCCCAGCAGAAGGAAGGGAAGCGGGGTCTTTACCAGCAGAATTACCAGAAAGAAGTACCAGAGGCCGCCGTTATAAAGGTGTCCAAAAAGGTAGCCCTGCGGAGGATGCGCCCGCATATACGAAGCGGTGCGAAGGCTCTCCACGAATGCGTACGCGGGGAAGTGATTGGTTAAGATCGATGCCGGAAGACGCAGCGGTCCAAGCCTGCTGAGCACATGTTGCAGATGTACCTGCGTCTGCGGGTCGCGTGTGGCGATGGCTCCAATGTCGAAGTGATAGCCGGCCCATACCGTGAACAGGAGGGAGACGCTCGCAATGGCCCAGTACCGGATCCGTGGTATGGTCCGTGTGCTCAGGAAGAAGTAGACCAGAAACGCGGTGGCGCAAAGCGCAAGGTAGGGAATGGCAGAAAGCTTCGAGAGGCACGCGAGAGCGATAGCCGCTCCCGCGAAAAATGCATGCAGTGCGGATGGCTTTTCGAGTGCCCGCCACAGGCGGTCCAGGGCGAGCAGAAACATCGCGACGAACGCCATGTCTGTCGTTGCCAGCCCGGCGTGGGCGAGCACCGGGGGACAGGTTGCAAAGAGCGCTGTCGCAATCGCCGCGGGCCAGGGTCCCAGCCATCGTCTTGTCATGTGCCAGGTGAGAAATGCGGCGATAAGGAAATACGGCAGAATGCCGAGTCGAGCCGCAAGCAAAACCCTCTGCGGGTTGGGCCTGGCGTTGATGATTCTGTTTCCCTCTGCCCACGGATTCACATCTCCAGGGACACGATGGGCTGCCATGGAGGGGCTGGGTCGCGAGCCGAGCAGGTAGGGGCCGAGAGCGGTCGAGATGCGAGGAAGCGGAGGGTCGATGAGGTCCAGCGTGTAGGTGCCACGCGCGAGCCATTCCATGCCAGTGCCGATATGCGCCGGCTCATCCCAGGTCTGGCTCACCCGAGAATAGCTTCCCACGATCAACAGCACTGCGATCAGAACAACGGTAGAAGAGAGGATGGCAGGAAGACGATCGAATAAGCGGCGTGGCTGGGGCCGGTTTAATGGCGTGGCGCGCGGCTGGATAAGAGGAGATTCTGTTGTTGCTGGCTCTGCCATGAGAATGATGTCCTTCTAAATCTGAACAGATAATGGTCGTCCTGGGCCGGCCGCGCCCAAACAATCGATCCCTGCAGGCATTGCAAACGTCGATCCTGGGGGAAGATCTGCCAGCGAAGGTGCAATGGGTTATCACCATCATGCGCGAGGAATGATTCCTCGTCGAGAGAGAAGAATTGCCAGAGCCTAGAGGCTCGATAGCGCCGGTGGCCGGCTGAGCGCTATCCATGGAGGGAATGGCAGGTTTCTCCGCTCGGCTGAGCGGTAATTCTGTCCTGCTTCGGTCGAACTTAGCGTGGCCTGGAGGCCTGGTGCTATTCGTAGATAACTTGTATCAACTCCGCGCGGAAAATTTAAGTTATGGCACATATCCCGTTATCCGGATTGAAATGCTGCAGTGGTCGAGATACCTGAGTTATTCCATACGCTGAAGTCGATAGGTGTCTGCAGGAGAAAGCATGCCGGTGATGAGTGCCGGCAACGCAACAGGGCTCCCGGTCGGAAGCCTAAACGGGTGCGCAAAGGCAATGGCTTATGCCACCAGGGGGCATGCCCGGCTGGGTATCCTGTGTAGCCGAGGACGCCTTCCCGGTCGCCAGGGAACTCGCGCAGCCTGTGAAAACCCGTCACAGCTGCTCCGCGAGCCGAACCGGTCCGGAAAATGAAGTCGGCCGCCTGAAAAGCATTCCGGCCAAGGCCTTGCCTGGGCCACAGAGAGCTGTCGCCGGGCAACAGTCTTTGCTCTGGAATCGAAAAGCTTAATACTCCTTTGATTTCAATGGAGTAAGGTTAAATTACTAGGTGGGGGCGTTCGTCTGGTCGTCCCGAAACCGTACAGATTGCTGTGTACTTTGGTAATGAATTCAGTAATTTTTTCATGTTGATGGTAACCGTATATCCGATTACTATAATGTAAGTTCGAGACTCGATAGACATATAGACAGATGAATGCATGGTCTCGGTCAGGTTTTCCACCCGCCTGAAAACTGGCTCTTCCTTCCCATAGGCGTTGTACGTGCAGCGAAAGTTTGTTTGTTCTCTCCTTCCTCCCGGAGCAGTTGTTGCGGAGAAACAAGCAGCTTGCATGGTTGACGAGACACGAGTCGCGTACGAGTCTCACCCGGGCCAGAAACACAAGACAAAAACAGGAGTTCTTAACCGGACTCTGATGTTAAGGGCGCTCGATAGTTGAGATCGCAACTGCTGACTGCTTGCGGGCATGCTTCTTATAGAAGATTTGCAAGGTAACAATTACGTGTCGATAGGGTAGATATTGCGTGAGCAATGTAAGTATTGCGAGCCGGTGCCAGTATGGTGCGGTATATCCCTGGAATCTGTTGGGCCGCGCGGTTTTTCGCTGTTACTTATCCTTGCTGCGTTGATCTGTCGATGTAAAATCGCACAAACCTAGTAAGAGTCCCGCTGTCCCTCACCACTTTTTGGAGTAAGGAAATGACTACATTGATACGCTATAGGACACGTGTATTTTGTGTTCTGTTCTCGCTTTTGTTTGCTTTTGTGGTGAGTGCGGCAAAGAATTTGCACGCTCAGACCACTGGACCCGCGGTCACGATGACGGACACGGCGGTCATCGGCAACAACGCCCGACCCGGTCTGAATCTAGGTCAGCCGTCGGCAAGTTACCCTTACTTCAAGAACTATTTTGCGTATTCGAATCCCGGCTTTGAGCCGATGATCCAGCAGCAGATACTTCAGTTCCAGTCTCCGCAATCCGTCTCCTCGCAGACCAGCTTTCAGTGGAATGTCAACAACACCCAATATGTAAGCTACGACGCAAATCAATGGGCTGGTGCGACATTTAATGTCGTTCAAGGATCGTATGCCAGCGGAACCTCGGACCCATCCCTGGGTTGCACGGGTACGGTAGCGTCAAGCACGAACCAATCGGCCGCGGGTCCGGTCTTCGTCATCAACTCCACGACCAACCAGGGATCAAGCGGATGCGCCGGGAGCCTCGGTGTGCCTGGGCAGGTGATTATTATTTCTACGAATAATCAGATGTCCAACGTGTATCCAACGCCGGCCAGCGTCTGGGCCACCGGCAGTAATGGATCGTCATTCACTCCCACCCTGAGTGGTGGCGCTACGCTGACTTCTGAGACGACGGACCTGTGCTCCACGTGCGGACAGCAGTCTTTGCTGATGACCATTCCATCTGGCGGCAGCGTCAACCTCGTGGCTGCTACCGGTCTGAATATGCCCAGCGAGAAGACCATTACTCTCAATGGCAATTACACGGTATCTTTCTGGGCTAAGTCCAATGCATCTACTCCGCCCAAGGTGTTAGTCACAGCTACACCCCGTTCGGGATCGGCTTGCACCCAGACTTATAGCGGGACAACAAGTCCAGCTATCACTTCGCAGTGGGCGCAGTATAGCTTCACCTGCAATTTCTCGGAGTCGCCAAGCGAGGGAGGACCCTACCCGTTTGCGCTCACGATTTTGGCGAGCCCGGTGAACAGCACGGCGACCAGCCTTGAGTTCGACAATATCAGCTTTACGAATAACGCCGACACGAATCCAACCGTCTACACCGATGCTTTTGTAAGTGCTCTCCAGTCCTGGTGCCAGTCTTCGGCTAACACTACGGGACCGGCCTGCACCTTGCGCTATGGCCCGTCTCCCGATTCCGAGACGATGTCGAACTGGGTAAAGCCGCAGTTTGAGCATCAGCCATCGATCGAAACGATGACGGCTATTTCCACCGCTTACAGCACCAATAAGACCGGTATCTATGACTTCCTGAATCTGTGCGCGTATGTGGGAGCCACGCCGGTTCTGATCTTCCCCATTACAACCACGACCGCGGATGTGCAGAACCTTGTAGATTTTCTCGAAGGTCCAACTTCCACCACCTATGGAGATATCCGCGCCAGTCTCGGCCAGACGACACCCTGGCTTGGAGCTTCCGGCTCACCGTTCTCAACCATCTATCTGGAATTCGGCAACGAGAACTGGAATGGAGTGTTCCTGGGGCATGCCCTTGGTTACAACACTTCTTCGAGCACCTTGTATGAGGATTACCAGATTCGTGCCGGAGCCGTATTTGCCGCAGCCCGTGCCCGCCAGTCGAGTGAGGGATACAGCCAGACTGCAACGAAGTGGGTCATGGGTTTTCAGACGGCATCGACCGGTGACAGCGGAGCGGCCTCTGCAGCAAAGGCGGACGTTGCGGAAATCAATGGTTATACGGCCGGCAGCATTGGCTCGGTCAGCACGCAGGGTTGCCTGACCTCAGGTTCCACCAACGCTACTTGCTCGCTTTATGGTCCTACGCTCACCGAGCCATATTCGAATACACACGATACGAACTCGACGAGCGGCTTCGATCTCTCCGTCTCGCGCTTGCAGCAGGAAACAGGCTGTGGACCGAGCGGCAATGCGCAATGCCAGGTCATGGTCTATGAAGAGAACACCAGCCCGTTCAATGCCAGCACGGCCGGACCATTTACGCAGGCCGTCTCCGATTCCTTTGTCGAAGCCGGATTTCAGGGCGTCGTCGCAGCGGATCAGATGGGCGAAAATGACGCGGCAGGAATCATCAACCAGAATGAATACCAGGCCCTGCAGTACTACTACGGCGAAAGTGGCGTAAACGTACATATGTGGGGATCGATGATCGATATCGGTGGGGACTGCTCGGTTCAGAATAGCGGGCTGTTTGGCGGTAATTACTGCCCACGCCCGCAGATGCTGGGAGCCCAAGTCTATAACTGGTGCAAGATCGGACCGATGGTGCAGACGTCATGGTCCTCGAATCCGACTTATAACCTTCCGGCAAACAGTAACACGGTCAACGCGATTAGTAATGTTCCCGTGCTGCGCAGCTATGCATTTGCGCAGGGGAATCAGCGCTGCATGGTGATTGTGAATACCGATGTTTATAGTCCTTATAGTGTCAGCTTCTCTGGAACAAATGCTCCAGGCAGCGATGTAACGACCTATCAATTTGCTCCAACTTCATTGGCGGAGTCGAATGAGGTCGCTGCTCTTGGTACGACGAGCACAACCGAGGCTCCGATGTCCAACACGACTGCATCCGGTGTGAGCGTTACTTCCGGCTATACGCTGCCTGCGCATAGCGTAACGGCATTCAAGTGGACAGTCTCTGCATCGGAGACTGCGGCGGCCACGCCGACCTTCGGCGTTGCGGCTGGTACCTACACCAGCTCGCAATCGGTCACAATCGCGGATGCGACCTCGGGTGCGACGATCTACTACACCACCGATGGTTCCACTCCGACGACCTCCTCGACGAAGTACTCGGGTGCGCTTACGGTAAGTTCGTCGGAGACGATCTCGGCCATTGCAGTCGCTTCCGGCTATACCAACAGCGCCGTCGCAACAGCGGCCTACACGATTGAGACTGCGGCAGCGGTGCCGACCTTCAGCATTGCGGCTGGCACGTACACGAGTTCGCAGACTGTGACAATTGCGGATGCGACCTCGGGTGCGGCGATCTACTACACCACCAATGGTTCGACGCCGACGACCTCCTCGGCGAAGTACTCGGGCGCGATCACGGTGAGCTCGACAGAAACGCTCTCTGCGATTGCAGTCGCTTCTGGCTATACCAATAGCTCGGTGGCGACGGCCGCGTACACGATCGAATCCGCAGCGGCAACGCCGGTCTTCAGCGTAGCGGCCGGGACGTATGCGAGTTCGCAGACCGTGACAATTGCGGATGCGACCTCGGGGGCGGTGATCTACTACACCACGAACGGTGCAACTCCGACGACCTCCTCGGCGAAGTACTCGGGTGCGCTCACGGTAAACTCGACGGAGACGATCTCTGCGATCGCAGTCGCTTCGGGCTATACCAATAGCTCTGTGGCGACGGCGGCTTACACCATTGAGACTCCTGCGGCGACGCCGGTCTTCAGCGTTGCAACCGGTACGTACACGGGCTCGCAGACGGTAACGATTGCAGATGCGACCTCGGGTGCGGTGATTTACTACACCACGAACGGCGCAACTCCGACGATCTCCTCGACGAAGTACTCGGGTGCGCTCACGGTGAGCTCTACGGAGACGATCTCTGCGATCGCAGTGGCTTCGGGCTATACCAACAGCGCGGTGGCGGCAGCGACGTATACGATCAACGCTGCGTCAGCTGCGACAACAGGAGCGGCCACGGGGGCTACCACTTCCGGTATCAACTTCGGAAGCGGCTTCGCCGGCTCCAAGGGCGTGCTGGCTCTGAATGGCAGCACCGTGCTGAATGGTTCCAAGCTGCAGTTGACGAGTTCGGGTCAATACGAGTCCGGAACGGCCTGGTATGTGACGAAGGTGAATGTGCAGTCCTTTACTACGGACTTCACCTTCCAGCTGCTCAACCCGGTGGCGGATGGATTCACCTTCGCTATCCAGAACAACAGCACGACGACGGTGGGAGCTTCTGCCGGCTGCCTTGGCTATGGCTGGATGACGAAGAGCGTGGCTGTGAAGTTCGATCTGTTCAACGACGAGGGAGAGGGTCCGGATTCCACCGGCCTCTATAAGAATGGCGCGCAGCCGATCATTCCCGCAATTGATATGACTTCCAGCAAGGTCAACCTTCACAGTGGCGACACGATGCACGCGCATCTTGTCTATAACGGCACCACCCTGACGATGACGCTCACGGATACCGTTACGAAGGCTGTCTTCACCACCAGCTTTACTGTGAATATTCCGGCTACCGTCGGAAGCAATACGGCTTATGTCGGATTTACAGGTGGAACAGGCTATATGTCAGCAACTCAGGACATTCTTACCTGGACCTATAGCAACTAACGGTCGGGTCCCGACGTGAGCCGGGACCTGCCACACTCAACTCTTGCTGCACGAGAATCATTGTGTGGTTACCTGCCCTCAGGCTTGTCCATGAGTACTTCCTGTGGACCGGTCTGGGGGCTCAATTCTTTGGTAATACCTTTCTCTTTGCTCATCCGTTTCTAGGCTGCGGGGCTGCCGCGACTTCCTTGCTCTGCTGATGGGCGAATGCTACACTCCATCCAGTTCCGACGTGAGCCACCAAGGTTTCAGCTCTCCCCTATGTCGGTTTTTGCCGAAGCGACAATGTGTGTGAGCCTCTGATCTTCGATATGGATCAGCAGGAACACTTCCGTGCGAACTCAGCGTGTGTGCGTCCTGGCAGGGAATTGCAGGAGACAGCTCGAGCTCGCATCGACGATGTAGCCGCTCCGTGCGATGACAGGTTGCCGTATTAGATAAGACTGGCTGCAGGTTCGACGGTATGCAAGAGGCGGATCGACCACTGACACTCACATCGAAAGCTATCTCCGGGGCCGGACCGATCGTGCCTCGCGCTATCCTGTTCATCGCTGTGGCGGTTTCGCTGGTGCTGATGGCATCGGTGTATCGCAATCTCAGTCCAACCTGGGATGAACCGTCGCATATCGGAAATGGTCTTGCGTGGCTGACACCACCGCATCATCTGATTGATCCTGTCGATCCGCCTGTCGGACGTGTTTCGGCGGCCGTCGGCCCCTGGTTATCCGGCGCCCGCGCGCTCGATCTGCCCAACCCCTACGATGTCGGAAATATCGCGCTTCGGGAGAGCGGCCATTACTGGCGAACCTTGACGCTGGCCCGTCTCGGCATTCTGCCGTGGTACCTGCTCGCCGTGTATCTCGTCTGGAGCATGACGAAGCGCTGGCTTGGGGAGTGGCCGGCGCTGGCAGCGGCTCTGCTCTTTCTTTTCTGTCCACCGGTCCTGGCGAATGCCACCATCGCAACCACCGAGATGCCATTCATGGCAGCATTTCTGCTGGCTATCGATCGCATCTGGAGAGCCTTGCAGGAGCCGGAGTGGCGAAACTATGCCTGGGCCGGGTTCGGCGTCGGGCTGGCCTGTGGAGCGAAGCTGTCAGGAGTGCCGTTCTGTTTGCTTTGCGCACTGGTGATGGTTGCCTGGCACGGATGGACGAAGCGGAAGCTGCCGCGCATCTCAGCCGTTGCCTTCGCTGCTCTCATCATGTTTCTGACCATCTGGGGCATCTATCGTTTTCAGGTTGGTCCGCTGGCGACCAACCCCGCCAGCCATATTCATGTCCAGCGCCTGGCAGCGAAGACAGGGCCGCTTGCTCCTGTGGTGATGGGTGCAGTCGATCACATCCCGGCATATCAGTTCATTCAGGGAATTCGTGTTGCGCGGGGATTCACCAAGCATCCGCCTCAGGGCTATCTCTTCGGAGAGGTCTACACGCACGGCAGGTGGTATTTCTTTTTCTTCATGCTGCTGGCCAAGACTCCGATCCCGCTGCTGATCTTTGGACTTGCAGGCTTGTGGCTCGCCCTGCGCAGAGGCATGGCGCGCACCGATCCTTTTGTGATCGTGCCCCTGGCCGGTTTTTTTGTTCCCATGCTGGTGGCGACGGTCTCGCACGTACATCTCGGCATCCGGCACGTGCTGGTCGTCTATGCATTTCTCGCCATGTTGAGTGGGCTTGCCGTGCAAAGGCTCTATGCGATGCGCAGCGGTGTTTCGACATCTTTCAGGGCAGGTGCGGTAGGGCTACTGATGGCCGCGAATGTTCTGGCCTGTGTGGTGGCCGCGCCGGATTTTCTTGCGTGGTACAACGAAGCGGCGGCTCCCTGGGCTACACTCATCCACGTAGACAGCGATTATGACTGGGGACAGGACCTGGAGCGATTGAGCAGGACGCTCGAAACCCTGCCGGTGAAGCACATCTGGATCTCCTATAGCGGTTCGGTGGAATTGAACCAGTTTCATTTGCCGCCGTGGGAGCCATTGCCGGCTGGTATTCCCGAAAAGGGATGGATCGCGATCAGCGAAACAAACCTGCGTACGCAGCCTCAGGCCTTCGGCTGGCTCAAGTCTTATCAGCCGGTGGCCATCGCGGGTAAGACGATTCGGATCTACCATATCGAGTAGCACTGGCGCGCCATGCGGTTTGCTGCCAGTCTTCCCGATTTGAGTTTAGCTGCCCCATTCTCCGGCCCTCACCGAAGAAATAACCTTGCATTTGCGAAAGCACAATGGTGATGTCTGACGGCGCACCAAAGTGACGATCTTCTTCCGGAGCGCTTTCAATTACCATTTGATTTGCCTGGTAAGTTGAAATTCCTTAACGGCAGGATGAACTTGCGACGGCATAAGACAAGATGAAAATTGATAACGACATAGCCCCCATTCCCACCGAAGAAGACGAGGGGTTACAACTTCGTGCCGTTCGCTCTCTGGAGAAGAAGGCGGTCAAGGGCACTTATTTCGTTACCGTTGCCTACGGTCTCTCGCTTTCACTAAGACTGGTCAGCAGCATCGTTCTCAGCAGATTGTTCGCGCCTGAGCTGTTTGGCGTCCTGGCTCTGGTTACGACGTTCATTGTTGGACTGAATCTGTTTTCTCACATCGGGCTGGAAGCGAGCATCATCCAGAATCCGCGCGGAGATGAACCGGAATTTCTGAACACTGCCTGGACGATTCAGGTGATTCGCGGCCTTGGCGTGTTTCTGCTGACCATTCCAATGGCCTGGCCGGTCGCTCACTTTTACCACGAGCCCCGTATGATCTGGCTGCTGCCGGCGCTGGGCTTCGGGAGTGCCATTGCCGGATTCACCTCGCCCAGCATGATGACGTTGGCGCGGCATCTGGGGGTGGGCAGGCTTTCGTTGAATGAACTGCTTCAGCAGGTCATTCAGTTCGCGGTAACACTCATCTGGGCACTCTATCAGCCGAGTCTGATTGCACTGGTCGCGGGAAGAATTGTTTCCGAGCTGATCCGTATGCTGGTCAGCTATTGGATGCTTCCGGAGATTCGTCCCCGTTTCGCCTGGGAGAAGTCGGCGGTCCACGAACTCATCACCTTCGGCCGCTGGATCCTGATTGGAACCGCGCTGACCTTTCTGGCGCTGCAGTCGGACCGTCTTATCCTTGGCAAGCTGGTGACCTTCAGTGCGCTGGGAGTGTACGGAATCGCCTTTTCTCTCTCCGATATTCCACGGCAGATTATTCTGCAGTTCTGCAGCCGGGTGGGTTTTCCTTTTATTGCCAAGTTCAGTGACCGTCCACGGCCCGAGTATCGTACTATCCTGCGCAAGTACCGGTTGCCGGTCCTGGCTGCCGGAGCCCTGCTGCTGATCGTAGTGATCTGCTCCGGGGATCTCTTCATCGTGCATGTCTATGACAAGCGTTACCATGGCGCCGCCTGGATGATTGGCATTCTGGCGATCGGACTATGGCACACGCTGCTTTACAGCACTGCCTACCCGGCGGTGCTGTCGCTGCAAAAATCCCATTACAACGCGTTTGCTTACCTTGTGTATTGCATCACGCTGTTCGTCGCGTTGCCGTTGGGATATCACTGGTTCGGGATGGTAGGTGCAGTTGTGGCTGTTGCCTTTAGCGACCTGCCGGTCTACTTCGTCACACTCTTCAGTGCGCACCGTGAGGGAGTCGGCCTGCTCAGTCAGGATGTCGGTATGACGCTGGCCTTTCTGGCTTCGCTGACATTGGCCCTGCTGCTGAGATCGTCGATCGGACTCTCGCTTCCTTTTGCGCATATCCCCTGGTGAGGCTTCCGCAGCGCAGGTCGTAAGCCTGAAGAGAAAGAAACGACATCGGCCCGGCGTCATATTTATGACGCCGGGCCGATGTCGTTGAGCGGTAGTGGATGACTCGCAGGTTAGCGGGATTTTGGGTAGCGGACTTCAGTCGGCAGTTGCTGGCGATAGAGCGGTGCAAATTCAGCCAGCTTTTTTGAGAAGCCGCCCTTGGGCAGTGCCCTCTGCAGGCCCTCGCATGCACTGAGCACGCTGCCCAGGGAGCGCAGATAGACACGCTTGATCGTACGGTTGAGGGGATTTTTCATCACCGCGGGATCGCAGCACTGGTCAATGAATCCCGGCCAGTTCGAGCGGTACATCATATTGGTGCACACGGAGATCGAAGGGTTGAGCGCGCGCGCAGCATGCCACCACGCAGAGGGAATCAGGATCGCGTCACCGGGATAGACCGTGCCGCGATATTGCGTTGCCTTGGCGAAGAGCGGGTATTTCGTGAGGTCTGCCTGGTCCGGATTCTCGATCTGCGAGGTGTGGTCCGAGTTCTCGAACGGATACATGTACTTCGTATCTTCGGGCGGAAAGAGGATGAATTCCTTGTCGCCGTAGATTTCGGTGATCATGGCATGCGAGTTATCCGTATCGTAGTGCATGAGCGGAAACTTGCCGCCGGCGCCCCCGATGAGCAGCTTGAGGAATCCATCCGGGCGCTGGAAACGGCTGGGCATGAGTGCGCCCGCATAGCGGCGCGGGAAGGCATAGGTGCTGTCCGGCGAGAGATCCTCGAGCAGCTCCGGCATATCGCGATAGATCAGCACCTTGTGCAGATAGGGACCGGGCTTTTCAGGCGTGGATGCGAGGATGGCGTCGATCAGCTCATTCATGGGCATCTTCGTCTGGTAGGAGACGTTGACGATCATGGAGCCAAAACGATCCTTGAAGAACTGCGGCGTCCAGGTCCGCATGGCATTCCACTGCGGTGCGGCGCCGGAGATGATGACCGGAAGGTTGCGATCGAGATATTCGGTGACGAAGCGCTCGTAGGGCAGATCGCTTGCGGTGCGGCGCTCGATGGCGCGGTAAGAAAGTTGAGGGGAAGTGCTCGGGGGATCGGCAACGAACATTGTGTTCATGCTCTGTCTCCAATGTTTCCGGCTGGTGAGCCGGATGAGGGCCAGTGGTAGTGCTGAAGCGACCATGCGCCCTGTTCGACGGCCAGGGCTCCTACATGTGCGGAGCCGGGGTGAAGATCTTCCATCTGCCAGCGTGAGGTCTCGTGCTCGTCCCACTGGCAGTGCAGAAGGGATGCACGCTCGCCGAGGCTGACCGCGAATTGGTCGAGAGGCAGAGAGAGTCCCTCGCCGCGGGCCTTTACGTAGGCTTCCTTGCGCGTCCAGCAGCGCAGGAAGGCAAGATCGCGATGACTTTTCGGTTCTTCCTGCAAGGCAGTTACTTCGCGAGGCGAGAAGTACATGGCCGCGATAGCTTCACGGTCTTCGACGGGGCGCAGAATTTCGACATCCACGCCGATCTCGGCGTCGAGACATACGGCCAGCAATGTCATGCCCTTCGTATGCGAGAGGTTGAAGCGCAGTCGGCAGTCAGGCCAGGCGATGCGTGGTTTGCCCTGCTGGTTCTCAACAAAGGTTAGTCGCTGCGGATCACTGTCGAGATATCCGGCCAGCAGCAGCCGTAGACGCGCATGATCGGCCATGTAGCGCGCGGAAAGTTCCGGGAAGCGAAAGCGCTGCGCACGCTCCCTCTCTGCCGGGCTCAGGAGTGGGTAAAAAGAATGTGCCTCGGTAGTCTCGGGCGGCAGCGCCCAGACATGAATCTCTCCTGCTGTGAGCGGCGGAGTCATGCTCCGCGCCGTGCCATGCGTCGCCTCGCGCAGCGAGAGGGGTTCGGTATGGGAGAGCATCAGGGGCATGGTCTTCAGGCCTGGTTCTGCGCAGCTTTTTCGATGCGCTCTACGAGCATGCGGCCAACAATGCTCAGGTTCGGTTCGCGGAACATCGATTCGTGGTTTCCTGGAGCCCAGACCACTTCCACGCCGCCTGCGACAATCTGTGACCAGCCACAGGTAGGATCGGCGCCGGGAACCACCTGCGATTCTGTCGCCCGCATCAGCGTCATGCGGCAGGGGAACGGCTCTGCCTTGTACTTGGCCACGGCATTGAGCGTGTCCAGGCTGATGTTGTGCATGAAGTCCGGCAGGCGAAAATCGAACTGCTGTGAGAGCCAGCGCATCGTTGCCCAATGCCGGAGATAGAGTGTGTCGCGCATGCCCTTAAGCTTGTGCGTCGAAGCATTCCACAGGTACTGCGCGCGCTGGTTGCGTGGCAGTTTGCGCATGCGGCTGGCGTGGTAGGCATACTTCCAGCGCTGGCGCGTGAGCCAGCCGGCGCGGCCTTCCGTCGCCTGCTGTGCCGCGAGCTCCTCGGCATAACCGGGACGCCAGGAATCGAAGAGCACCATGAACGCGACCTGCTGACCGGCGGCCATCAGGTGACGGGCTACCTCGACAGTGAGCGGACCGGCCGCGCACCAGCCGCCGATAAAGTATGGTCCCTCAGGCTGCACGGCGCGGATGGCCTCGGCGTAGGAGCGTACGCGCTGCTCCATGGTGATCTGTCCTTCGTTATCGAGCTCGCGCAGTCCATAGAACGGATACTCGCGTCCCATCACTGAAGGAAGACCGGCATAGAGCAGATACGAGTGAATCAGGAAGAACGGCGGCCGGTTTCCTGTGGTCTGCACCGGCACCAGCGCGGAATACGCCTTGCGGCCGCGCAGAATCTCGGCCAGCTGTTCCACGGTGGGCGCGTTGAAGATGGTGGTGATCGGCAGCGAGGTTCCGAAGCCCTTGTTGATGCGTGCAAACAGGCGCACGATCATGAGCGAATAACCGCCCAGGCTGAAGAAGCTCGTCCGGGTGCCGATGTTCGGAACGCCCAGCACCTCTTCCCATATCGCAACCAGCTTCGCTTCGAGCTCGTCAGCCGGAGGAACAAAGCTTTCGCAGGCAGAGCGGTTGCTGAGCGTGCGATCGGGGCGCGGCAGAAGCGCCAGATTCGGCGAGCCGTCTGGCCGGCAGAAAATCTCCGGCACAGAGACGATCTCGGTTCGGGAGAGATGCTGCGGCGCAGTTGCGCGCAGATGAGTTGCAGCTCGCTCGCGGTCCGGCTCTTTGCCGTCAAATCCTGCAAGGTACGTGACCAGCTCGGGAGCGCCGTGCGGTCCATTCTGAACAGAGGCGCGTGCTGCCGATACATCGGGCAGCTCCATCAGGCGATCTTCGAGCTCGCCGAGATGTACCCGGTAGCCGCTGATGCGAATCGTGCGGGTCGCCGCGCCGATCACTGCGATGCCGCCGTTTTGGAACTGTGCCGTGTAGCCGGTTCCGGTCCAATCCGAATCGCTGGACTGCCGGAAGCAGAGCTCCCCGTGCACGCCTTCGATGGCCTGTTTTCCAAAGCGGTCACGAACGCTCAACTCATTGCCTGGCAGCGGAGCAACCGGCCACGAGGTATCGAGGGTGTCGGGCGAAAGCGGGGCCAGGCCCAGCGGTCCACCTGCGTGGGCCGAGGAAAGCAGCGACC
Source organism: Silvibacterium dinghuense (assembly GCF_004123295.1). NCBI lineage: Bacteria > Pseudomonadati > Acidobacteriota > Terriglobia > Terriglobales > Acidobacteriaceae > Silvibacterium > Silvibacterium dinghuense. The sequence goes on along the minus strand of NZ_SDMK01000001.1, from coordinate 535,628 downwards.
AGGTGCGGCCGAGTGTAGCAATCTCGGTTGCGACGGATTGCGGCAGACGCCCGCCTCGGGAGATGATTTGCAGCCCCTGCGGTGCTTTCCAGCCGGAATGCTGTAGCCGTAACCAGACCGAGGGCGATGCGATGACGGCTTGGAGCGGCGTGCCGGTGATGCTCCTGCCCAGAGCTGGTGCGTCACCGGCCGCCAGGTAGCGGATACCGGCGCCGCGCAACAGCGGCAGCATCAGGTCGCTCCAGCTGCCCACTGCCGTATCGGATGGCACTACGCCGACCAGAGATTCTGTTTCGAGATCGAGCCGGGTTGCCGCTGCCGAGCATTGTTCGAGCACCCGGGCGTGCGTAGATGTTGTCACCTGATAGTGCTCATTCGAGCCGATGTCGAGAATGCATACCGCGGCATCTCCCGGCTCCGGATTCGGCAGAGAGGTATGGGGCGCTGAAGCCTTGCGGAGCTGTTCGATGCTTAGCGTCTGATTCACGGTGCGTGCAAAGCTGGCAGAGGCCAGGGCCGCGGCAGGTTCCAGCTCCGCAAGGATGCGATTCCACTCTTCCGTCGTGGCGGTTGCCGGAACTGGCAGCACACTGGCGCGGATGCGCAGAATCGCCAGTGCGGCAGCGGCGGCCTCCGCGCTGGCTTCCATACGCAGGGCTACGGTCTGGCCTTGCGTGATGCCGCGCGCCGCGAGTGCAGCTGCCAGCCGCAGGCTCTCGGCATGCAGAGCCTTCCACGATGTCGATTGCAATCCGGTGCTGATCGCTACGGCATCCGCCAGCGAAACCGCAAGGCGGTCAAAGTGTTCGGTGAGCGATGAGGCTGCGGGAGCGGTCTGTGCATAGCTTCGGCTGGTTTCGACGAGAGCAATCTCATGCTGGGGCGCAAGCAGCGGCAGCGCGGAGACACGCAGGCTACTGTCGGTGCAGACCGCATCGATGCAGCGGATGAAGGCTGCAATGAAGCGCCGGACGCGCTCGGGGGTGAAGAGATCGGTGTTGTATTCGATCTGGACGCGCGGTCCTTCCGCGCGTTCGACCACGCTGACCAGCATGTCGAAGTTCACGCCGCCGCTGACCGAGGGACGGGGAATGATCTTCAGCCCTTCGCCTGCCTGATGCGGCTGCATGAAGGCCCGTTGATAGACGAAGTAAACCTGAAGAAATTGCGAGGTCGCGCCGGTCAGCTCGAGCTGGAACTCCTCCATGATGCGCGAGAAAGGCAGATCCTGGTGTGCATAGGCCTCGCCGCTCCACACGATAACCCGATCGAGCAGCTCCTTGAAGGTTGGGTTCTGCTCCACGCTGGCGAGAATCACCTGCGGGTTCGCAAACCGGCCCACCACATCTTCCATGCCCGGTTGCGTGCGGTTGGCAATGCTCGAGCCGAGCAGGAATGCATCCTGCCCGGTATAGCGCGCGAGCAGCCCCTCCAGAGTCGCCAGCAGCACCTGGTGCATGGTGGCGTCATGGTTGCGGCAGAAGGTCTTGATGCGGGCGTTGAGCTCGGGAGAAATCAGCTCTGACTCGATGTGTCCTGGGCCGTCCTTATGTGCCGAGCGGGGGAAATCCGTCGGCAGGTCGAGCGCCGGCACATTACGGCGGATCTGTTCTTTCCAGAAGACAAGCGCCTTCTCTGCGTCCTCGGTCTCAAGCCAGCCCTTTTGCCATTCGGTGAAGTCGGCGAACTGGAAGGGCAGATCGTTGAGCTCCGGAGCACGGCCTGCGCTGAGCGCGGCGTAGAACTCGGCGAAGTCGCGCACCAGCACGCCATTCGACCAGCCGTCGCAGACGCTGTGATGCATCGTGAAGGCCAGGAAATGCTGGGTATCGCTGACGTGCACGAGCCGCGTCAGGAAGACCGGGCCTGCTGCGAGGTCGATACGCACGTGGCTATGCGCAAGAATGGACTGCTCGGCGGCAGCCATGCGCCTGTGTTCCGGCAGGTTGCGCAGGTCGTCGATCTGGAAGCTGAACTTCGGCTGTTCTGCGATCACCTGCAGCAGATCGCCATGGACCATGCGGAAGGTGGTGCGCAGCGCCTCGTGGCGGGCGGTCAGTTCGCGAATCGCCTGTTCCGCGATCGCGTCGTCTACTTGGCCCTCCAGCCGGAAGGCGATGGCCATGTTCGAGGCGGTGGACTCAGGGTCCACCTGGTCGAGAATCCAGTACCGGTGCTGTTCGAGACTGGCCGGGAAGACATAGACGTCTTCGCTGGCCTCAAACACCTCTGTTTCCGTTCCGGATGGTTCCATGCCCTTCTCGCCCTGCCGTATATCCGTTTCTCTTTCCGTCGAAATCATCTCTGCCATAGGGTCTCGTGTCTACTCCTACTGCAGCGATGTGAGTTTTTGGCGGCGTTGGGCGCGGGGAATGGCCTGGATGCCTCCAGCCTTTCTCGCTCCGGCTTCTGCTCCTGTCTCCTGCAATTCCGCCACAGGAATGTGCTCGCAGATGGCCGCAATGGTCTTGTACTGGAAGAAGTCGCGCGCTGTCACGGCTAATCCGCCCTGGTTCGCCATGGTCGTCATGCGGAAGATGAGCAGCGAATCGCCGCCCACTTCAAAGATGCTGTCTTCCACGCTCACCTGCTCGAGGCCGAGAGCCTTCTGCCAGATATCGGCCAGCGTCTGCTCCTGTGGACTGCGCGGGGCGACGATGGAGCGGCGGCGGAGCATCTGTTCGGCTACCGGAGCCGGCAGCGCGCGGCGGTCGACCTTGCCGTTGAGCGTGCGCGGGAAGCTCTCGAGGAGCATGATGGCCGCCGGGCGCATGTATTCCGGCAGCTGTTCTTCGAGAAGCTGCCGCAGCTGCTGCGTCAGCTCCGCCGCTTCGGGCGAGCCGGCTGCGGTGCTCGCAGCTGGGACCACATAGGCCACCAGCCGCTTGTCGCCAGGCAGGTCGTTCGGAGAAACCCAGTCCGTGCGCACGGCAACGACTGCCGACTTGACCTTCGGCGACTGCTCGAGCGCGTACTCGATCTCGCCCAGCTCGATGCGGTAGCCGCGAATCTTGACCTGCGTATCGGCGCGTCCGAAGAACTCGATGGTGCCGTCCGGGCGATAACGTGCCAGATCGCCTGTACGGTACAAACGGACAGTTACTCTCCCTGGGAGAGTGTGCTCGAGGAACTTCGCCGCTGTCTGCTCCGGAGCGTTCAGATAGCCTTGTGCCAGGCCATCCCCGGCTGCATAGAGCTCGCCCACCACACCCACCGGCACCGGGTTCAAGCGGCCGTCGAGGATGTAGACGTGGGTATTGCTGATCGGCCGGCCGATGGGCACATTCCCCTGCGATACGCTCTCGAGCGTGATCGGATGGCAGCAGGTGAAGGTGGTGTTCTCGGTCGGGCCGTAGCCGTTGATCAGCCGGAGATGCGGCAATTCGGTGAGCACGCGGCGCACATGGGTGAGCGAGAGCGAGTCGCCTCCGGCCAGCAGCTGGCGCAGCGGACGCAGGATCTCGATGTACTCGGTGACGATGAGGTGGAAGAGCGCAGCGGTGAGCCACAGCGTGGTGACGCCGTTGGCGGCAATCACCCGGCCGATGTCCTCCGGCGTCACGCGCTCGCCGGTCGCAACGACCAGCTTCGCGCCATTCAGCAGCGCGCCCCAGATTTCGAAGGTTGAGGCATCGAAGGAGAGCGGCGCCAGCTGCAGGAAGACTTCATCGGCGCGGAAGCTGGCGAAGCTGTTGTTGAGCACCAGCCGTGTGACCGCCCGCTGTGGCACCAGCACTCCCTTGGGGTTGCCGGTCGAGCCCGAGGTGTACATCACATAGGCCAGATCGTCGGCTGTGCCTTCGTGGCCGAGGTTCTGTGTCTCTTCGAGCGCGATAGCCGGCCAGTCCGTATCGAGCTGGATCACCTGCACATTGAGTTCCGGCAGCTTCGCGGCTGTAGCGCGGTTGGTCAACAGAACCGGGGCCGAGGAATCTTCGATGAGGAACCGGATGCGTGGTGCAGGATAGCTGGGATCGATCGGCACATAGGCCGCACCGGTCTTGAGTACAGCAAGCAGGCTGACGATCACTTCCGCGGAGCGTGGCAGGCTCATGGCCACGCGTGTGCCCGACTTCACGCCGGAGCGCAGCAGGAAGTGCGCCACCTGGTTGGCCTGCTCGTTCAGCTCGGCGTAGGTAAAGCTGTGCTGATCGCTGACCACGGCAATCGCATCCGGCGTCTTCAGCACCTGCTGTTCGAAAAGGCGGTGAATCGCGGTGTGGCGTGGATACCCCGTCGCCGTGTGGTTCCAGTCGATGAGAATCTGCTGTTGCTGCGCGGCCGTGAGGAGCGAAATGTCGGCCGAGGGGAGCGACGGGTCTGCGATGAAGGCGCCGAGGATCGCTTCCAGATGCCCGAACCAGCGGGCAATCGTCGTTTCGTCGAAGAGGTCGGTGTTGTAGTCGCACTCCAGCCAGATTTCGCCACCGCGATCGACAAAATTGAAGAAGACGTCCATGTTCACGAACGCCTTGGGATTGCCGAAGACGTCCACAGTGAGGCCGTCGAAGCCGAGCTGCGTGCCCACCTGCTCCACGTTGACCTGGAACTCGATCAGCGGCAGGCGCGAGGGATCGGAGGGAATCTTCAACCGGCGCAGCAGGGTGCCGTAGGTGTAGTCCTGGTGGTCATAGGCATCGAGCAGCGTCGAGCGCGTCTTCTTCACAAACTGTGCGAAGGGCTGATCGGCGGCGAAGTGGCTGCGGATAGGCAGGAAGTTGACGCCGTGGGCGATCAGCGTGCCGCCGTTCTCCGCCTTCGACTGCCCGGCCATGGGAATGCCGAGCACGATATCGTCCTGCTCGGTGAGCCGGTGAATGAGCAGCGCGGTGGATGCCAGCAGCGTGGCGAAGAGCGTGCTGCCCTGCTTCGCTCCGGCTTTGCGGACATTCGTTGTCAGCTCAGAGGGAATGACGAAGCGCTTGCTGGTGCCGCGGTTGGTCCGCAGTGCTGCGCGCGGCCGGTCGGTGGGCAGCTGCAGCGGAGAAGGAATGGTCTCGAACTGGCTCAACCAGAAGGCTTCGGCGGTATTTTGCGTCGCGTTGCGGCGGGCATATTCGCTGAAGCGCAACGCCGGGGCAAGTGCGGGCGCGCGGCCGGTGAGACGCGCGTTGTAGAGCTCGCTCAGCTCGCTGTAGAAGACGTTGGTCGACCAGCCGTCGAAGATGATGTGGTGCGCGGTGAGCACGAAGCGGTGCTCAGTGTCATTCAGCTTGATCAGCCGCGTGCGGAAGAGCGGTCCCTGCGAGAGATCGAAGGGCGTCGAAGCCTCATCGCGAATGAGCTCGGCAATCGCCGCAGGCTGTTCGGAGGCAGGCAATGCGCTCAGGTCTTCTTCGAGCAGCGGCAGCACGGCATCGGTCGAGATAATCGCCTTTTCGGTCGCAAGATCGATGTGCAGGCGCAGCGATTCGTGCCGCTTTACCAGGTCGTTGAGCGCGGCCGTGAAAGCGGCAAGATTCAGGCCGCCCTTCAGTACCAGCGAAGTGGACTCATTGAAGGCGCAATTGGCCTCGTGTCCGAGCTGTGTGCCCAGGAGAATCTCCCGCTGCTCTTCCGTGATTGGAACAGGGGAGACAGGGGCAATCGGGGTCTCGGTCGCAGATTCCTCGCCTGCGTGCGCGATCGGCTCAGCGGTTACGGTTGCCGCAACCGCCGGGGAAGCATCTGCGACGGCGGCCAGAGACAAGGTGGATGCAGTGCCCGGGAGTGCCTGCCCGTCGCGCATTTCTTCGAGGCTGGCGCGGAAGGCCTTGCGCACGAAGTCGAAATCTTCGTCCGTGTGCGCCGTGGTCAGGAAGCAGGGGAAGCCTTCCTGGATATGCAGGCCCTTCTCGCGCAGATGGAAGTGCAGCATGCGGCTGAGGAAGGGTTCGGTGGCTACCGGCAGATAGAACCACGAGGAATAGGTTTCGATCGCCGAGGGATGCGAGAACTCGGTGAACAGCGTGCGCAGATCGTTCACCAGTGCCGAGGTCTTCTTCTCCACGCCTTCCTGCAGAGCAGGGCCGGCGGACTTCAGATGCTCGAGGCTTGCGCGCACCGCGGCCATCGCCAGCGGATGGCGCATGAAGGTGCCGGCGTAGAAGGTCACGCCCGTCTCCGGGAACGATGCATCGCCATACTGCCATGGGCCGCCATCGAGGGCGTTCATGAACTCGGGCCGTCCGGCGAGAACACCCACCGGAAGTCCTCCGGCGACGACCTTGCCATAGGTGGCCAGATCGGCCTTGATGCCGAAGACCGCCTGCAGTCCGCCCGGATGGGTGCGGAAACCGGTGACAACTTCGTCGAAGATCAGCGCTGCGCCCGACTGCTCGGTGATGCGGCGCACTTCGCGCAGGAACTCGACCGGACGCAGCTCGGGATGGCGGCTCTGGATCGGCTCGACCAGCACGGCGGCAATCTCGTCGGCGCGCTGACGGATAATCTCCAGTGCCTCGTCCGAACCGTAGTCAAGAACCAGCATGTTGGCGACGCTCTCGCGCGGAATGCCGGGTGCGATGGGTACGGTACGCTTGCCGGCCGCCTTGACAAGCACTTCGTCGAAGCTGCCGTGATAGTCGCCGCCGAAGACGACGACAAGATTCCGTCCGGTCACGGTGCGGGCCAGGCGCATTGCGCCCATCACGGCCTCGGAACCGGTGTTGCAGAAGGTCACACGCTCCATGCCCGTCAGCTCGCGTACCAGCTCCGAGCAGATGCCGGCCAGCTCCGTCTGCGGACCAATGGGGAAGCCCAGCTCCATCTGGTTGCGCACGGCTTCGAGCAGCCAGTCCGGCGAGTGGCCGTAGAGAATCGCACCGTAGCCGTTCAGAATGTCGATATAGCGGTTGCCGTTCTTGTCCCACAGGTACGCGCCCTTGGCGCGATCGACGACCAGCGGATAAATCAGTTCCTTAATCTGCTGATGGAAGCCCGAAACCACGCGGCCATCGGCAAAGGAAGAGCGATGCGCCTGCGTGAATTCCTTCGACGCTGCTGTGCGCTCGGTATAGCGGGTGACCAGCTTGTCGAGATAGGCACGCTGCGTCGCATTCAAACCCGTGTCGGTGCCGCGCTGAATCGGTTTGAAGGGAACGAAGACCGGCTTCTGCGGTGCTGCTTCGGCTTCAGGTGCAGTGATTTTGGCCGCAACCGTCTGCGGGGCAGTATGGGAGGCTGATGCCGCTGTAGCCACGGGTGCGGGGATTGCAGTCGGGGCTGCACCGGCGAGCGCGGCGATCTGCTGCTGGAAGAGATGCGAGAGCGCCTGTGTTTGCGCGGCAAAGAGCGCCTGCAATCCGGAGGCGTCGGAGGGCAGCGAGGCCGCAGGCGCAACCACCGGGATCGAGGCAGGAATCGCAGAAGTGAGCGGAGCAGCAGCGGACGTTGCAGCTGGAGTCGCAACCGGTGCGGCAGGCCGCAGCTCAGGCGCAACGCTCGCCTCCAGATGCGCCACCAGCGCATCGATCGTCGAGTAGTCCTCCATGAGCTGACGGAAGGTCAGCTTCACCTTGTACTTCTGCTGAATGGATTGCGTCAGCTGCGTGAGGAAAAGCGAATCGAAGCCGAGCTCGAAGAAGGAGGCGCTGGTATCGGCGCCGGCGAGCTCTACGCCGGAGAGATCGGAGATGAGCGCGGTGAGCGCATCGAGCATGGGACTGGCAGAGGAAGCGTGCATAGGAGGAACCTCAGGGGGTACAGCCGGAATAGCGCTGCCGACTTCGTACGAGGCGGGTCTCTGTGGACCCTGTGCCTGCGGCTGCGGGGACTGATTGGAGGATGAACTGCGCGTGGGAGCGACCCAGAATGGCTTGCGCTCAAAAGGATAGGTAGGCAGCAGCGTGCGATGCCGCTGCTCGCCGTCATGAAGCTTTGTCCAGGCGGGCGCCACGCCTGTGAGCCACAGACGCCCAAGCGCCGACTGCATCGCGGCTTCACCGCGAATGCCGTCCTTGAGTCCGGCTTGTGAAGCGATAACGGCGTGATTGCCGGCGGTGCCGATGACCTGCCGCATGAGCTGCACCAGCGTCTCCGCCGGGCCGATTTCAAGGAAGATACGTTCCGGCGTCTTCGCCGCTTCGGCAATCGCATCGGCAAAGCGAACTGTGCTTCGCAGCTGACGTGTCCAGTAGGACGGATCGGCGACATGGGCCTCGGTGAGCTGGCCACCGTGCACGGTAGAGATGACCGGAATCCTGGGCGCCGAGAAAGGAATGCCGCGCAGGAATTCAGCAAAGGGTTCGAGCGCCGCATCAACCATGCGGCTGTGAAAGGCATGCGAGGTGACCAGCCGACGATGCACGATGCTGTTCCCGTCGGGCTGGGGCTCGTCGAGCTTCGCGGCAAAGGCTGCGATGGCTTCATCTGTGCCTGAAACGACGCAAAGCTGCGGGCCATTCACGGCGGCCAGGTCGAGCGTCTTGCCCATCAGCGAGCGCACGCGCTCCTCGGAAGCACGGACCGACAGCATGCTGCCGTGCGGCATCTGCTGCATCAGGCGGCTGCGCACGGCAATCATCTTCAGCGCATCGTCGAGCGAGACTGCGCCGGAGAGGCAGAGCGCCACGTACTCGCCCACGCTGTGGCCCACCATGGCTGCGGGCTCGATGCCCCATGAAAGCCACAGCTGCGCCAGAGCATATTCCACGGCAAAGATCGCCGGCTGCGCGCGCTCCGTCTGGTTCAGCCGCGCTGCTGCTTCCGGCGTCTCTTCCGCCGGATAGATAACGTCGATCAGCCGCTCGCCGAGCAGAGATTCCAGCTTGTGGCTGCACGCTTCGAGCGCTGCGCGGAAGACAGGCTCCGTTTCATAGAGGCCGCGCGCCATGTTCAACGTCTGCACGCCCTGGCCGGGGAAGCAGAAGACCACGCCCGGCCGGTCGAGCCTGCGCTCGCCTGTGAGCACGCGCTTGCTGGAGGTGTCCTTGGATGCGGCCACGGGGCTCAATGCGGCGATGGCATCTTCGACTGACGAGGCCACCAACGCGGCGCGATGTTCGAAGCGGCTGCGTCCGGCCTGCAGTGTCCACGCTGCGTCCGCAAGGTTCGCCTCGGGATGATTTGTGAAATACTCCGCCAGGTTGGCACGCATGGCCTCGAGCGCCGTCGGCGTCTTCGCCGACCACACCAGCAGCTGATCGCGCTGGCCCGTGCTCGATGCCGGAAGCTCCGGCGCCTCTTCCACGATCACGTGGGCATTCGTGCCGCCAATGCCGAAAGCGCTCACACCCGCGCGTAACGGAAGATTTTCGGGATTCCAGACACAATCCTCCTTCGCGATGACGAAAGGGGACCCCTCGAGTTCGAGGTTCGGATTCGGCGCCTCGTAGTGCAGCAGCTTCGGGATGCGGCGGTTCTCGATCTGGAGCACCGTCTTGATTAATCCAGTCGCGCCGGCGGCTACGTCGAGATGGCCGACATTCGACTTCGCCGTGCCGATTGAGCAGAAGGCGCGCGCCTGGGTCTTTTTGCGGAAGGCTTTGGTCAGTGCTGCGACTTCAATCGGATCGCCAAGCGGGGTCGCGGTGCCGTGCGCCTCGATGTAGGTGATGGTCTCGGGATCGACGCCGGCCATGGCCTGCGCGCGGGCAATCACTTCGCTCTGGCCTTCGATCCCCGGAGCGGTGTAGCCGACCTTCGCCGCGCCGTCGTTGTTGATGGCGAAGCCGCGAATCACAGCCAGCACCTGATCGCCTTCGGCGACCGCATCGCTCAGTCGCTTGAGCAGCACCACGCCCGCACCGTGGCCAAAGATCGTGCCGCTGGCCTTGGCGTCGAAGGGACGGCAGTGGCCGTCGAGCGAAGCCAGTCCACCTTCTTGCGGAAGGTAGCCACGGTGCAGCGGGAAGGTGATCGAGACTGCGCCGGCCAGCGCCATGTCGCATCCGCCGGTCATCAGGCTCTGGCACGCCTGGCTTACAGCGACGAGCGAGGTCGAGCAGGCCGTCTGCACGGCGATGCTCGGCCCTTTGAGATTGAGCTTGTAGCTGATGCGCGTGGGCAGGAAGTCCTTATCGTTGCCCAGCATCGTCGTGTAGTTGCCGGTCTGGTAGTCGCCGGTAAAGTTTTCGAGGAACTCGCGTCCGCTGGCGAGGTTCTGCATGAAGTAGGTGTTCATGCTGCAGCCGGCAAAGACGCCGACCGCTCCGGGAGCCTGCGCCGGATCGTAGCCTGCGCGCTCGAGCACCTCCCAGGCACACTCGAGGAAGATGCGATGCTGCGGGTCGGTCTGCTCGGCTTCCTTCGGATACATGCCGAAGAAGCCGGCATCGAAACCCTTCACATCACGTAGCAGCGGCTTGGCCGCAACATACGGAGCGAGCGATTCGCCCTGGGGAACGGGGCTTTCGATTTCATTCGGGTCGAAGAAGGTAATCGATTCGACGCCGTTGCAGAGGTTCTGCCAGAACTCTTCAACCGAGTCCGCGCCAGGGAATCGCCCGGTCATGCCAATGATGGCAATGGCGTGGTCTTGAACCGGGGCAGGAGCGTTTTCCGCAGAGTCGTTCTGGATGGTTGCGCCCTGCGAGCCATCCGAGGTACGGGTGGCCAGAGTCTCTGCCAGGTAGGTGGACATGGCGCGCACTGTGGTGTGCGCGAAGACCGCGGAGGTGGGCAGCTGCGTTGCAAAGGTCTGGTTCAGTTTCGAGAGCAGACGCGTAGCCAGCAGGGAGGTGCCGCCGAGGTCGAAGAAGTTCTCTTCGCGGCCTACCTCCGGCAGTCCCAGCATCTGCTGCCATAGCTCCGCCACTGCATCCTCGATCGCGCGCGGGTCGCGCGGCCGTATGGGGATGAGGCGGGAACTTCCCTGATCGTCGAATGGATTTGCCATAAGAACGGAGCCGAACGAAGCATGGCTGGATCGCAGCCGATGTCACAAAGCTTACTTGGATGTAAGGCGGTACGCCTTCCCACGAAGGGGGTAGCGCAACCGCCAGTTAGTCACTCAATTACGCCTGTTAGTCACTTAGGCGCTAGTTACTCTCGCTGCTGAATCCGACGGTTTCCTCGCGGCTCGAGGCGGTTGAGGCCGGCTCGAAGCCGCCCATCGGCGTCGCAGGAGATACCCGCTGCGGACGCCAGCGTTGGCCGGCCTCCTGAATGCGGGTTTCGGATTCCTTCAGGTCTTCCCGGATGTTGTCTTCGAGGCGCACCAGGCGCACCTTATTGATGACGGCCGCAGCACCGCCCACATCCAGCCTCTCCATCAAGCGTGCGGCGCGGTGGATACGGCGGCGCGTGGTGCGTCCAGCCTCCGAGACCAGGATGGTCACATCGGCGCAGCGGGCAAGATACTCGCTCTCCGCGGAAAGAAGAATTGGAGCGGCGTCGATCAGGATGACCTCGTATTCCTTCGAAAGATCCTGGAACGCCTGGACTACGTAGCCGGAAAGCGGCGCCGCCTGGCTGGGCACCAGCTCATTCCATAGCCGTGAGGTTTGTATCTTGCCATCGACGCTGCCAGGAGTCTCGGCATCCGCAGGGGCCGTTGTCGAGGAAGAGCTGGCACCGCGTCCGAGTGTGACATAGGCTACCGGCGCAGTGTGACCGGAGGCATCGATGGAGATCGTCTTGCGTCCCAGCCGCGCGAGCGCGCTGCCCAGGTTCTCGACGATCGAAGTGGTGCCGACGCCGGAGTTCACCCCGGTGAAGACAAAGGTGCGAGCTCCGGCCGAGCGGATCGAGTGGTCGATGCCCGCGGCCAGACGCAGAACACATTCGTCATAGACTCTCTGAGTCACATCGCTGTCATTCAGCAGCATGCCGATAGGAGCGAAGCCGAGCGTGCTCTCGAGATCGCCGCCGTTATAGACATGCGGATCGAGGAGATCGCAGAGGACTGCCGTCAGCACTCCGAGCAGGATGGCCGCCGGGAAGAGAACCGGCAGCATCTTCTTCTTCTTGCTCGGCATTGGGCCGAGGGGCGGCAGTGCGGGTTCGAAGACATGGACCGGTCCCGGGGAGGTGCTCTCCAGCTCCAAGTCTCCGATGCGGTTGTCGACCTCGGTATAGCGGGCCTGCAGGCTGGTGATCTCGGTGCCGAGCTCCTGGGCGCGCTGCAGCTTCGGCGCCGCGGAGCTGGCCGCGTTGGTGGCGCTCTGCATGTCGCTCATCAGCTTGGTTTCGATCTCGGTGGTGCGCGCGACTTCTGCGGCGGCCTTCTGGCGCAGGTGCTGGGCGGCCTGCTGGCGCAGCTGGTTTTGCATGTTCTGGAGCGATTGGTTAATCTGCGCCAGCTGCGCCTCGGTGGCTTTGCGGTCGGGGTTCAGCGGCGTCTCACCGGCCAGCTTGTCGATCAGCGCGGCGCGCTTCTGCGCCAGGGTGCTCTTGAGCGATGTCAGTCCCGGGTCACTCTGGATCAGATCGTCCGCAGCGGCATCGAGGGTCGCGTTCGGTGCGCTGCTGTCCCCATTTTCAAGGGCGCTGAGCTGGGCCTGGGCGGCAATACGGTTGTCGCGCGCCGTGACCAGCGTGCTGAGCCGTGCGCTGATCTGGCTGTCGTATGGATTCGCACCCTGGCCGGTATTCGCCATGCCCAGCGAACTGGTGATCGAAGCCTGTTCCTGGAGTTTCGCATCCAGATCTTTCCGGATCTGGCTGCGGGTTTCGCGCAGCGTGGCCAGGCGTTCGTCGCGGCCGTAAAACTGCTCGTTCTTGCTGGTCTCGGTAAAGGCGTTTCCGACCGCGTTGACGACCTCGGCAAGATGCTTCGGGTTATAGCCGTCGAGCGTGACCCCGATTTCGTAGGACTCCCCGATGCGCTTGGCTTCGAGGATATGCTGCAGGCGCTCTACAGCCGACTGCTCGGTCTCACCGGGCTGTCTCCAGGTGCCGATCGGCAGGGTATTGATGGCCTGGGCGAGCACGCTGTAGTTGTAGATCGCCTGTACCTTCTCCTGGATATAGGAGTCATAGGAATACTGCTGCTCCTGGTCGGTATGCAGCGTGGCAGGAAAGGTGGGCGAGACGTAGAGCACGCTCGATACTTCGTACATCGGCCTGCCGCGCAGCAGAAAGGCCAGCCCGAGCCCCAGAGTAAGCAGCGCCACGACCGAAGCCGTGACTGGATGCAGGCGCAGGCTGCGCAGGACATTGATGCGCAACATGGGGCCTTTGGAGGCAGGGCGAAGCGGCTGCTGGGGAGCAACCGGGGCGCTGCGGGGTTCGGCAGGATTGACCGGGGTGATGTACATGGATATCGGTCCCTTGATCCTATTCCCGAACGGTCATGCCGGTCCGGGATGGATGTGAATCGCTTGGAATAGTTGTGTCCGGCGCTTTAACTAAAGGATGGCGCCAAGTTCAATCAGGGTCGCGGCCGGGCCGAGCTTCTGGACCACCGTGCCCATCTTCGAAAGGCCGCTGGGCTTCACATAGATGCTATCGCCGGCGTGCAGGGCGATCTCCTTGTCTCCGTTGGGAGCCATCATATCCTTGTACGAGATCATGACGGTTTTGCCGGTCGATGCCTGGACTACGTAGATATTCTTGCCCGCGTCGTGGGTCAGTCCGCCGGCCTCAGCCAGGGCCAGGTGCAGGGTCAGGTCGGGGGTAATGGTGACCGGGCCTGGATGGTTGACCTCGCCCATCACCGAGATGACCTCCTGCTTCTGGGCGGGTACAAAGACGATGTCATTGCGGCGCAGGCGCATATTTGCCAGCGTGCTCCCGCTTTCGATCAACTGGCGGAGATCGACATCCATCCGGGTGTTGTTGCCGCGATAGATGACGCAGGTATCAGGAATGCCGTCCTTGCTGGTGGGGTTTGCCGAAAGTCCGGCCTTCGAGATCGCGCCCATCAGTGTCGGTGTGTCATCAAAGGAAATCATTCCCGGATTCTTCACATTGCCGAGTACGGTGACATGGTTCGAGCCGTACTTGTCGATGGAGGTCGTGACCGTCACATCGGTGTAATACGGAGTGAGGGCATCGCGGATGGCCGCGCTCGCTCCCTGACGTGTCTTGTCATTCACTTCCACCGTGCCGGCGACGGGCAGCGTAATGCGGCCGTCAGGGCCGACGATGTACTTGCCGCTAAGATCCGCATGGCCCGGAACCTCGATGCTGATCTCGTCGCCAGGACCCAGCTGGTACTCAGCATCCGCCGCAGGCTCGAACTGTTCGAGCGCTTTCGTGGGGCTCAGCTTGAGCTGTGGATCGGCCGGCTGGTCGGCTGCTGCGGGAGCTGGAGCGGACACGGCTGCCTGCTGTACTGGTGCGGCTGTTTGTTGTGCCCACGCTGCGCAGGAAAAGGTCACCGGCAGCGCGAACAGTAGAGACGAAATGGCAAGAGATCGATAGGTCACGGGGAGTAGACTCCGTTTCTTCCTCATCCCTGCGCCATGCGATCGAAAGGCGCAGAGATGAGGCAAGCTGATTAGCGGCTGGTGCGAATCCAGGCCGCTTCCGAATGCGAAGCGCGGATCAGGCGGGGGACCAGCCGGAACTTCCAGAGAATGTAAAAGGGGGCCATCGCCAGCAGGCGCAGGGTACGGAAAAAATGCGGTCCGGCCCATGCGGCCAGCAGCACATGGGTCAGCACCAGCGCCAGCGAAAACAGTCCATAAATGCGTGCTACAGGCAGGGGGAGGATGCTGACCATGATCAGCGCTGAGACGCCGAAGGCCAGCGGCATTCCGGTAATGTCCATCAGCGGCTCGATCATCGAGAGGCGTCCGCGCAGGATCTCCCGCAGCAGCGGCCCGGTCCACATCTTCGCCACCCGGATGCGTCCGCCCTCCCAGCGCGCCCGCTGCGAGACTTCGGCGGTGCGGGCTACCGGCAGCTCGGCCGAGACCACGGCGTATTCGATGAAGCGGACACGCTTGTGTGCCAGCAGCAGGTGCAGGTGATACTCCAGGTCTTCCACCAGCGAGAAGGCTTCATACGGAACCTCGCGCAGCGTCTTCGCCGTGAGTGCGAAGCCATTGCCGAGGATTCCGGCGGAAAAGCCCAGGCGGTCGCGACCCATGGGGCGGATAAAGGTAAAGCCGCGGAAGGCCAGTGAGGCCAGCCCGGAGTTGCCCTTGTCGCTGAGGCTCTTCATCTCATACCGGCACTGGAGAGCATCGGCCCCTTCACTGAGCGCCTGGTGAATCATGGGCACAAAATTTGCCGAGACCGTCGAGTCGGCATCGACTACGGCCAGCGCGTCGGCGCCTGCTGCGAGTGCCGCGGCAAAGCCGACGCGCAGGGCATGACCCTTGCCGCGTGCTGCGGGATCGTCGAAGACCAGCACTTCTGCTCCGGCTTCGCGAGCCAGCTCCGCGGTTGTATCAGTGCAGTTGTGCGCCACGACCAGGATTTGTGCAGCCTGTCCGGCCGAGGCCCGGAGGCTGGTGACGCAGCGGGCAACCAGCAGATCTTCATTGTGTGCCGGAACGACGATGGTCAGCCGGCGCAGTTTCTGGGTTGGAGGCAGCTTGGTCCGGCGCCGGGGTACGAACAGCGCCGAAGTGACGATAAGCAGCTCTAAGACCAAAGGCAGAGTCGCTGTTATCAGTACAACAGCGATAAGAAGAAAGAAGATATTCATGGAAGAACCTAACCCCACAGTTGTCATTCCGATACTGCTTCGATTCGGTGCGCTCTTTGCCTGTCTCGTATGGGGGGCCGAGGAGGTTCTTACGTTGCAGAGCTCGTGCGCTGAGTGGGGGGAGGTCCAGTGCCGAATACGGGAGAACGAGGTGAATCGCCAGATTGTATGCCGAGTCTATTCTCAGCTCAATGAATTTTGATACGCCATGCCGGACTCCTGTGCCGGTGTTTCAAAGGGAGACGGTGTGTTAGCTGCGCCGACTTTGCGGCAGACATCCTGCAGCAGTTCGACGCGTACCTGTACCGGGCTTTCTGTTTCGCCGGGGATGTGCATGGGCTGTGCTGTCTGCACCATGCGCAGTTCGGCGCGTTCCGTGCGTTGCAGAGCATCGCCGACGCTCGAGGTGGTCATGAAGAGACCGGCCAGACGGGAGCCGTTGATCAGCCGCTGCACATGCGGCCGCATCTCCGCCAGCCAGAACTGGCTCTGCCGTGCCCGCAGATCCGCGCCGATCGCAATCAACGCGCCGAGCGCATCGGGCCCGATGTAGTGAGTCTGCGAGAGGTTGAGGATCAGGTTCATGCCGCAGGCTACGGCCGCGCCGGCGCTTGCCCGGAACTCTTCGAGCAGCTCTCCGGAAAGATCGCCGTAGACCGAAATCACGCAGGAGTTTCCTGTGTGCTCGGCAAAGATGCCTGCCTTGGTGCGCCGGCGCGGCTGCATGGCCATGGCCATATATTGTCCGGGCATGTAACGGGCAAATCCCACGGCATCGCCCAGGTAGCGCTGCACCAGTCGGCCCGGCTCCTGGAGCATGCGAAACAGCCACTCGAGGCCGGTCTTCTGCATCCAGCGCGGCGCCCGCCGGACAGCTCCGGCGATGAAGTCAATCGAGCCGCCGACACCGATGCACACCGGAACATTCAGCCGGTGGCGATGCATCGCCAGCCACTTCTCCTGCTTGGGATTGCCCATGGCGACGAGCAGGATATCGGGACTTGCGCGCTCGATCCGGCGCAGGATGTCCTCGTGGTTCATCTTTTCCAGGGGTGCAACCGGCGGGGAATAGCGGCCGGCAATGCGCAGTCCCGGAAAGCGCTCTTTCAGCTTTTCGGCAGCGCGGGCGGAGTTGGCCTCGCTGGCGCCGAGAAAGAACATGCTGTAGTCCTCGCGGGCGCAGAGCTCGGCAAGGCGCGGTACGAGGTCGACGCCGCAGACGCGCTGCTTCAGCGAAGAGCCAAGCAGCTTCGCGCCCCAGAGGATAGGCATGCCGTCGGGAATGACCAGATCGCAGGTGCAGAGGATCTCCTGCATCTCCGGATCGCGCACGGAGTGGATCAGGAAGTCCAGGTTGGCCGTGGCGATCTGGTGAAAGCCGCGGCTGCGAATCTTTTCGTCGACGTAAGCGACGGTTTCGTCCATGGTGACGTTATGAAAAGGCACGCCCAAAACAGCCACTGTGGCGGGATGCGTCGTCGGCATGTGGCAAAGGTCCATTTCCGGGGGATGAGAGATCGGCGTAAAGAACTGCGGGGGGTCAGTTCACCAGGGCTGCAGGGGTTGCGTTGCTTGTTTCGAGCAGATCGATGTCGTCCAGGTGAACTTCGACGGCGATGGCCTGGCAGACCGAGCTGATATTCACCAGGATCTTGACCTGGTTGGCAATGCGTACGACTCGTCCTTCGACTCCGGCCAGCATGCCGCTGCGAACCTTCACCGGCGTGCCAATCTCGACACAGGGATGACGGTCGCACTCCGCGCCGCTGGTCAGAGCCAGCCGCAGGGAAGAGATCTCGCTCTCCGGAACCGGTTCAGGGCGTCCGTGGTTGCCCAGCAGCTTGACTACGCCCGCCGTCTCAAGTACCCGTACCCGGTTCTGCAGGGAGGGCTCGAAACGGGCGAAGATGTAGCCGCCGAAAGCGGGCACGTCCATGACCTTCTTGCGATCCTTCCACTGATGCGTTTCCCGCAGAGTGGGCAGATAGCTTTCAAAGCCCTTGGCTTTGAGTTCACTGGCAATGCGTTCCTCGTAGCGATACCGGGTCTGAAGAGCGAACCACGAAGAAGCAAAAGGGGAGTTGGCATGAATGTCCATACATTCTCGCTTTAGATCAGTATTTTGGCCGGGCTTCGCCCGTGTCAGCCCCGTGGGACTGATTTCCACTTCCTGGATCCTGACGATAGAAAGAGAGACAGGTGAAGGCAGAACAACAGGTTGAAAAAGGCCCCAGGTCTACTTGCTTGGTGGCCAGGTTTGAGGATGAAATTCCGGGCTCTCTTCACTGAGCAGAACCTTCTGAAAAAGCCATTCGGGATCGCAGTGCAGGATTTCTGCAATCTGCGTACGCAAATCCGGGCTAGGTTCACGGAATCCGTTCACAATCTTACTGAGGTGGGCCTCATCGATCCCCACCATCTTGGCAAGACGGTTCTGACGGACACCGCTCGTATACATACGCAGCTTCAAATTTGGGTATATGTCGCGTTGGATAGGCACTTGTTTACCCAGCGTCTCTCGTTGTCGAGCAGCAAATTCTCAGGTGGGGGTCTGAGTTGCCCGTCATAGTGCACGAGACGTGCCAAAAGATTTCCACAGGATATGACAACATTTTGTTGATGATTCCCAATAACGTCCGGCTGAAAGCTGCCTGATGCTTGGGAATATGCGAAATTTATTGGTAAATATTCCTAAATTTTAGGAATATTTGAGACGAGATCGCTCCCCGCTGGATCGCATTTTCCTGCTGCCTGGCATCGCTTCCGAAGAAGGGTTGGCAGCTCGCATACTGCGTCTGAAAATGCCTGTAAATGGTTGTATATAAATGGTTTGAATGAATATTGGAGGTGTGGGGGAGAGGACATGCCCCATTGGTCACAGCGCGAAAAGGTACCTCCAATTCAATGGTAATGAGTAGGCGAATTCTTGTTGATACGCCCGGCGAACTTCATTACTGTCAGGTTTAGATCCTTGATCGTTCAGTTGCTCTTGTCTGCGATCAGTGCTTTCACGCCTCCATTACCTTGGGTTCAAATCCGTGCAAAAGGCTCACGGGTAATTGGAATATTTCTGGCAAGATAGCAATAAATTATTGAGCGCAACGGCGAGGCACGCATTTCCCCCGACCACGCCGGAATCCTTACGCAGAAAGTCGCCGTATTCGCATGCCTAGCACCATCGTTCTGGTCGCCGATCAGCAGGAACTGCACGCCCCGCTCACGCGTCGCCTCGAGGACCAGAGCCACAGCGTTTTTGTTGTCAAAGATATCCCGGAAGCGCTCCTGTATCTTCGCGATCCCGCCTGCACGGCCTCTGTTGTGGTCTTTCACATGGTGCTGCGCCGGCAGCAGGATGCTTTCACGCTGACGGAGATCTGCTCCTTCCGCCCGTATCTGCAGGTCATTCTGCTGGCGGACAAGGCGCGGGGTACGGTCTTTGACGGACAGACTCCGCATGCCAACATCCGGATTCTGCATCGCTCCATCGGACCGCAGGAGCTGCTCCATGTGGTGCAAGATGCGGTGGGCGCCGCGGATGCGCAGATGGGCAGCAAAGAGGAGGACTCAGAGGTCGATCTTGACGCGGAAGCCGATGAGAACGGTCCGACGGTTTTTACTACTCCCTTCTTGATGCGCGTGGGCATGGCCGATGTGCCGGTGCTTCTGCACGGCGAAACGGGTGTTGGCAAGGAAGTAATGGCGCGGCGTCTTTGCGCTTATTCTCCGCGTGCGAACAAGCCGTTTCTCAAGTTGAATTGCGCCGCGCTTCCTTCGGAGCTGGTCGAGAGCGAGCTCTTCGGCTATGAGAAGGGCGCATTTACTGGAGCCGCGGTCGACAAGCCGGGCAAGTTCGAGATCGCCCAGGGCGGCACGATTCTGCTCGACGAAATCGGCGATATGGATATCCGCCTCCAGGCCAAGCTGCTGCAGGTGCTGCAGGATGGCGAGGTGCAGCCGCTGGGCAGCCGCAAGACGGTGAAGCTGAATGTCCGCGTGCTGGCGGCGACGCACCGCGATCTGCGCCGTGCTATCGAAGTCGGTACCTTCCGCGAAGACCTTTATTACCGCCTGAATGTGGTGAACATCATCATCCCGCCGTTGCGCGAGCGCCGCGACGAGATCATTCCTCTGGCCGAGAAGCTGCTCAAGCGCCACATGCGGCCGGGCATGGTTGAGCCGGTGTTGAGTGAACCGTTCAAGGAGCTGATGCTGCAGTATGACTGGCCGGGCAATGTACGCGAGTTGGAAAACCTGATGCGCCGCCTGCTGGTCTATCAGAGCGAGAAGATGATCTTCGGCGATCTGGAGCGTGCGATCGAACACTCGCGCACAAAGGCGCGTCCAGTGCTTCCGGTTGCTGTCGAGACTGCCGAACCGGTTGCCGCTGCTGCGCCGCAGGTGGCCCCTGCGATTGCATCGATCACCGATCTGGCTGAGGTTGCGCGCCAGGCCGAGGCCAAGCTGCTGCTTGAGGCTCTCGAGCACACGCACTGGAATCGGCGCCAGGCGGCGGCGCGCCTCAATCTCGATTACAAGGCCTTCCTCTACAAGTTGCAGAAGCTGGGACTGGTGGGGAAGAAAGATAAGACGACCGTACCGCAGACTGTCTGATGCAGAGTCTGTCCGGAGATGCGCGTGTTTGAACTGCTGCGGGAAGACTGGGAGACGCACGAGCGGAAGTTTTCACGGCAGGGCTTCTGGGCCATGTCGGTGTACCGCTTTGGCCGCTGGCGTTACACCATTGGCCCGCGGATTCTTCGTGCTTCGTTCTCGTTTCTTTATAAGTTTCTGCAGAAGCTGGTCGAGGTGCTTGCGGGGATCGAACTGCCTTGCGAGGTGACGCTTGGCCGTCGCTTCCGGATCGATCACTTCGGCGGCATCATCATCAGCGGCGATGCAACCTTTGGAGATGACTGCGTTGTCCGCAACGGAGTAACTGTCGGGTTGCGCCATACTGGTCAGCGCGGTGCGCCGGTCATTGGTAACCGAGTGGATATTGGCGCGGGCGCGAAGATCCTGGGGCCAATCCACATCGGAGACGATGTGGCGATCGGCGCCAATGCGGTGGTGATTCGCGATGTGCCTTCGAACTCGATTGCCGTCGGTATTCCCGCTCGCATTCTGCCACGCCGCGATGCAGCTCTTGCTCAGGCGGAGATAGCGGAGTTGCAGTCGTGAAGCACTGTCGCGTAACGATGCAGGAAGGCCGCTGCGCAGTGAATTCGGGAAAGATTGCCCGGAAGCAATGGGAAAGTTTTCCCAAAATCTGGATGAGTCTCGACGGGAGATAGGAATGATGCTGCCTGCACTCTCGGTGGTGGTAATCGGCCGGAATGAAGGCCAGCGCCTGGTGCGCTGCCTCGATTCCGTCGCTGCACTTCGCAGCCATGTGGCGTCGCTCGAGATTCTCTACGTGGATTCTTCCTCGACGGATAACAGCGTCGCAACGGCATCTGCCATGGGCGCAAAGGTGATTGCGCTGCATGCCGAGCATCCCACGGCTGCTCTGGGGCGCAATGCAGGCTGGCGCGAGGCAGCTTCAGAGTACGTGCTGTTCCTCGATGGAGACACGGTGCTGGATGCGGATTTTCCGGCCCGCGCCTTTGCTGCGCTTGCTGCGGATGATCACATTGCCGCAGTCTGGGGACACCGCCGTGAGCTGCATCCGGAGGCCTCGCTCTACAATCGCATCCTGGATCTGGACTGGATCTATCCGCCCGGTCCTGCGGAGTTCTGCGGTGGCGATGTGCTGATGAGCCGTGCGGCGCTTGAGGCCGCCGGCGGTTATGACGGAACGCTGATTGCGGGCGAGGAGCCTGAGCTTTGCCGGCGCATGCGCGCGCTCGGTTACAGCATTCTGCATATCGATGCGCCGATGACCGGGCACGACCTCGAGATGCGCCGCTTCCGCCAGTACTGGCGCCGCGCCGTGCGGGCGGGGCATGCCTACGCGGAAGTTTCAGGCCGCTTTCGGCGTACCGGCGATCCCTTCTGGCAGGATGTGCGTGTGGCCAACTTCCGTCGCGGCGGTTTCTGGGCCGGCTCGCTGCTGCTGGCACTTCTGTTGTCGCTCTTGCTGCGCAGCGTGTGGCCGTTCGCCGCATGGACCGCGCTTCTGTTGCTGCTCTCACTGCGTTCTGCGCGGAAGTCGCGCTGGAAGTCTGATGATCGCGGCACGCTTTTCCTCTATGGCCTGCATTCGCAGCTGCAGCAGATACCGATTCTCTTCGGGCAGATCGGCTACGAGCTTGGCCGTCGCAGACAGGGACCGCGCAAGCTGATCGAGTACAAGGGAGTCTCCTCCTGATGCTCCTGTTCTCGCTATGAGGCCCTTTGCTCTGCTGTTGGTCCTGGCGCTTCTGCTCGTGCTGCTTGCGCTGATAGCCATGCCTGCTCTGCTGTGGCTGGCGCTTGCCGCTGCCTGTGGGGTGCTGGCGTTGCATCTGTGGCGCGAGGGCGTGCACTGGCAGATGTATCCAGCCTATGCCGCGGTGTTTTCACTGGGCGCTGTCGCGGCTGGAATTCATGTGTTGCCGATTGGACATCTTGCTCTGTGCGCCGTGGCTGCAATGCTGTTGCTTCTGCTTGCTGCTTCCTGTGGCTTGCACTGGCTCGCTCCGATGTTTCGCCTGCCGCGACCGACGGGCCGCTATGCTGTGGGCACCCGCATTCTACACATGGTTGATTCTTCACGGGACGAAGAGGGTGGATATACCTCGATCAACAGGCGGCGCGAGCTGATGGTGCAGGTGTGGTATCCGGCGCAGAAGGGACACTATCCGCATGCGGTCTACCGACGGGCTGCGGAGGTAACGCGCGCGTCTGCACATCACAGTGTGCTGCAGATACAGCCGCTGCAAGAGGCTCCGGTGGTGAAAGAGGCCGGTCCGTTTCCGCTGCTCGTCTTTAATCCCGCATGGACCGGGCAGCGCACGCAGAGCACCTTTCTGATGCAGGAGCTCGCTAGTCACGGCTACATCGTGGCCAGCATCGATCACACCTTTTATTCCGGCCTGGTCGCGTTTCCCGATGGACGCGTATTCGATAGCCGCATGGCGCCTGCACTGGGAGATTTCACGTACCTCAGCATTGAAGAGGGCATCGCGCTCGCCGATCAGTTCACCGCCATTCTTGCGGAGGATACGGTTGTCGTCGCTGACTGGCTGGTCGCGCTCAGTAATGATGCGACAAGTTCCTGGTATCAAACGATCGATGAGACGAAGATCGCAGCTCTCGGTCATTCCATCGGAGGAGCGGCGGCTGCGGAAGCCGCACAACGCTCACCGCACATTCGCGCGGCGTTGAATCTCGATGGATGGAGCTTTGGCGAGACGCTGCGCCACGGCCTCGCGAAGCCGTGGGCGGTGATCTATGGGAAAGGAGTTGAAGTTGAGCCTGCCGATTCTGCTGCGCAGCCTGAGGGCGTCCAGCGCTACTGGGAGATGAATCGCCGCAACTATGCCGCGGTGGCGGAGCATATGCGTGAGACAGATGGCATCATCGTGACAATCGAGGGCGCAAGCCACTGGAACTTTACCGATCGCCCGCTTTACTCACCGCTGCGCTCGAAGACCGGGGCCGGGACAATCGATGCGCGGGGAGCACAACGTATTCTTGCCGAGCTGGTGCTCGCATTTTTTGCCGAGGTGCTCGATACAGGACCGCAGCGCATGGAAGAGGTCGTTTCGCGCTATCCCGAAGTGCGCCGGATTTAGATGGCATGCGGGAAGAGAAAAGGGGATCGCGAAAGCGATCCCCTTTGTATCGGAAGCAGGATGGGACTACTTGCGCCGGCTCCGGTATGCGTCCGCGATGAAGGGTGGTGTGACCGCGTGCAGGAAGCTCTTTACGCCACTGCGGCCGTTAGCCTCGGCGATGACCGGAGCATCGGGGCGTTGGAGGAAGATGGTGCTGTGCGAGTCGGTAACCTCTTCTTCCGGGCGGCCATTCGAGTAATAGTAGGTCGCCATCGATTTACGCGAACGATCCGGCGGACAGGCCAGCGGCGTGGGATGTCCGTGATACGAGAAGTCAGTGGTGCTGAAGATGGCGCAGCGGTTGAAGAGCGGCAGGATCTTCCTATCTGCCCGTGTCATCTCACGATTCCATAGTTCGAAGTGGCCGCCGTACTCTTCTTCCCAGTCCTTGTTCAGATAGATGAGCACATTGATGCGGCGATCGAGCTGCAGCTGCTCGTGCCAGTTGAAGTCGGCATGTACTTCGAGATGGCCACCGCGCTTGATCTGGTGCAGGCCGCCGCCGACGAAATAGGGATCGGGAATTACGCCTTTGATGCCGGTAAGTACTTCGAGAAACTGCACCATCGGCCGGCTGTTCATGAAGAAGAGCACGTCGCGCACGGAGGTGGGCAGCTTTTCTACAAAGTCGAAGGCCAGCTTCTTCTCGTTCTGATTGGAGAATTCAGTCCACTGCAGCTGGCGGGGCTCGGGAAAGTCACGCAGTGCCGCCTCGGCTGCTTCCAGGGGAAGAAAGTCATCGAAATAGATATGCGGAAAAGGCTTGTTCGCCGCGTATTCAGGCGCTTTTTCGTGCGCCAGCTGTTTCAGTTTTTCCAGGTATTCATCGCTGTAAAGCACACTCATCGCTCGATTCTCCTCGCGGTATCTGCTCCGCTTTTCCTATTTCTCAGCAGGATTTGGTCGAAGTCTAGCATGCTGCGAAGACGCCAGAAATACCACCTGCGGACGCAGAAAGTGGTTACGCGCGGGGGATAAGTCACGAGAACCGGTCTCATAAGTAGTGCAGAAATTCTGCATGACCGCATGAGACCAGTTTTAAGAGAGCGCTTGACTCGGAACGGTCATCAGTGAGGCTGACGCGCTAACAGCTTTTTCACACGCAGACCTCCAGCCATCGCCAGAGATTTCCCGCGATCGAGCATGGCATGCTGGCCAGGCGGAGTGGGATGCAGGCCAAACTTCCTCAGATAGTAGTTTGCCTGGTAGACATATTTTCGATTGGAGTCCTTCTGCTGGTAGCTGATGCTCAGCGAGATGGAGATGTTGTTGCCATTCTGCAGCCAGTGCGGAGAATTCACGGGAATATGCACGCCATCTCCTGGCTGCATCGCGAAGACATGTGCCCGGTCTTCATACTGCTGTTTGTAGATACCCGCGTTGTTATCTCTTGACCAGAAGGTTTCCAGTTCCTGCTCCGGGGTAACTTCACGATCATCGCGGTTAAAGATGTGGATTGTCTTTGTGCCGCGGACCTGCATCAGGAAATTGCACTCGCGGTCGATGTGATAGGAAGTGATCCGGTTCGGTGAGGTCACGAAGATCATCGCTTCCTGGCTCTTGCGGTCTTCCTCGATGCGGCGTCCGCTCAGGGCTTTTACATCTCTGAGGCACTCTTCGAGGATGTCGTTGTAATCCGGATCGAGATGGACACGGCGAAAGATCATCCAGGCGCCGGAGTTCTCAATCGAGTCGAAAGCCTCTTCCATGGTGAGCGGCCGCCGCGGTACGGAATCCCAGCGTTGATCCACCTGCACCTGTCCGGAGTCGAAATAGATCCCGGCGCGGGTGATGGGATTCTCCATCAGCCGGCGCATCCTGGAGAGCTGAAAAAGGGGATGATCTGCGCCAAAGCGATGAGAGAACCCGAAAGGCAGACGATCGAAGTCCTTCTGGAAATGCTCACGAGAAGATTCCAGAAAGAACAAAGGCGCAGCAGAAGACAAGGAAACGGAGCCCATACATTCTCCTCGGGGGAAAAATTAAAGGGGCCTGAATACAAACGTACTGTAACTCGTTCCTATCGATTTGCAAGAGTGACTCGCTTCAGCCATTGGTAACCGGAAGTAATGCGAATCGCATGAGCGAGCCGCAAATACCTCCTCTTCCTGCGAGCAGTTGTGCGCGTCTCCTGTTAAGGAAAATGCATGAAATAGGGAAAACCGTGCGGGATCTAGACAAATGTATCCATAAGTGTGACAAATATCTGCGGTCACTGGATGGGGCAAATCCTTGCGGTTACTAGAAAAGGCTGCTTCGTTACCAAATGGGAATGGCAGCAAGCGGGTGCAGCCGATAGTGTCATTGCAGATTGAAAAAGGCAGGCACGATGCAGCAGATATGCTGCCGCTGGCTGCCCGCACTTTTTCTGGCGCAATCTCGGCCCAGCGCCGCCAGACGCGCAATGAGACCGGTCAGGGAATATCCGGCGAGAGCATCAGTCCCGGCAGGTCAGTTTGTAACAGTGAGCGGTCCTTTGCCATGGACTCACTTTGGCGAAGCCTTGCCTCATTGTCATGCCGAAGTATCTCGCTCAGGGATAGAGATTTCCACGAAGTCACGGAAGCCCCTGAGGGTGTTCGACACGGTCCACGTCGTTCTTCGGCATCCATCCCCCCGTAAATTCCCCTGCAAGTTTTCCCTGCTGTTGGATCTCCATGCCTGAATCCGTCTCGCTGCCGATATACATTGTGCGGCGGAGGCGTAAGACAGGCATTCCGGAAGGCATTCCTGCTATGGCAACGATTAGTCTTGGTAATTTACCGCGCAGCAAACCGGCAGCCGGCAAAGCTGCCGGGGCGAGTGTCCTGGTTTCGGGGAGGATGCTGCGCACGTCGCTGACGACCTCGCTGATGATGGTTACCGACATTGCAGCGGTCCTGCTCGCTCTGCTGCTTTCCCTGCGCATTGGCCTCGAGCGGTTGCTGGATGCTGGCAGCATCCATTCGGTGTTGAGCGGCGCTGTGCCGGTTTCCTGGCAGATGGGATATCTCGGCTGCTACCTCGCAGCCTTGCTGCTGGTCAGCCATCACCAGGGCCTTTATGGCCACAGCCTGAACTACAGCGTGCTCTACGAGCAGCGCAAGACAGTACAGTGCGGTCTCACCGCCGGACTGCTGCTATGCGGCGCGATCTATGCCACCCACGGGGGCAGCACTTCGCGCGCCGTCGTATTCGGCCTCATGTTCTTCGGCACGCTCTTTACCTGTATCACGCGTGGTTTCTGGCGTTATGTCATGATCCGGCGCTATGAGCGCGGAATCGACGCGCGCAACGTGGTCATCCTTGGTGCCAACGGTATCGGCATGGCGCTCCAACGGCAGATTATGCGGCGCCGCCACCTGGGCCGGATCTTCAAGGGCTTTGTGCACCTCTCTTCCTCGCCCTCGCAGTGCTCCTCCGAAGACGTGCCCATGCTCGGCACGCTGGACCAGATCCGCTGCCTTGCGCGTCAGCATTTCATCGACGAGATCATCATTGCCGAAGCCTGCAGCCTTGATACTGTCCGCGATCTTATCGACCTGGCGCGGGAGATGAGCCTCGAGATCCTGGTGATTCCCGGCCTGTATGACGGCATCACCCATGAGGCTCCGATCGAGTATGTCGGCGATTTCCCCGTGGTTGCACTGCATTGCCGCGACGAGAAGGTCATCAGCCACTTTTTCAAGCGTGTGTGCGATATCGTTCTGGCGGCCTGTGCGCTGATCGTCTCGCTTCCGCTCCTGCTCGCTCTCATGATTGCGGTCAAGCTCGATTCGCAGGGGCCGGCTTTCTACGTTTCGCCACGCATTGGGAAGAAAGGCCGTGTCTTTCGCTGCATCAAGTTCCGGACCATGGTTGCCGATGCGGAAAAGCGCAAGCAGGCCCTGGCGGCGTTTAATGAGCGCACCGGCATTCTCTTCAAGATGCGCAACGATCCACGTATTACCCGCGTCGGCGCATTTTTGCGCAAGTACAGTCTCGACGAGATTCCGCAGTTCCTGAATGTGCTGCGGGGTGAGATGAGCCTGGTCGGGCCGCGGCCTCCGCTGGCCAGCGAGGTGGAACAGTACGAGATCGAACATTTTCGCCGTCTCGAAGTGCTGCCAGGACTGACTGGCCTATGGCAGGTCAGAGCCCGGCAGGATCCTTCCTTCGAGCGCTATGTCGCCCTCGATCTGGCTTATGTCGAGAACTGGAGCTTCTGGCTGGATATGAAGATCCTGGTTCGCACAACCGAAGTTATCCTGCGGGGCACCGGCTCGTAACCAATGCAGGCATGTGTTCCGTTTTAGGAACACATGCCGAGATACCCTAGCCTTCGAGGGTTGGACGCGGCTCCTGTGGACGCATCACCTCTGGTTCCATCTTGAATACCTCGGTCGTTTCGATGCTGACCTGAACCTCGGATGCGGCGGATTCCCAGGTGCTCATGCCGCCGATGATGAGCAGGAGTGGCAGGATCATGGCGTTATTCAGCAGGTTGTCGACCGCGGTGAGCAGGATCGCTGCGGCCAGCGCATGACGCAGGTTCAGATATTCGATGTCGGAGCGCGCCATGGGAAACCAGATCGCGCGGATGACCGGCACGAACTGCAACATCTCGAGAGCCAGCAGCCCCAGGATTCCGAACATCCCGAAGCCCAGCAGCCATAGTCCCCACGGGCGCAATGTGCCGCGGCGCCACCAGTCCCACTCGCCGTAGCCGAGCACAGGCCGTTCCAGCGCAATGCTGACATGCCGCTCATCCTGGCTCAACCGCCAGCCGAGCGAACCCCGGCCGATCTTCTTCAAAAATACTTCGACGTCACGGGCGCCACGATACTCCCGCACCATGCGGTGCAGAGAGACTACGTTTGTCAGCCGCAATCCGGCGAAGACCATGATGCCGAAGATGAAGAGGATGGCAATCGCGCGCGGGAAGGTGCGGTGACTGACAAAGACGAAGGGCAGCAGGGCGATGAGCAGCAGGACGCTTCCCGCGGACTGGCAGGCGAATGTCGTCAGCAGTAGGATCATCGCAGCCCAGGCCACAGGAATGCGTGCCACGCGGGTGACGATGCGTTTGGCCCAGAGCCAGGTGGCGATCAACGCCGAGGTGGCCATCCAGATGCCGAGCTGATTGCCGTTTTCGAGCAATCCGATCGGACGGAAGCCGATATACCGATTCGCACCGATCCATTGGAAGGGAAGATAGCCGTAGAGGTGCTCGTAGAGGTGCGGTCCGCGAATGATTTCGTAGATGCAGATGGGAACGTAGACCAGTCCGGCGAGTACAAAGGCCTGAGCGGCAATGCGCAGCGCGCCGGTGTCTGAGAAGTAAAGGCGTCCGATGAGATAGGGTACGCCCCAGGCCAGCGTCTGGTAGGCCTCCATGCTGGCGATGTCCCCGGTCGGCAGGGCATTGGCAATCCCGGAAAGCAGGGGCGCGACGCACCACATCAGCATGGGCAGGTCCCACAGCGTCAGGCGGAAACGCCGCAGCGCATCACGGTAGAAGAGCAGCAGGCACAGCAGTCCGCAGAATCCCGAGATGGTTGCTTTGGTAAGGAAATAATCGCTGGGCAGGCAGTTGCCCAGGATCCAGTAGGGAAAAGGCGTGGTGATGTGGCCGTAATGTGCTGCGGGCAGCAGCGCCCATCCGCCGAGAAAGATCGCAAGGAAGGCGATGCGCGGAGGATATCGGATGCCGAGCGCAAGACTCACAGGTATCCAGGCCGAAAAGGCAAGTAGTGGCGGCAGAATCATGGGGAGGCTGGAAAGCCGGCTAGGCGCTACTATAACCGGAATGGCTGGGTTCCCGCTATTTTCCGAATGGTCACTGACCCAATGGGCAGGTGTGAGTTCGTATGGTGCCTCTGCATGGCTCTGTGCTGCCTGTGCGGCGCGGGAACGCGGGATGGGTTTTGAAGAGGTGGATTCCGGAAAGATTGCTGCCGCGGCTGCCCTGATCGACGCCTGCCTGGCAGGGGATACGGCCGCCGGCTGGCGGCTGGAGCTGCACACTGCTCTGGCGAATACGTTCGTACACTATAATTTGTACCAAGTTCGACACGTATATCAGATTGGATTGCTTTTCGTGCTGGGACTCTTGCTCCTATATATAGGGCGAGGTGTTTTTTCCCGGTTCCGGTCGCGGCCCGGTGCTCGGCTTGCCGCCTTCGGGCTCCTGCTGTCCAGTGCTCTCTGGGGACTGGAAGTGATCTCGCTGCACCAGACAGATCAGGTTCTGTACCATCTTTGGGGTGGATGCATGACCGTCGCGTATCTTTGGGTGCTGGCTGCTGTTTTGACCGCGTTGGGCGCTTTCCTCGATGTGCTGAGAAGAGATAGAAAACGGGCCTGCTGTTCGTAAAAGAGCCCGCTTCGCAATCTTTCTGTGTCTTGATCTCCTATTACGCCTGGTTTGCAGGCGAATCATTTTCTGCCAGGATTCTGTAAGCCTATGTCCGCTCCCGCTGCAGCCGCTCCGATTGCGGCCCCCGGTCAGAAAGAAAGCACCAAGTCAAAGGTCAATGTGCGTCAATCGCTGTCCGGTGTATGGGAGATGCTTCGTCCCCGCAAGGGCATGCTGTTCGCCGGCTTTCTGCTGATTATCGTCAACCGGATTGCCGGCTTCGGCCTGCCGTTTTCGACCAAGCTGCTGATCGACAATGTGCTCATTCATCACAAGGTCTACCTGCTGTCTCCCATTGTTCTTGGGCTGCTGCTGGCCACGCTTATCCAGGCCGTAACGTCGTTCGCGCTCTCGCAGCTGCTTTCGAAGGCTGCCTGGAGGCTGATTACCGATCTCCGCATCCAGGTGCAGGAGCATATCGGCCGGCTGCCGATCGCGTTTTATGATGCGAACCGTACCGGCGTGCTGGTGTCGCGGATCATGTCGGACGTTGAAGGCCTGCGCAACCTGGTGGGTACGGGGCTGGTGGAGTTCCTTGGCGGAGTGATGACGGCAGCGCTCACCTTTGTGGTGCTGCTGTGGATGAACGTCAAGCTAACCCTGATGGTGATCACCATCATGGGCATCTTCGTTGCGGTGATGAAGTGGTGGTTCGGCACCCTGGGGCCACTCTTCAAGCGCCGCGCCGTGATCTTTGCCGATGTTACCGGCCGCCTGACCGAGTCGCTCGGCGGTGTGCGCGTGGTCAAGTCCTATCGCGCAGAGAAGCGCGAAGCGGAGGTCTTTGCGAGCGGTGCGCGGGAGCTGCTCGATAACCACCTGCGCGGCATCACTAACAATTCTCTGATGGGTATGTCGTCGACCGTCGTGATCGGCGTGGTGGCTTCGCTGGTCATGTTCTTCGGCGCGCATAGCATCCTGGGCGGTTCGATGACGCTGGGCGGATACATCACCTATACGGTTTTCCTGGCCTTCATGGTGGCGCCGCTCTTCCAGGTCGTGTCGATTGCCACGCAGTTGACCGAGGCGATTGCCGGGCTATCGCGCACGCGTGAGATTCTCTCCGAATCGACGGAGGACAGCGACCCCCGGCGCACGCGCAGCTTTCCTGAGGATCTGCACGGTTCGGTGACCTTCGACAATGTGCAGTTCTCCTATGTTCCGGGCAAGCCGGTGCTGCATGGAATCTCCTTTACCGCGCCTCCAGGCTCGGTGACCGCGCTGGTTGGGCCATCCGGTTCGGGCAAGTCCACAATCATCAACCTGGTGAATGCCTTCCATACGGCGGATAGCGGAACCATCCTGGTAGATGGGATCGATCTGACGACCGTGGAGCTTGGCAGCTACCGGAGCCATCTCGGCGTGGTACTGCAGGAGTCGTTCCTCTTCGACGGCACGATCCGGGATAACATCCTGTTCTCCCGTCCGGATGCAACGGAAAGCGAGGTGCTCGAGGCGGCGCGCATTGCGCGTGTGGATGAGTTCGTCGAGCGGATGCCGGAGGGTTACGGCACCATCATCGGCGAGCGTGGCGTGAAGCTCTCCGGAGGCCAGCGCCAGCGTCTGTCGATTGCCCGGGCGATTCTTGCCGATCCTCGTATCCTGATTCTCGACGAGGCGACCTCAAGCCTCGACTCGGAATCGGAGGCTCTGATCCAGGAAGGGCTCTCCTACCTGATGCGCGGGCGGACGACCTTCGTCATCGCTCACCGGCTTTCGACGATCCGGCAGGCAGACCAGATCTTCTTCCTGCAGGAGGGCGTCATTCTCGAGCGGGGCACACACGATGAGCTGATTGCCGCGCGCGGACGCTACTACGATCTCTACACACGCCAGTACGCGCTCGAGAGCAATCTCTTCCTGGCGCCGGGCGAGGGAGACAGCGTTGCCCAGGAAGAGGAGTCGGTCTTCAATGGCAAGGCAACGATCCCGAGCTTCTCGCAGGCGCTGCGCGGCGCGCAATAGAGCAGCGCTGTTGTCGCATCGGTAACCGCATTGACCGGCATCGGTAACACTGTTATGTTCCTTTCCGGAAGGTAAGAAATGTCTCAGTTCGAAAAGCTCTACCATAAGGTCCTTACCGATGCTCATTTCCGCAAGGAGCTGGTCGAGGATCCGCATCGCGCTCTGAAGTCGCTCGATATTGAGCCGACGCCGGAGATTCTGGACGCCATCAAGCAGATCGAGATTGCTGTGGAGAAGCTCGGCATCGATCTGGAAGGACGGCCGCTCGGCAGCGCACAGCTGACCTGATTGGCATTTCCTTTGAGCCGGACGTCTCAAGATAGGCAGACAGCAGAGGAGTGGTTCCTCCCTCTGCTGTCCTCAACCTTTGATCGTGCTCTGGAAGAAGTTCTATTCCGTCTCCAGTCGCGTAGTACCATCCTCACTGAGAACGTTCTCCTCTGGATCTCCGATCGCTGCCCTCTTAGCGATCTGCGAGGGTATTTTCTCCATCCCCAGGCGATGCCTCTTCTTGCTTTGCCCTGGTGGGCGGAGCAGAGCATTTGCGGAGAGGTCGATGCAGCCTTCCAGGCTGCCTTGATGAGAGCCAGCATCGAAGGCTACTTCTTCATCCGCATGCTCGATGACGTGATGGATGGCCATTCCGTGCCGGCTGCCTCGCTTCCGGCAATGCATCTCTTCAGCCTGCGCTTTCACTCCGCCTATCATTCCCTGTTTCCTGCGGACAGTCCCTTCTGGGCGGTCTTTGCGGATGCTCTTGTCTGCACGGCAGAAGCCGAGTCGGCGGACACGCTGCTGACCTCGATCGAAGAAGAACAATTTCTTGCTATTTCCGCCCGCAAATCCGCTGCCGCGCTCATTCCTGTGGCTGCAGTTTGCTACCGCTATGGCCGTGTCGATGCTCTTCCGGCGTGGCGAGCCCTGCTCGACGCGTTCGCTCCATGGCACCAGATGCATGATGACCTGCTCGACTGGAGTGAGGACCTTGCCTCTGGGCGCTGCACCTGGCTTCTTTCCGAAGCGGAGCGCCGCAAGGCTCACGGAGAGACGGTTGCAGTCTGGATCGGGCGTACCGGCCTTCGCTGGGCGGCAGACAGAATGGCGGAATGGATGGATCGGCTGCACTGCATCGCCGGGGAACTGGGCAGTCCGGAAGTGATGGCCTATCTTGAGCGGCGGGACGGGCTTTTCCGTCGCCAGATCGAGGCCCGCATCCAACTGGCGGTCTTGTGCGAGCCCATGCTCGCGATTGCGCATTCCTGATTCCGATTTTTGAATCAAGAGTTTCTGATCGCATCTTCCGTCTGATATTTTCATTTACCTCGAAGCGATGAGGCCTTCCGATCAGTTTCTTGCTCTTGCCGATCAGTGCATCCCCAGCGGTCCTGCCCATAAGCTGCGCCTGATCGAGGAGGCCGAGAACCGCGCGGCGAAGGCTCTTCACATTCTGGAACGGGAAATTCCGCAGGGGATGTCCATTACGGCTGAGGCCTGGCAGGATTTGCGCGAATCCCTGGCTGCGACCCTGCTCTGGATGCTCCGTTTCGGGCTTGGAGCCTTGTGGCTTGATCGGGCGTCGGGTTGCTGGATCGAGAGTCAGCGCGAGCTGTTTACCCGGCTGGCTGAGGACAGCGACGCGATTCACAGAACCTTTGGACGCCCGGCGAGGCGGCTTGTCGGCATTCATGGCGAGCTCTCGCATCGTCATCATGGAGGCCGCTCGGTTGCATCGCTCGAGTTTGCCTCAGGCCTGCGCCTGATCTATAAACCTCGCGGCATGGCCCTCGAAGGGTGGTTTTCTTCGCTTCTCGACGAATTCGACGAGGAGCAGGCACCGATCCGCTTTCGTGCCGCCCGCGTCCTCGACCGCGGCCATTATGGATGGGCGAAGCGCATGGCGCACCGTGCCTGTCATGGTGAGGAAGAGCTGCGTCATTTCTATCGGCGCTCTGGAGGACTGCTGTGCCTGCTGCATCTGTTGCAGGCAACGGATGTCCACTATGAAAATCTCATCGCCTGTGGTCCCGATCCTGTTCTGGTGGATGCCGAGACGCTGCTTCAGCCTTCGCTGGATGCGGGGCCGGCCTCGGTTCTGCGCACGGGCATGATCCCGGTGCCGCGGGTGGATGGCTCCGACTTTTCTGCGCTGGGCTTTGTCCGCGAGCGGCATCTTCCGTTTCCGGTGGACAGCCACTGCGCCACTCCCGTGCTGCATCTGCGCCCCTCGTGCAGCGTCCCTGTCGAGGACTCGGCCGGTATCGCTCCCGAGCTCTTTGCACAGGAGCAGGTGGACGGATTTCGACTCACGTGGAACTGGGTCTCCAGGCATCGCTCTCTTCTGCTGGATTATCTGGAGCAGGCCAGGGATTTGGAGATTCGCTACGTGGTGCGCGATACGCAGGACTACTATCTCGCGCTGGCCCATGCGCTCTTTACCGGAAACCCAGGAGCCGTCGTCCTTCCTGAGCTCGACGGGGAAAGAACCGCATTTTCTTTTCTTCTTCAAGAAGAGCACCGTGCGCTCGCACAGCTCGATCTTCCTCGCTTCACGCTCTCTGCGGATGCCCGCGCCATTGCTCTCAACGGTGCTTCCGGAAACGAAGTATTTCCGCGCTCCGGCTATGCCGCGGCGAAAGAGGCCGTCACCACGATGCACGAGGACGAGCTCGAGCGCCAGCTGGCGCGCATGGACGGCGCCTGGCAGTTTTACGCTGTTGCCAGGCGTCTTCTTTGCCCTCTACAGGGGTGAACTGGCTAGAGGTGGTGTCTCTAGAGGTGGCGTCTCCATATCGCCATTACGCAAATTTTCATTTCGACCGGAGCAGGACGTTTTTTGCTCCTGCGAGTGGAGAAGTCTGCGGTTTTCTGTCCGGGCAGGCGCAAACCGCAGGCGCTGCGCTTCGGTCGAGATGACAATGCAGTGGTAAGTTTTTTATTTCCAATACCTCCATATATGGATACGTCCTAGAATGAATGCACCATGATCGGACGTATCATTGCGCACTATCAGATCCAGGAACTGCTGGCGGAAGGCGCCATGGGCATCGTGTATCGAGCCCGCGACCTGAATCTCGAGCGCTCTGTCGCTATCAAGGTGCTCAAGCCACAGCGCTCTTCCGATGAGGCCGCCGTAGAGCGCTTCATGCAGGAAGCCCGCGCCGCTTCCTCGCTCGATCATCCGAATGTCTGCACTATCTACGAAATCGAGAAGGACGAAGCCGGACAGCTGCTCATCGTTATGGCTTACTACGATGGCGAGACGCTGCGCCGCAAGCTCTTCCGCGGTCCGCTTGCTCCGGAGGATGCGCTGCACTATACCGTCGACATCGCCCAGGGGCTTGCCAAGGCTCATCGTCAGGGGCTGGTGCATCGCGATATCAAGCCGGAAAACATCATCATCACTGCCGATGGCATCGCCAAGATTCTCGATTTCGGCCTGGTGAAGCTGCCGCGTGCCACGGTTTCGGGAGATGCTGTTCCGGAAACCGTGGTCGGCACCGTCGGATACATGTCGCCTGAGCAGATCGAAGGGCACTCCGACCATCGCAGCGACCTGTGGGCCATCGGTGTTCTCTTTTATGAGATGCTGACCGGGCGCAGGCCTTTTCTCGGCCTGCCCTCCCAGGCCGTGGAAGGCATTCTGCACTCCGGCTATACGCCTGCTTCCGAAGTACGGCCGGGCATTCCCGATGGGCTCGATCATGTGATTGCGCGGGCACTGGCGAAGAAGCCCACGGACCGGTACCAGCGTGCGGAAGAGATGCTGGCACATCTTCATGCTCTGCGCCATGGCCTGGCGTCCAGTCCCGCGATGCCGGACAAGACTGGCAATGAAGCGCGGTCGATGACGATTGCCGTGCTGCCGTTCTCCAACGTAGGCGGCGGGGAAGAGGCAGAGTACTTCAGCGATGGCCTCACCGATGAGCTGATCCACCTGCTTTCGCAGCTCAAGGGACTGCGTGTCGTCTCGCATACCTCGGCATTTGAATTCAAGGGCAAGGCGCAGGATATCCGCGCCATCGCGGAACGGCTGAATGTGAATACGATCCTCGAGGGCTCCGTGCGCCAGTTCGGCGAGCGGTTGCGTGTGACGGTGCAGCTGACGGATGCGATCCACGGCTATCACCTTTGGTCGCAGAAGTACGATCACGAGCTCAAGGACATCTTCGCCATCCAGGAAGATATCGCGCGTTCGGTGGCCGCGAAGTTTGAGATGAAGCCGACACGGGAAATGGCGCTCCCGCGTTCGCGCTACTCACAGAACATCGATGCGCATGCTCTTTACCTGAAGGGCCGCTACTACTGGGGATTGCGTACGCCGGAGGCAGCGCAGCGCGGCATGCAGTGCTTTGAGCAGGCCATTGTTGTCGACCCGCAGTGCGCGCCCGCGCATGCCGGGCTGGCGGACTGCTTTGTCAGTCTGGGGTTTCTCGGTGTCATTCCGCCGGGCGCTGCCTGGGCTCGTGGCCGCGAGCTGGCGATGAAGGCGCGTGAGCTTGATCCCCATCTTGCCGAGGCGGAAATCTCGCTGGCCAAGTGCGCGCTTTTCAGCAACTGGGACTGGCGTCTCGCCGAAGAGCTGGCCATTCGTGCGATTGAGCTCGATCCGGGCTTCTCCGGCAGTCATTTCTTCTACGCGATTCTGCTGCTGCAGTCCGGGCGCTATGAATCTTCGCTGCACGAGCTCCGCACGGCGCGTGAGCTCGATCCGCTTTCTTCGCCTATCTCTTCAGGCATTGCCTGGGTTCACTACTACCAGGGCAATCACCACCTGGCGCTCGAGCAATGCGAAAAGGTTTTTGCCGTCGATCCGGATTATCCGGAAGCTCATGCCTGCCGGGGGCTGGCGCTACTGGCTCTACGCCGCCACGCCGAGGCCATGCCGTGCCTGGAGCACAGCGTGACTGTCTCAGGTCATAACCCTATTGTTATTGGCTTCCATGGCGCGGCGCTGGCTACCGGGGGAAGAACGGACGAGGCTCGTGCCGTGCTTGCCCAGTTGCAGAATATGGCGACAAAGCGCTTTGTTTCCGCAGTGCCGCCGGCCATGATCCTCATTGCGCTCGGCGAATATGAAGCGGCGATGGAGCATCTGGAGACGGCGTACAAGACGCGCGAGGCGTTTCTTGCCTATGCCCGGGTCTTTCCGCTCTTCGATCCGATTCGCGAGCAGCCACGCTTCCAGGCCCTGCTCGGAGAGCTTGACCTGGCCAGCAGCGCGGAGATGATGACGAGCGAGCTGCTGGCCTCGGCGCAATAGAATGGGCTTTATGCGTGCTGTGAGCCGCCGCGCATCATCGCCAGCGATGCAGCTGTGCCATTGAGCTGGAAGTCATATTCCTTGACTACCTTCATGACGGCGCGGCGGGTTTCGTCCGTGTGTTTGCCCTTGTTATGGAGCACACGCGAAACCGTGGACATCGAAACTCCGGCCTTGCGCGCCACGTCGGCAATGGTAATCCGCTGGCGTGCGCTGCCCGGCGTATAGTCTTCGTTGCTGTCTTCCGACTTTTCCAGCGCCTCGATGATGGTGTTGAGCTGATGCCAGATCTCGCGGTCATCGATCGTCATGCGTTCGGAGATTTCCGGACCGGTCATGCCCTGCGCGATCAGGTCGAGGATCTCCATCTGGCGCAGATCGAGGTTGGCGCGGGGCATGCGCTCAGCCAGACGCGTCGTAATGTGCTGTGGCAGATAACGTTCTCCGGCATGGACCTGGCGGATAGCGTCGATGATCTCCTCATCAGACGAGGCCTTCAGAACGTATCCCTGGGCGCCGGCCTTTACTGCCTGGTAGATGTCCTCATCGCTCTCATAGCTGGTGATGACCACCACCCGCGCCTGACTGCCTGTCTGCCGAAGTGCCTTGAGTGTCTCGATACCGTTTTTCTTCGGCATGCGGAGGTCCAGCATGACGACATCGACGGCGGGATTGCCACCAGTCAGTACAGCCACGGCCTGTTCTCCGTCTGCCGCGCTGCCCACGACTTCCATATCGGGATAGGTTGCCAGCATGCTGGCCAGACCGGCGCGGACAACAGGGTGATCGTCTGCAATTAAAATCCGGATCCGGGATGCAGTAAGCGTTTCCGAGGTGCTAGACATCTGTGATGTTCTCCTGACTTTTGCGTTTTCTATATGTCAGACGTAGAAACCATGGCTGGCGTTCTGGATTTGGTACTTCTACCCGAATTTGGCTGCCGCCGCCAGGGTCGCTTCGGACTTCGAGGGTGCCGCGGATCAATTCTGCCCGGCGCCGCATTCCGGAGAGCCCAAAGCCGCCGGAGTCTGCTCGCGGCACAAACCCGATGCCATTGTCTTCCACTACCAGAATAATGGAGCGCTCTCCATATTCCACCTCAATATGAATCCGCGTGGGATGTCCATGCTGGATGGCATTCGAGATGGCCTCCTGCCCGATACGGAAGAGGGAATCGAGCATGTGGAGGGGAAGTGGGCGTGCTTCGCCGCGCACGCGGATATCGATCGCGATCTGGCCGCGGGCTACGATGCGCCGGGCTGTCATTTCAAGCGCTGCGACCAGCCCTCTGGACTCGATGGCTTCGGGCCGCAGCGTAGTGATGCTGCGCCGGGCCTCGTCATGGCTGTGACGAACGAGATCGGTGGCGATCTTCAGGTCTTCGAGCAGATACGGTACATCGATTTCCACATCCTTTTTTGCCAGCCTGTTGCGGATCGCGCGCAACTGGAAGCCGATTCCGGCGAAACTCTGGGCCAGGGTATCGTGCAGCTCGTTTGCCAGCCGCTCGCGCTCGCGGATCACCGCATGCAGGCGCCATTTCTCGGCACGGCTGAGCAGCATCTGCACGACGAATCCCAGGGCCAGCATGACGATGGCCATCAGGATCAGGTGTTCCGGACTCCACCAGGGGGGACCGTCGATGATCTTTACATCCTCGGGCGAGCTTACAAGGAGTGCGAACGGCACCATATCATTCGTGTATTCCGAGCCAAGGACGCAGATGCCTCGAATGCGGATCGTGCTGTGCCTGTCCAGGCTGCGGAAGCGCGCTGTGGCCTCGGGTGTATCGGCGATGGCGCGAAAGGTCTGCATCCCATCATGCATGCTGATCAGGCTGCCCTGCGTCCCATAAGGCTCGATACTGTCGAACTGTCCCTGCACCTCAAGGTACATGTCGGAATACATGCCGGTTGCCGCCTGATCCGCAGTGACAGAGGAGGGTGGCAGCGGAGACGTGCCTCCGATGCGGCTTGCCATAGCCCGGGTGATCAGCACTATAAGCCCTTGCGGGTGAGCTTCGCCCTCTACTTCCACTTCGTCGCCCAGGCGCAGAATCGTCGGGCGGTCCAGCTGTACCAGCGCACCTCCGCTACGGTCCTGGACGTACAGACTGGGGGTCGTGCTGGTGACCACGCCGTGTATCGTGACATGCTCAGGCCGGCTCGTGGAAAGCATGCGAAGACTGCGAATCGAAACGGCCTGATGCGCAGGCGTCGATTCACTTATCAGCGATGGGGGCACTTCATTGGTCGAAGAAGGCATCGAGCCCTGGCTGGTGGGATAGACCATCATGTGCGGCGTCGGCGCTGGAGGGCCGGCGTTCTCCGGCAGTTCCGTGATCCGCACATTTTTCCACATACCACCTGCGGCCACGGAGCGCAGTCCGACTTTGCCCGCGGTCAGGCAGTGGGGATCTTCCGCGCGGATCTGCGTGGCTCCGGGTGCGTCGATGCCCCGGGCGTCGGCTGTGATGGTGCAGCCCTGCACAGACAGGCGCAGGTGATACCAGCGTCCTGGCACGATGCCTCCGGGAAAATGCTGCGGAGGGAATTCAGTCCAGCCATGGTTAGCGCGTCCGAGCACGAGCGTGTTGTCGAGCGTGCGCAGGCCCGCATAGTAGCCGCTGTAGGCATCCACACCGCGTTCGGTATCGCTGACACGTGCGATCAGGCCCGTATCGCCTCCACCGATCAGCTGGATGTCGGCTTCCACCACGTAGGAGCGCCAGCGATTCGAACCGGTGACGAGTTTTGCCCCGCGTTCTTCCGAGTCGTTTCGTACTCCGCCCTCTGCGGTGTGCCAGCTTCCGCCGTAGGCTGTCCAGCCATCCATTTGTCCGGAGGCGAAGGTGTCGTGATACGGCAGCCCAATCGAGCGGCTGTGCAGGAGGAGTGCTGCTCCGGCGCTGAGCAGCAGCAGGCCGCAGACAATTCCAACAGCGAGTCCACGCCGTTTCCGCTGGATTCCAGCTGTGAGGGCTGTGGTCATGGCTCGCGGCTCCAATCGACATTGATCAGCGCCCGGGATTCGTACGAGTCGAGATTCTCTGCGGTCAGCAGGGTCGGCTCCAGGTAGATGTAGGGCGGTGTGCTGCCTCGCGGCGCGGCCAGAGATTCCATGGCCCGATAGCCCATCTCATAGGTATTGATAGCCACCAGCGAGTCGATAGCCCCCTGCCGCACCAGGTTGGCCAGCTCTACGCTCTGTTCATAGCCGATTACCTTTACCTTGCCAACCTGTCCCTGGGCTCTCAGCGCTACATAAGCGCCTCCCGCGGCTGCGGAGGAGACTGCGAAGATGCCGTCCAGGTGCGGGTCGTCATGCAGCACATCGTCAGCCCGCTGTTGAGCCTCTGTCTGGTTGTGCGTTCCAAATCGCCGTTCGGCGATGACAACTCCGGGGAAGTCGTGTTCGAGCGTTGTTTCAAAGGAGTGCACCATGGCAAGGGTGCTCAGCGATTCCGGTGGTATCCCCAGAATCGCGATTCTTCCATGGCCGCCGAGAATCTGTCCCATGCGCATCGCGGCCATGCGTCCACTCGTCAGGTCGTCGTTCACGATATAGGTGAGATTCGGCCCGGGCGGCAGATCGAGCGGCGAAGCCACGATCACGGTGCGCACGCCCTTGTGGATGGCACGCTGCACCGGGGCCATCAGCGCGATGGCCTGGTCAGGCGCAAGAATCATTGCCGGATATTTTTCTTCGACGACACGGTCGATCAGCGCAGCCTGCTGCTGAATATCGTCTTCGCTCGTCGGCGCATTCCAGTACACCTGGAAGCCGTGATGGCGTGCAGCAAACTCTGTGCCGGCATGCTCCGCTTCCCAGATGGTAAGAGCGGTTGTCTGTGGGATAACGGCCACACGCATAGGAGAGGAGTGGCAGCTCACCAGCGGGGCGAGCGCTCCCATTAAAAAAAGAAAAGCGGCCCTCCGGGGCCAGGACGAACGGGGAGTCGGCATCATGGGAAAGACGTTCCCAAGTGTAACTCCGCGCACCCGCCCATTTCTCTTCTCCGAAAGGGCGGGTGGTGGGTCTGTCATCCCCTAAAAGTGGAAGTGGTAGCGGAATTCCCCGTAGATCTGCCGGGGATCGTTGTAGTGGAAGCCGCCGAAGGTCAGGCTGTTATCCAGCAGCACCCGCGTATTGGCGATATTTAACAGGTTCACCGAAAGGCTGTACTTTTCGGCGAAGGTTTTGCCGAGTGCTATATCCGCCGTGGTGTGAGCGGGCAGGTAGTTCCCTGAATATGGTGATGGAGGATCGGTGTAGCCGTTCGAAAATCCCGAGCCGTAATACACGTTGAAGGCTCCGGTGATCTGGTGCGGCAGCTTGCCGTTGAAGCCCACGTTGAGCGTGTTGCGCTGGTCGTGGTCGAGCGCGCTGTATCCGGGAGCCACGGCGCAGGCCGAAGGATCGTCCGGGTTGTAGCAGATGAGTCCGCCGGTGATCGGTCCGATCTGCTGCGCGATCTGGTTCGAGTAGGCGAGATGAAACTGCCCATAATGCCAGAGCTCGGGCGAGCGCAGTGTGAGCTCCCATCCCTGAATCAGCGCGCCCTGCACCGTTACCGGGATGAAGATGCTCGATTCGCCGATGTTGCTGTGGTCGAGGAAGTTGTTGGCCCGCGTCTGGAAGGTGTCTGCGTCCAGCAGCCAGCCCCTGAAGGGAATCTGCAGGCCGAACTGATGCTCTTCATCGCGCTCGCCGCGCAGCGGAGTGAAGCTGGTGTTGGTCGAGTTGGCATAAGCCAGTGCCGGGCCGGTGATGCTGGTGAGCGGCGGCGGCTGGTAGTAGTGTCCGTAAAAGCCGCGCAGCACCCAGTTCAGCTTCGGGATCAGCACGGCTGCGCCGATGCGCGGATAGATCGCATTTTCGCTGATCGTGCCCTGAAAGTGCGTCTGCCGTTCTCCGCCGATCAGCGTGAGCCATGAGGTTGGTTTGTAGTGATCTTCGAGAAAGGCTTCCTCGACGCCTGCGAGTACGCTCTGACTCTGCGAGAAATTCGCATAGCTGCCGTCGTTGAAGGTGGTCGCAAAGAGATCGTTCTCGTGCTGCGCATAGCCGTATACCCCGCCTGTGATCGTGTTTCTGGCGATCACGGTGCTGGCCGAAGCCTGTAGTCCGGCATAGTTTCCTGTCTCATCTACCTTTGTTGCAGTCGGCAGATCGTTCGCGCTCGGATCATAATCGGCATCATTGTAGTGGTAGAAGGGCGAGACCTGCGCCAGCGTTGTCGGACTCCACGTATGAACCCAGGTGAAGGCGGTGTAGCCGTCGGTTTCGTGCTCGCCGTCGCGCAGCCCGCTCGAGTCGTAGAGCTGGTTCTGCCAGTCATTCGGATTGGGATCGTAGGGGATCTGGTAGTAGTCGGTGCGCAGCTGATTGATGAGGCGCAGCTGGTTCGCCGGATCGTGATTGTAGATCAGCGACGCAAAGCCGCCGTAGCCGTTTTCGGCGTCATGCACCGGCTTTTCAGTCGCAGGCTGCAATCCGTAGTCCGAACGGTTGCCGTTCAGACTGGTGAACCAGGCAAAGCGCTCGGTGTGATCGCCGAAGCTGATCTGGTTGTTGGTCTGGTAGAAGTTTCCCAGCGTCATCACCAGTTCGCCCTCGCGGTCGCGCTCAAAGCCCGATCGCGGTTCCACGTTGAAGACACCATAGGTGCGGTCGCCGACGCCTGCGCCGTAGCTGCCGCGCTCCACTTCAATCGTGTCGATGTCCTTCGGATCGATCTGCGGCGCAATGTTGCTGGCAATGTTCGTATTCGGAATGTTTACTCCATCGATCATCCAGCTGAGCTCGTGGCCACCGCGCATGTGCAACATGTCGTGAGTCATGTAGGCACCCGGCACGTAGTCGGTGATCATTGCCATGCTGTTGGTGCGGTCGGCGCCTGGGGTGCTGGCAATGTCCGTGCGATTGATCATCGTTGTCGGGGTAAAGGAGTCCGCATGGATTGACTGCGTCTCTTCATGCAGCGTCGTGGTCTGCGTTACGGTTCCGAGCGCCAGCTGGCAGTGAAGAATTTCCGCAGAATCGGCTGTGACGTTCACGGTTTCGGCGAAATCTGCAAAGCCGGAGCTGGATACGGTTACGGTGTATGTCCCGATGGGGACCGAGGGAATACGGAATGCGCCGTCGTTACCGGAGACAACAGCGAATTTCAGATCGGAATAGGCTGCGTGCACCTGCACGCGCGCACCGGCGATGGGACGGTGCGCGGGATCATGCACTACGCCCTGAATCTGTCCGAAGACAGAGGCCCGTGCCGGGAGCGCGGGGAGAAAAAATGGTAA
Source organism: Silvibacterium dinghuense (assembly GCF_004123295.1). NCBI lineage: Bacteria > Pseudomonadati > Acidobacteriota > Terriglobia > Terriglobales > Acidobacteriaceae > Silvibacterium > Silvibacterium dinghuense. The sequence goes on along the minus strand of NZ_SDMK01000001.1, from coordinate 492,448 downwards.
TAGAAGAGCAGATAAGACAAAGAGCAAGCGAGGAGCGGGCAGAAAAAATAGAGATCGATGAACGGATCGTTGCGGCTGTAGCAAGAGACGGCTGAGAAATCGTTGTAGCAAGAGCGGGCCTCCGCCGTGAAAAACTCACGGCTCTCATATATCCATGACTGTTACAAATCAGAGAGGATGCGCATCCGCACGCAGGCACGGGGAAACACGCCTGTGAGCCGATAACACTCTGAAAGACAGGAGGGGTTAGCTGAGCGAGGGAGGTCCGCGCTTCTGCCGCGCGCGATCGTAGGAGATGCGCTGTTGCGCTTCGGTCTGCGGTGTGATCGAAGCATGCTGCTGCACGCCGGCATAGATGGCTGCTGCGGTCGAAGGCTGGAAGGAAGGAAGTACGATGATCGAAAGCGCCGCCGGCATATAGGGGCACTTCTCGCTGATGATGCCGAAGCCACGCTGCGCATTTTCGGGATTCACCATCCCGGCCATCATTGCGCAGTGGTGTTTGCCAGCTCTGCGGCAGCAGGCTGGGAGGTTGGCCTCCGCAGCTGCTTCACCGAAGAACCCCGCAAAGATGGGGAACATCAGGAGCAACAGCATCGGAATGGCAACAGCGCGGCGCATGACTCGGTTCGAGCATACACCACGCTGCTGCGCGCAGGGCGAATCGCCTTCGGTCGGGATGACAGCAGTTTTGCTCTCTATGTATCGGCCTTTTGCTCTGTGCCGATACAACATGCACCGTTTGTGTCGATACGCCTTACTCCTGCGCGTAGTACCCCTGCCGCGTCTGTACGATCTGATCCTTCTTCTTTGGTTCGAGCGTGATGCGGTGATAGCCGCCGCCAGCTACGCTCTTGTCCGGCGTGTAGCCGAGGATGTACTGGCTGCGAAGCTCTTCGGCAATCTGTGAGTAGATATCGTCGAAGTTTTCTTTCTTTTTCACTTCGAACATGCGGCCACCGGTTTCGGCGCAGATCTGCTCGAGAACTTTCTTGCCGTCTACCGACGACTTCTCCTGCCGCTGGCCGCCTCCACCCCCGCCGGGATAACCTCCGCCGCCGCTGCCTGGCCATCCACCGACGCTGCCTGGCCAGCCCATGCCGCCGCCGCGATGTCCTCCGGGGAATCCGCCGCCGTTGTTGTTATTGTGCTGCTCGCTTTTGAAGTACATCGCGTAGACCACGGTGTCGGCTCGCTGCGCGGCCTCGATCGCGGTGTGCAGCGTTTCCTTGCTGCCGCGATCCTCGCCGTCTGTCAGCACGATAAGCGCCTTGCGGCCCTTCTCTTTGCTCATCAACTCGTCCGAGGCAAGATAGATGGCGTCGTAGAGCATGGTGCCGCCGCCGTTCATCCGCCGCCCATGGTTGTTGTTGTCACCGCTGTTCTGGTCCGGGTCGCTGCCTCCGGAGGGATCGCCATTCGAGGGGTTGAACTGCGGCGAGTCGAGATGGTCGAGCGCGCGCTCCAGCGTCTGCTTGTTCGAGGTGGGATCGGCCAGCAGGTCGACCTCGCGATTGAACTCGACGAGAAAGGCGCGATCCTTGCTCTGCGACAGCATCTGGTCGAGGAATTTCTGACTGGCTGTGCGCTCGTCGCCGATGGCGTCGCGCAGGCTTCCGCTGGTATCCACGAGCAGGCCCAGGGTCAGCGGCAGATTGGGGTCGATGTTGAAGTACTTGATGGTCTGCGGATGGTTGTCATCCTGCAGCGTGAAGTCGTCCTTGGTGAGATTGGGGACGATCTTGCCGTGCTTGTCGCGCACGGTGACGGCCATGGTCACCACTTTCACATCGACATGCAGCGTTGTCGCCGGAGCATTGTCCGGGGAGGTGTTCGTGGCAGGGGTAGCGTGCTTGGCCTCCTGCGCAAAGGGCAGGGGAGTGGCCATGAGCAGGGCAAGGGAGCAGGCGGCGGCTTTCAGCGCGGTCATAGACGATTTCTGGAGGGCCGCGTATGTACTTCCCGGCCCAGCCATTAGACGAGAGAAATCTCTACTAAGCTGCAGTCCGCTAATTTGCCGCCGGCGCAATCCAGGGAGCCATGCCTTCGCCTACCAGCCGCTCCAGTTCCTGCTGGTCCTTGCTGGTATCCATCGACTTCCAGAAGCCGTGGTGCAGGTAGGTATAGAGCTGCCGCTCGGCGGCAAGACGAGGCAGGACGTCGGACTCGAGGTTTGTGCCCTGCCAGAACTCTGCTGCGGCCTTTTCGAAGACGAAGAAGCCGGCGTTGATCCAGTAATCGTGAATCACAGGTTTCTCGGCGAAGCGGTCGACCTGCTGCCCGGCGTTGAAGTGCACGGTGCCGTACTGCGAGCGCAGCGGGACAGAGGTTACGGTGGCGAGGCCGCCCTTTTCTTCGTGGAAGCGCAGCAAGGCATGGAGGTCGACGTTGCCCAGGCCGTCGCCGTAGGTGGCGAAGAATTTATCTCCCACGCGGTCGAAGCAGGAGCGGATGCGCTCGCCGGTATCGGCCTCGAGCCCGGTGTCGACAATGTCGATCTTCCACTCCGGAAAGCGGCCGTCGAAGTAGTCGTAGAGCATCTCTTTGCGGTGCCCCGCGGCCAGCACAAAATGGCGCACGCCTTGCGCCGCGTACACGTGCATCAGGTGCACCAGCACCGGGCGGCCGTGAATGGGCATCATTGGCTTGGGGAAATATTCGGAGAACGGATAGATGCGCGAGCCTTTGCCTCCGCACAGGATGACTACGGAAAGGTCGCCGGGTACTGCTTTCTGCGATGCGTTCAAGGACAACGTCTCCGCGGCAGGTCGTGGGCAGCCGCACATTTCTTTTGAAAATGATCTAATAGACATCTTAGTACCATGCGTTTCGCCGTTCTTTGTGCCATGGCGTTTCGCCGGATTTTCAGGTGTGTTGGAGAGGTTCGTTTGGCGGGATTCTGGAAGGGCAAGCGCGCGTTCGTAACCGGTGCCACGGGGCTGCTGGGAGGCTGGCTGGTCAAGGCGCTGCTGGAGCAGGAAGCCGAGGTTACCGTGCTGCTGCGCGATCCGGCGCCGAAGAGCATCTTCGCCCGCGAAGGCATGCTGGAACGCGTGGATGTGGTCGCGGGCGAGCTGGAATCCTTTGCCACCATGCAGCGCGCCATTGCCGAGTATGCGCCGCATACCGTCTTTCACCTGGCCGCGCAGCCGCTGGTCGGCGTAGCCAAGCGCGATCCCATGGGCACGCTGCGCGCGAACGTCGAAGGCACCTGGAACCTGCTTGAGGCCTGCCGCATCTCCGCACCGGCCGACGCGCCGCCGAATATCCTCGTTGCGTCTTCAGATAAAGCCTACGGATCGAGCGAGAATCTGCCCTACCTCGAAACTCATCCCCTGCAGGGACGCTATCCCTACGATGTCTCGAAGTCCTGCGCCGATCTCATCACGCAAATGTATGCCGCGACCTACGGTCTGCGCGCCGTAGTCGCCCGCTGCGGCAATCTCTTCGGCGGAGGCGATCTGCACTGGAGCCGCACCTTTCCCGGCGTCATCAAGGCCACGCTGGAGAACGAGCCGTTCCTCATCCGCAGCGATGGCCACTACGTCCGCGATTTTCTCTATGTGAAGGATGCGGCGGAGTCCTATCTGCTGCTGGGCGAAAAGCTCACCGAAAACCCGGCGCTGGCTGGCGAAGCCTTCAACTTCTCGCTCGGCGAGCACCTGACCGTGCTCGAAATCGTCGAAACGACGCTTGGTATCATGGGCCGCACCGACCTCAAGCCGGTGATCCAGAACATCGCCAGCGCGGAGATCCGCGAGCAGCACCTCGATGCCTCGAAGGCGCGCAAGCTGCTCGGCTGGGAGCCGAAGTACGCAATGCCTGAGGCTATTCGTGAGACGGTCGAGTGGTACCGCGAGTATTTCCAGAGCACTGCAGGCTGAGCGCTCTGTCGCGGGCACCTGGGAGATTTCAGTCACCCAAAATCATCTGAGAGCTGCGGAGTGACACCTGCAACTCTTGGGCGCATACTACGTCTATAGGAGCGGGACTTGTCCCTCTCCGGGAGCCGTCCATGCGCTACCTGCCTCTTTCCCATCGCCTGCCTGCGTCGCTGGTGTTGGCCTCTTTGGCCTTCGCCGCGCCCGCCTGCGTCTATGCCCGGCAGACCTCGGCACAGAGTGGCACCTCAGGTACGCAGAGCACATCCCCGTCTGGCACCTCTTCGTCAGGTACGTCCCAGTCGGGCAACGCGCAATCCGGCAGCAGTTCCCAGACCACTGGCTCCAGCTCTTCCAATAACTCCGGCCAGAGCACGCAGCAGCAGTCCCCTCAGGTTCAGAACGCTCCCATCAAGAACACGCCGGTCGATGCGCCATCGAAGGCCCCATCCGATTCCACGCCTGTGACTCCGGATGGCAGCTCGACCTCTACGGCGAAATCCGACAGCAACAGCAAGAATGTGCCCTCAAGCGGGGATGTGGTCCCCATGCGCCAGGCTAATCCCGACGGCACCATGCCGGGCGTCAAGAAGGGAACTATCGAAGATGTGAACGCGGTAGGTACGCGCAACATCGGCGGCCGCGGCATGGGTAACTGGTACTCCACCGAGTCCGAAATCAAGATGGGCAAGTCCTATGCCATGGAGCTCGAGAAGAGCACGAAGTTCATCACCGATCCGGTTGTCACGGAGTACGTCAACCGCATCGGCCAGAACATCGTGAAGAACTCCGACTGCAAGGTACCCTTCACCATCAAGGTCATCGATACCGACGAGATCAACGCCTTTGCGCTGCCCGGCGGTTTCTTCTACGTCAACTCCGGTCTTATCCTTGCGGCTGACGAAGAGGCCGAGCTGGCCGGTGTCATGGCTCATGAGATCGCCCACGTCTGCGCGCACCACGCCGCCCGTGAGATGACCCGCGCCAATTATGCGCAGATCGGCACTATCCCGCTCATCATGATCGGCGGCTGGACCGGCTATGGCATCTATGAAGCCGCGAACGTCGCCATTCCGATTACGTTTATTGAATTCTCCCGTGAGTTCGAGGCCCAGGCCGACTACCTCGGCATCCAGTACATGTACCGCGCCGGTTATGATCCGCAGGCCTTCATCACCTTCTTCGAGAAGATTCAGGACCTCGAGAAGCATAAGCCCGGAGCCGTGGCGAAACTCTTCTCCGACCATCCGCAGACCCCGGATCGCATCGCACACTCGCAGGAAGAGATTGCCACCATCCTGCCCGCGCGGGATGAATACATGGTCACGACCTCGGAATTCGATGACGTGAAGGCGCGGCTGGCCCGCATCGAGAACAAGCGCCGTCTCACCAACGGCAAGAATGGACAGAAGCCAACGCTTCGTAAAGTCAGCACCAACGATCCGAACTCCAGTACCGATGACGAGCGCCCCACGCTCCACCGCCGCGACGACACCGGCAGCACGACCAGCGGCTCGGACAGCAGTTCCGGTTCCAGCACGGGTTCTACCTCCGGCAGCAGCACTGGTTCCGGCACAGGCAGCACCACTGGTACTACTCCTTCAAGCCCCAACCAGCAGTAACGAGCTGTCGGACGCATCTTCCGTGCTGCTTTCGTAACTGTCTAAGTCGTTACCTGGCAACAATTTGTATTACTACTTTCTGCTTGGGAGCAGGGCGAAATCGCCGTATGCTGAAATCACAGCTTCCGGCTTAAGTGTCTCCCCCTGTCCGCAGCCGGCCTATGAACCTGGCGAGGCATCGTACCCACATGGCTACCAGCTCCATTGCCAACGGCAATCTCCCCGTTTCCCAGCCTGCTGTTTCTTCCGGCAGCGCGCCGCTTGTCTCCTGCGATGAGCGCATCTTCCGCGAGAACTTCAATCGTTTGCCATTCGAGGTGGCGCATCGCTTCAGCGGGCATCCGCTCTTTGAACTTTCCCGCCTGGTCGAGCTGGCGAACGAGATCACTTCGCGCAACGACCCGCACCGTCCCCATGGTGATGCCTATTGCCTCATCGGCAATCCCAGCCACGCGGACAAAGCCCTCGAAACCTCGAAGCCAGTCCGTGAGGTGCGTGAGACGATCGAGCAGATCGAGAAGGCCAACGGCTGGATCATGCTCAACCATGTGGAGCGCAATCCGGCGTATCAGAAGATTCTTGAGGACGGCATCGCCGATGTGCTGCAGCTTGCCGGCCGTCAGGTGAAAAACAAGATCAAGTGGTTTGAGTCAATCATCTTTATCACCTCACCGGGCCGTTCGACGCCCTATCACGTGGACCGCGAGTGTGCGTGGCTGCTTCAGATCCGCGGCGACAAGGAGATCCACTTCTTCCCACGCTCGAACAAGGCAGCCGTGCCGGATGAGGAGCTGGAGCGCTTCTGGGCGGTCGACAACCAGGCGGGTGTTTACAAGCCCGAGCTTGAGGACCAGTCCATGGTCTTCATGATGAAGCCGGGCACCGGCACGCATATCCCGGTTAACACCGGTCACTGGCTCAAGAACGGCAACGATGTTTCCATCTCGATGAACATCAACTTTGTCTTCCACGACCGGCTGTGGGGCAATATTTACAAGGCGAACCACATGCTGCGCCAGCGCGGCCTGAAACCGACGCCTCCGGGGCAGAGCGCCTTCAAGGATGCTGTCAAGGGCGCAGCCTGGTCGGCGATGCAGCGGGTCAACGGTGCGATCAAGAAAAAACCTTACCAGCCGCAGATCGCGAAAGAGCAGAACGAGCGCATTTTCAAACAGATGGAAGGCCGCTGGTAGCTGGCTGTCACGGGCATCTGCGCCTTTGGCGCGTCTCTCATGGTTTGAAATAAAGCAAAGGGCTGGCATCTCGGGATGCCAGCCTTTTGTATCTCATACTGCGATAGATGGTGTTCTAAGCGGTTTTGAGACGATGCACTATGGTCAGTACGAAAAGATTATCCCGGTAAGCGAGGCACGGATGTCTGTCCGCATGTGGAATGTATCAATGCTCTTCTGGAACATATTGGGAGCAGTCGTATATCTGGTCGCTGCTTCTCATGGATGGGTAATTCCGGCAGAGCGTGACGCGGGAATTCACGCTGTGACAGGAGAACCGTTCGTTTGGTTTGCAGCGATTGCTCCAGTTTTAGCCTTGTTTTTGCTTACGAACCTGATCTGGGTGATCGTAATTTCAGTGCGCAGGCAATGGAAGCACTCACGCATGTGGTTTCTAGGATTTCCAATCTGGATTACTGCAATTATTGTTGATTTTGCGCACCATGGTTAATGCGCAAAATCAGCACTTCTTGCATTTAGCAAGGATGGCCTGCTGCAGCCGCTCGCGCATGGCGTTGGGCAGCTCGTAGATTTCGTGCTTTCGATAGACCTCGATGGTCTTGCGCGTCGTGCTGAGGGTCACTTCGCAGTGTTCGCAGCCGCGCAAGTGCTCTTCCAGGTCGGCGCGCATCTCCACCGACACTTGGTTGTCGATCAGGTCATCGAGCTGAGCCAGAAACTCGGAGCACGTCACTTTGCACCATCCTTACCGTTTTTGCGGAAGTAGCGGCTAAGCCGCTCCCGCAACTGGAGTCGCGCCCGCAGCAGGCGAGACTTCACCGCCGGAATACTTAAACCCAGGGTCTCGGCCGTTTCCTCGGTCGAAAGCCCATCCACATCGCGCAGCACAAAGACGACGCGGAACCCCGGGGGCAGTCCCTGGATCGTCTTGCGCAGAATCTCCGCCATCTCCGACTGCCCATACTGGGCCTCCGGGTCCGGGCTCCAATCGGCCAGGTCGCGGGGCATGGAGCCTTCATCCGTCTCCACATCCTCGTCGATCGAGACCATTTTGCCGGTCCGCCGCTTCCGGAGCCGCATCAGCGACTCGTTGACGGCGATACGCACCAGCCAGGTGTAAAACTTCGAGTTGCCCTGGAACTGGTCCAGCTTCTCGTAGGCCTTCAGAAACGCATCCTGGACCACGTCCTCTGCGTCTTCGCGATTTTGAGTGATGTGCTGCGCGATCCGGAAGACCTGGCGGTCGTACTGACGCACCAGTTTCTCGAATGCATGCACATCCCCCGCTCGCGCCTGTTCGACCAGCAGAACGTCCGGGTGAATCTCTTCCGTGCCTTGTGTTTGGATCGTTGCCATGCGAGATAGTTGCAGAAATTCAACAGAAGTGGGAAACGCTCCCGGCTCTGTGAACTCCTTCAGGTCATCCTATATCTCTCCGGTGTCTCACGGCAAAGGAGTTGCCGGGTCGGGCTTCGAATCCGGCCATTAAGGAACAGTGGATGCCTGGATTGCGTATAGTCGGGTACGGTCCTGGAATGGGTTTGGGGCAGGAGTGTGCATGAAGATCAATCGTCTGCAAGGTATTGTGCTTTCAGCAGTCTGCCTGTTTGCAGTCCAAACCTGGGCCCAGGCTTCGGCACAGCTTCCAGTTCCAGACCTCGCCCTCCGCGGCGCGCGGGTCTATGCGAATCCGCAGGCCGCTCCGATCGATAACGCCGTGGTCCTCATCCATGACGGCCATATCGCTGCCGTCAGTTCTGCTTCGGCCCTTACTGTTCCCTCTGGTGTTCGTGTCCTCGATTGCTCGGGGAAGATCATTGTTGCCGGCTTCTGGAACAGCCACGTCCACTTCGAGACTGGCTGGGACGATGCTGCCCATGCTCCGGTCGCTCAGCTGGAAGGGCACCTGCAGCAGATGCTCACACGCTGGGGATTCACCACGGTCTGGGACCTCGGCTCTGTCCCGGAGAACACGCTTGCCTTGCGCAGCCGCATTGAATCGGGCGAGATTCCCGGGCCGCAGATTCTCATGGCCGGGGACATCTTTCCGCTCCACGGTCATCCTGTGTACCTCCCTGCCAGTCTCCAGCTTCCCGAGGCGGCTACCCCGGATCAGGCCCGGGAGATGGCCGAGCGCTATCTTCACATCCCGCTCGACGGCATCAAGCTCTTTACCGGCGCCTTTATGGGGGATGCGCCGGTCATTAATATGCCGGAGCCGATCGCGGCGGCAGCCGTCGACGTGGCCCACGCGCAGCACAAGCCGGTCTTTGCGCATCCGCAGAACTACGCGGGTGTGGACAATGCCCTGGCTGCCGGCGTCGATATCCTTGCCCACACCATCCCCACCGAGAACGGCTTTACCCCGGCGGAGCTGGCGCGAATGAAGCAGCAGCATTCGGCGCTGATTCCCACGCTTACCCTGTGGACGACGGTCGTCCATAATCCTGCGGTCTCCGCGCATCTGGTCGATTCCGGAGTATCCGAGCTGAAGAGCTGGGCTGCAGCTGGGGGAACGGTGCTTTTCGGCACCGATGTGGGTTTTCAGTCGGTCTACGACACCACGCAGGAGTATCAGTTCATGGGCCGCGCGCTCGGTTGGCGTGAGATTCTCGCCTCGCTCACCACCGCGCCCAGCGACTACTTCCATCAGCCGCAAAAAGGCCGCATCGAGCCGGGAAGTGTTGCCGATCTCGTCGTCCTCGACGGTGACCCAGCCACCGACGTTGCCAACCTGGCACGCGTTCATACAGCGATCCGAGGCGGGAGGGTGATTTACGAGGAGACGCCTGCGCGCTGACGGCTGCCAATTGCCCGCCCCCGCAGCCTCCGGCTACACTGAGGGTTCGGTTATAAGCAGGACGGAAAGGTCAGGCACTCGATGTTAGTTGTCATGAAGGCGCAGGCCACGCCCGAGGAGATTCAGGCGGTCTGCGATCAGATCACCCGCCTCGGATTCCGGGCGCATCCTCTGCCGGGCGCTCAGCGCACCGCCATCGGCATCACCGGTAACAAGGGGCAGGTAGAGGCAGGCAGCCTCGAAGAGCTTGCCGGCGTTGCCGAAGTCATCGCCGTTTCGAAGCCCTACAAGCTGGTCAGCCGCGATGTCAAAGCGGACAACACCGTCATCACCTTTCCGGGGACGAACGCGACCATAGGCGGTCGCGACCTGGCGGTGATCGCCGGGCCCTGCTCGGTCGAGTCGCGCGAACAGGTCTTCGCCGCGGCCGAGCAGATTTCTAAGGCCGGCGCCCAGTTCTTTCGCGGAGGTGCTTTCAAACCACGCACTTCGCCGTACGCCTTTCAAGGATTGGGTGAAGAAGCGCTGAAGCTGCTCGCCGAGGTTCGCGAGCGCTATGGACTGCGCATCGTGACCGAGGCCATCGATACCGAAGCTCTGGAGCTGGTCGATCACTACGCCGATGTCATTCAGATCGGCGCCCGCAATATGCAGAACTACTCGCTGCTGAAGGCTGCCGGCCGCAAGCGGAAGCCTGTTCTGCTGAAGCGCGGTCTGGCTGCTACGCTCGAAGAGTTCCTCATGGCCGCCGAATACGTCATGAGCGAGGGCAATTACCAGGTTGTTCTGTGCGAGCGCGGCGTCCGCACCTTCGCCGATCACACCCGCAACACGCTCGACCTCAGCATCGTGCCTGCGGTGCAGCGGCTCAGCCATCTGCCCATCATCGTCGACCCGAGCCACGGAACCGGCAAGCGCAACAAGGTCCTGCCACTGGCTCGCGCTGCGGTCGCCGTCGGCGCGGATGGACTCATGGTCGAGGTGCATCATTCGCCCGATAAGGCGCTTTCCGATGGTGCACAGTCGATCTATCCCGAGCAGTTCTCAAAGCTTATGGACGAGTGCAGCCAGATCGCCAACGTGGTTGGCCGCAACATTCCGCGCGGCATCGAAGTGACGGAGACCGCCGCTGTCCGCTAGCTATCGTATGAAGAACCTGACGAGGCGGCCGCGCGTGAGCCGCCTTTGCCTTCTCGCGCTGGCCCCGCTTGTGCTGGCCGGATGCACACGCAACCACTTTCCCCAGTACCCGCCGGACTATCGCCAGTATGCCTACGTGACCAACGGCGGTTCGAATACCGTTTCGGTGCTCGACCTCGTCAATCTGCGCCAGGATCGCGTACTGCAGGTGGGGCAGGAGCCGACGGGGGTGACTGCGAGCCCCGTTCGCAATGAGGTTTATGTCGTGAATGCGGGGCCGGCCAGTGGAAATGGCTCGCTCAGCGTCATCAACGCGGAAAAGAACCAGGTCGTTGCGACCATTCCGCTGCAGAAGCGTCCGTTTTTCATCGACGTGACGCGCGATGGCAAGTTCGGCTATGTCGCCAACTCCGGTTCGAATACCGTCTCGGTCATTGACCTCGAGGCGCGCAGGGAGATTGGCGTCGTCGGCGTTGGAGAAGCTCCCGGGCTGGCGAAGATTTCCCCAGACGGCAAGTCCCTCGTTGTCACCAACCGTGATGGCGGCAGCGTCTCGGTCGTCGATCCGGTGAAGATGCGCGTCCGCGCCGTCTTCTCCGGCTGTCCGCAGGCTACGGATGCGGTCATCCTGCCCGATTCTTCCAAGGCCTTTGCCGCCTGCTCGGGAGGCCATCAGGTCATGTCTGTTGGACTGGCGAAGCCAGACAGCCCGAACGATGATGAGCATGCCGACCGGCTGCTCGCCCTCCTCGATGTGGGTAAGACCCCGGTACATCTCGCCATGAAGCCTGACGGAGGCGAGATCTTCGTCTCCAACTTCGACAGCGACTCCGTCTCTGAGATCGCTACCGGCACTAATGAGGTCGGCGGCGCCTACCTCGTCGGTGCGCACCCGGCCAACGCCATTGTGAGCGCGGACAATTCGCTGCTCTGGATCAGCAACTCCAATGCTGATTCGATCGGTGTGTATTCGATTGACGACGGACGGCTTATCAAGCCTCCGGTCCGTGTCGGCGGCGGTCCCGGCGCTCTGGCTTTCTCAGAAGATGGATTCCTGTTGCTGGCTGCCGACACTCGTTCCGGCGATGTCTCTGTCGTCCGGACCCAGAGCTATGCCTCGAACGGCTCTATTCGCATCGGCACGCTCTTTACCATGCTGCCAGCCGGTGTGCGGCCGAATGACATTGCCGTCAAAGCCTTCCACGTCCACTGATCTCCCTTCCTCTTGATGGCGGTCCATGCAGGCTGCATGGACTACTGCCGGTTTCCGTGTCTTCGGTAAATCTTTCCTGAAAAATTGAGCCTCTCCGCATCCTTCTTTTTCCAGTTGGAATCGAAGGCGGTAACGTCACATTCTGGCGAAGGCTGTGCTTTGCCCATTTTCAATTGTGTGACGGTGCTCACAGCGCCTTAAAGGCCCATTGCGTAGCATCAGTCCAGTTCCCTTAGGAGATCTTCGATGGCTTCCACCGATACGCTGACCGCGGGACTGCAGGAGCAGCCCCTCTCCCCCGAACTTCTGCGCAAAATGGACGCCTACTGGCGTGCAGCCAATTACCTCTCCGTCGGCCAGATTTATCTCAAGGACAATCCTATGCTGGATCGTCCGCTCACCATCGAGGACACCAAGCCGCGCCTGCTGGGCCACTGGGGCACTACGCCTGGACTCAATTTTCTGTATGTGCATCTGAACCGTATCATTCGCGAGCGCGAGCAGAAGCTGATGTACATCATCGGCCCCGGCCATGGGGGTCCCGGTCTTACGGCCAATACCTATCTTGAAGGCTCCTACACTGAGCTTTATCCGAACATCGAGCGCGACCGCGACGGCATCAAGCGGCTCTTCCGCCAGTTCTCCTGGCCGTATGGCGTGCCCAGCCACGTTGCGCCGGAGACGCCCGGCTCCATCCACGAGGGCGGCGAGCTTGGCTATTCGCTGGTGCATGCCTTCGGCGCGGCCTACGATAATCCAGACCTCGTGGTGGCCTGTATTGTCGGCGATGGCGAATCCGAGACCGGGCCGCTGGCGACCAGCTGGCACTCGAACAAGTTTCTAAATCCGATCACCGACGGTGCGGTGCTGCCGATTCTGCACCTGAACGGCTACAAGATCGCGAACCCCACGGTGCTGGCACGCATTCCGGAGAGTGAGCTCGAAAGCCTGCTGCGCGGCTACGGTTACAAGCCCTACTTCATCACCGGGCATGAGCCGGCCATCATGCATCAGCAGATGGCGGCGCTGATGGATGTGGTCTTCGACGAGATCAAGGCGATTCAGCAGCATGCTCGCGAGAAGAACGACGCTACCCGCCCGGCATGGCCGATGATCGTGATGCGCACGCCCAAAGGCTGGACCGGGCCGAAGTTTGTGGACGGCAAGCCGGTCGAGGGTACGTGGCGTGCCCATCAGGTGCCGCTGGCTGATGTGCGCGACACGCCCGAGCACCTGAAGCAGCTCGAAGACTGGATGCGCAGCTACAAGCCCGAAGAGCTTTTCGATGCGCAAGGCACCTTCAAGGCCGAGTACGCCGACATTGCTCCCAAGGGCGAGTTGCGCATGGGCATGACGCCCCACGCCAACGGCGGCCTGCTGCTGCAGCCCCTGCGCCTGCCCGACTTCTGCGACTATGAGGTGAAGTTCCCCTCAAACGGTGCGGTGGATGTCGAGGCGACCAAGGTGCTCGGCGACTATCTGCGCGATGTGGTGCAGTCGAACCTGGCGCACAGCAATTTCCGCGTCTTCGGCCCGGATGAGACGGCGTCGAATCGTCTGCAGGATATCTACCAGGTCAGCGGCAAGCGCTGGATCGCCGAAACCGAAGCCGTGGATGAGAACCTGACGCCCACCGGCCGAGTGATGGAAGTGCTCAGCGAGCATATGTGCCAGGGTTGGCTTGAGGGCTATCTGCTCACCGGCCGCCATGGCTTCTTCTCCTGCTATGAGGCCTTCATCCACATCATCGACTCGATGTTCAATCAGCACGCGAAGTGGTTGAAGGTCACACGCAATATCCCGTGGCGCAAGCCCATCGCGTCACTCAACTACCTGCTCTCGTCGCACGTCTGGCGGCAGGATCATAACGGCTTCAGCCACCAGGACCCGGGCTTCATCGATCACGTGGCCAGCAAGAAGTCGGACATCGTGCGCATCTATCTTCCGCCCGATGCGAACACGCTGCTCTCTGTCGCCGACCACTGCCTGCGCAGCCGCAACTATGTGAACCTGATCATTGCTGGCAAGCAGCCTGCACCGGTTTGGATCAACATGGACGATGCGATCCGCCACTGCACGGTGGGTGCGGGTATCTGGCACTGGGCTTCGAATGACGGCGGCGGCGAGCCGGATGTGGTAATGGCCTGTGCCGGGGATGTGCCGACGCTTGAGACGCTGGCTGCCGTCAGCATCCTGCGCCAGAGAATTCCGGAGCTGAAGATCCGCGTCGTCAACGTCGTTGACCTGATGTGCCTGCAGCCCGATACCGAGCATCCGCACGGCCTGCCGGATGAGGACTTCGATCGCATGTTCACCAAGGACAAGCCGTGTATCTTCGCCTACCATGGCTATCCGCGATTGGTGCACACGTTAACCTATCGCCGCACGAATCACGACAACATTCATGTGCGCGGCTATAAGGAAGAGGGCACGACGACCACACCGTTCGATATGTGCGTGCTCAACGACCTTGACCGCTTCCGCCTGGTCCTCGATGTGGTTCTGCGCACGCCGAGTCTTACGCATCTGCGCGAGGAGACCACGCAGTGGTTCTATAGCAAGCGGCAAGACCACAAACTCTACGTCTCGCAGTACGGCGAGGATATGCCCGAGGTGCGTGACTGGCGCTGGAGCGGGAAGGCGCACACCTCCGCCAGTCTCGATACAGGCGGGGACAACGCATGAGCGATGTCCCTATCCTTGCCATCAACAGTGGTTCTTCCACGCTGAAGTTCGGTCTCTTCTCGCTTGAAAATGGCGAGGAGAGGCCGCTTCTGCGTGGATCGGCCGAGGGTATTGGAAAAGACGGCGGCAAGCTCGAGGTATTCGACGGAGCAGGAAAGCTGCTCCACCACGAAGACCGCAAGTACGCTTCGCAGCGTGAGGCTCTCGAGCATTTGACCGAGACGCTGAACCAGCTACACGAGCCAAAGCCTGGTGCCGTGGGACATCGTGTGGTGCATGGCGGTGCGAAGCTCCGCGACCATGCTCGTATTGACGACAAGGTGCTGGCCACGCTCGACGCGGCCGTGCACTTTGCTCCGCTGCATATTCCTACCTCGATCGAGTTGATCCGCGCGGCCCAGAGCGTTTATCCAGGCATCCCGCAGTTCGCCTGCTTCGACACGGCTTTTCACCAGACGATGCCGGAAGAGGCATGGCACTATCCGCTTCCGGAGACGTTCGTCACGGAAGGCGTGCGGCGGTACGGCTTCCATGGATTGTCGTATGCCTCCATCGTGCACACGCTGGGTGGCGCGCTGAAGCCGCGCGCGGTGATCGCTCACCTCGGCAATGGAGCCAGCCTCTGCGCCGTGCGCGATGGCAAGTCCGTCGACACGAGCATGGGGATGACTCCTACGGGCGGCATTCCCATGGGGACGCGCACCGGTGATCTCGATCCCGGTGTGCTGCTGTACCTCATGCGTGTTCACCATCTCGACGACCAGGCGCTCGAGTCGCTGCTGAATCACGACTCCGGGCTGAAAGCTCTTGGCGGAGACAGCGATATGCGCAAGCTGGACGAGGCTGCGGGAAAGGGAAGCCATGAGGCTGCTCTTGCCATCGAGATCTTCTGCCGCGCCGTTGCGCGTACGGTCGCGGCCTTTGCCGTCTCGCTGGGCGGGCTCGATCAGCTCATCTTTGCCGGCGGTATCGGTGAGCACAGCGCTTCAGTTCGCGCCAATGTCGCAGATAAGCTCGCATGGCTTGGCGTGCAACTTGACGATGCCCGCAATCGCGACGCCGCGAAGGTGATTTCGGAAGAGGGAGAGCCGATCGAGGTTCTCATCGTGGGGAGCGAGGAAGAGGCGCAGATAGCCCGCGAGGTGCGCAGGCTTTTGTAGTGCTTAGCTTGCGAGGGAAGCGGCTTGTTATTCCGACTGGAGCGAGGCAGCTTTATCGCCCCACCGAGCGCATCTGCCGAACCAGTCCTTCGAGCAGCCGTTCCGGTTTCGCGTCCGGCTCGAGCGTGATCCCCATCTTTGCCGTCATCTGCCGTGCCAGCTTGTCGGCGATGCCGGCGCGTGTCTCCAGGTCCATATCTAAAATGCGGGCAAAGAAGCGCTCCATCACCAGCAGGTCGTCGGATGAGAGCCGCGCCACGGCGTCGGCCGGGAATTCTGCTTCCGGTGGAGCGAAGCTGGTGGTTTCCGTGGGAGGCGTAAAGAGAGAAGCGGTGAGCGTGCGCGATCCCGTGCCGCCCCATATCGGTTCCTCGGTGCGTCGCTCATGCACGACCAGCGTTCCTGCCGCCATGTCGCCCAGGCGCTTGTGCTGGCGGTTCGAGACCATGGCGACTACTCCTACCAGGTACATGCCTGGGAGCATGTCGACAATCCGGATCAGGTTCCGTGTCATCGATTCGAAGAAGGTGATCTGCCGGCCCGAATCCTGGATCACGCGCAGTTTGCACAGACGCTTGCCTGGAGTCTGCCCGTTCCAGAATGCTTCGAAGAGCGCGAAGTAGCCCCAGTACATCAGGAAATGGATGAGGATCAGGATGGCGATCAGCCACTTCTCGCCGCTGTGCGACATCTGCCCGGCCGGAGTCTTCGGCGCGGCCGAGACCAGCAGCACAAATACCAGCACGATGATCAGATACACCACGGCCTGCACCACGCAATCGGTGAAGAGCGCCAGGAAGCGGCTGCCCACCCCGGCCACCGGGAAGCGCAGCGCCACCTGCTCAGGCGTATCGATCGTCAGCAGATCCGCGTTCAGCGCGGACTCGGCAGAATAGCGGTCAGCAAATGCCATCAGTCGAGTTTTACCCGAACTCCCTGCTCGCTGTCTCGAAAAACCAGCGGGACTGCTATGCTGATCGCAACTGCCGGAGCTTTTTCCTGCCCGGTGGAGTACGCATGACCTCCGATCGCCTCATCTCACATCGTTGGATCGAACAGCGGCAGGGCTCCTGGTCCCGGCTGGAAAGCATCACCCGGCAGGTGGAGAGCTCCGGCATCCGCACGCTTCCTCCGGCCGAGCTGCGCGAGTTCGGGCTTCTCTATCGCCAGGTCGCCTCCGATCTCTCCGCCGTGCGCTCCGACCGCGCCGCGGTTGCACTTGAGGATCACCTCAACGGGCTGCTTAGCCGTGCTCATAACCACATCTACACCGGACGTAAATCCGGTTTCGGCTCCATCTTCCGCTTTCTGGCTTTCGATTATCCGCGGATCTTCCGCCGGCTCTTTCCCTGGGTCGCAGCGTCTACGCTCATCTTCCTGGCCGGAGCGGTACTGGGCACGCTGCTCACCCTCGTCCGTCCGGAGTTCATGCGTACCATGCTCGGTCCGCAGATGCTCGAGACCATTGCGCAACATCGCATGTGGACGCAGTCCATTGTCTCCATGAAGCCCCAGGCTTCGAGCGCCATCCTCACCAACAACATTGGCGTCGCGTTCATGGCCTTTGCCGGAGGCATCGTCGGCACGCTTGGCAGCATCTGGCTGCTCTTCCAGAACGGCCTGCAATTCGGCGTCATCAGTACTGCCTGCTCGCAGGCGCACATGGCGCTCGATCTCTTCAGCTTCGTCGCTGCTCATGGCTCGCTGGAGCTGCCCAGTATCTTCATCGCCGGCGGAGCCGGTCTTCGCCTGGGCGCGGCGCTGATCTTTCCCGGCATGCTCTCCCGCCGCGACGCGCTGGCCGAGGGCGGGCGGGAGGCAATTCGCCTGCTCTCCGGCGTGGTGCCGCTGCTGATCATCGCCGGCATGCTCGAAGGCTTTCTCTCGCCTTCAGGCGCGCCTGTCGCACTCAAGTTCACCGTAGGAGCTGCGCTCTTCAGCCTGCTCTGCTTCTGGCTTGCCGAGGGAGGCCGCTCGCGGACTCCTGCGGAGGCTCACCTGGGCGGTAACAGCGAATAGGCGTCGCTCGAGGGCGTTCCATCCCACATCATCCTGTTGTTCCTGCTCTCGGCAACCTGCCAGAGAAAGCGATTATCGGCGTAGATGCGCCATTCGGAGATTCTGCCCGAACGCACTACCGCCTGCCACGCAGATGGCGTGCGCCAGCGCTGATCCTTGTCGGCCCGTCCGCCTGTCGCATGCGTGCCCATGGCCAGTCCGGTGATGACGGCGAGATTGCCGCTGGCAAAGGACTGCTCAACTTCGATCGAGTAGTCGGGGAACCAGGTGAAATAGGCGCGCATGCAGCGCTGCAGCGGCTTCCTGCCGTGCATGCGGTTGCCTTCGGCATCGATGAACAGAAGGTCTTCGGTGGTGAGGCTCTCGAAATTCGACATGTCGTGCAGGTTGATCATGTCGATGAACGCAAGTGCGATATCGGCTGGCGTGATCTTCATAGGGGGAGGGCTGCTGTCTGCAGCGTCTCACCTTCCGCAGGAGCGCGGCACATCTTTCAGGAATGCACGAGCACCAAGGTCATGATGCGGTGTCGAAATGAAATCCGCTATGGGGTATCCGGCAGTTTGTACGCCACCTGGATATAGTGCCGCGCCTCGTTCAGTGCTCCCGCCGTGTTGTCATTGGTCTGGATCGCCTGCCGGTACTCGGTGATCGCGCGATCCCGCTGCCCGGTGATGTCGAAGATCTTGCCGATCTGCACGTGGCTCCAGACCTCTGTCCACTTCGGGTCTCCGTCGCCGCGCAGGCAGTCGCGGTAGGAGTTTACCGCCGACTGGAAGTTGTGCTGGTTGAAGAAGACCTCGGCAATGCGGTAGCTCGCCAGTGAGCTTTGCGGATTGGCTTCGAGCGCCTTGTGGAACTCGTCGAGGCCGCCGCTGATGTCGCCCTGTGCGATCAGCTGCTGGCCCTTCAGGATCGATACCCGCACCTGCATGTCCGGCGTGGTCTTGAGTACCCAGTTGTCCGGATCGATGCGCACTTTGCGAGGACGTCCGAAGGTGTCGACCACGTATTGCGAATCGGTGCCCACCACGTTGATTTTCTTCGTCTCTGTCTTGCCCTCGGTCTCGATTTCGAGGGTCACCGGCATGTTGAAGAGATCCAGATCCTGCTGGATTTCGCCAATGGTACGGAAGCCGCGGTTATTTCCCAGGCGGTAGACGGCATATTTATTGGTGAAGTTCGGTGCCCCGGTACCGTCCAGCCACTGCGCGAAGAAAGGTGTGAGCTGCTGCTGCGACTGCGCTTCGGCAATCTTCTCGAAGTCGCTTGTCCGGATGCTCTTGTCCTTGTACTCGGTGAGCGTCTCGCGCAGAATCTTGCTGAAGCTATCATCTCCCACCATGCCGCGCAGCATGTGATAGACCATGCCTCCTTTATCCAGCGTCATCGACTGGAACTCGGGCGAGAAGACATTCAACCGCCCTGCGCTGGTCAGCGGAATCGTGTCATAGGCCAGCGCCGCCGCCTCCACATCCAGGATGGCTGTGTCCAGCGCGGAGCGCCCGGCCGCGTCTTCGAGATACATCAGTTCGCCGTAGCGCGCCATGCCGTTGACGATCCACTCGTCGTTCATCGAGGCCGGACTGATCTCGCTGCCCCACCACTGGTGCGCGATGGTGTTGGCCAGCAGGCGATAGTCACCCTTGCCTCCGATACGGTTGCCCGCTACGGTTGCAATCTCCGGCGCCCAGAAGACTGGCACCGTGTCGTTCGGCAGCTCGACCACGTTGATCTGGTTCGACTCCGGCAGTCCGAAGGCGGAGGTGAAGAAGGCGAAGACACGCAGCGTCTCCTGTGCGTAGTCTTCGGCGGCAGCCTTGTGCGCTGCCGTTGTGTAGATATGGATATTCGGGGCTGGAGAAACCGCTGGCTCGAACTTTCCGGCGAGGATGGTGCCGGGGAAGCCGGGCTTGTCCCAGTTGAAGTCGTATTCTGTTTCGCCGCCATCCGCCGGCTTGCCCTGGCCCTGTCGTCCGCTGCCCACCACTGTGTATCCGGCCGGCACCTTGACGTGGACTGCCGCGGTGAAACGGTCGGTCTGGTAGCCCGTCATCGGGAACCACCGCCCGGCATAGAGCAGGTAGGTGATCGGATCGCCGATGTAGGCCAGCTTCAGTCCTTCCACCGGTCCGCCCGCATCATTTTCGAGCGATCCGCCATAGGTGAAGGTCCAGGTGTAGCTTTTGCCCTGCTCCAGCGGCGTTGCGGGGGTAATGCGTAGCGAGGCCTCGGCCCCGCGCTCGCCGCTCAGCGCGATATTGGTCGAGTCGGTCACCTTTTCGACACGCAGCGCCCCGTGCAGGTCAAAGATCACTGTGTCCACCGGGGCCAGCGCCTTGAAGGTCACCTTGGCCGTCGCCGTCAGCGTGTGCTCCGCAGGGTGAATCTCGGCATCGATGGTGTAGCCCGTTACGTCGATCGTCGGTTTTTCCGCGGCAAAGAGCTGCGCGGGGCGGCCCGGGAACAGGACCGCAACCAGGACCAGGACCAGCATTGAGCGACGTACCAGCGTTTGTCCCACCGACCCCATCCCCTGCGTCTCCTCCGACAGATTTCGAGCCTTTAATCCCGTGTCCCGGCTGCTTTTGCCTGCAGCATCTGGCTGGTCACGCGAGCCACACGATCGATGGCCGTTGCTTCCTCTTGTCCTTCGGCCTTGAGCATATCCGATATCGCCTGCAGCCCGCTCAACATCCGTTCCCGGTCATTTCCATCCCGCAACAAGGGCTCGAGCTCAGCGACAGCCCGCTCGGCGGTAAAGTCGTCCTGGATCAGCTCCGGCACCAGCCGCTTTTCTGCGATCAGGTTCACCATCGCTACGTGGGGAACATCTACCACCCGTTTGGCTACCGCGTAGGTTGCCGGGGATACGCGGTAGACCACCAGGAACGGATTTCCGATCAGCGCCGCTTCCACGGTTGCTGTACCGCTCGCTACCAGGCTGCCGCGGGCATGTAGCAGCGTGCCCCGGGCATCGTCGGTTACCGCGACCTTTGCGTTTACCGGAACCGTAGCCAGAATCTCCTTGACCGTCTCTCTGTGTGCTGCTGTCAGTGTGGCGGCCAGCGGCAGCACGAACTCGTAATCGCCACGGCCTGCCAGCAGCGCGGCCGCCCGCAGCATTTCCGGTAGGTTCAGGCGGATTTCTTTGCCCCGGCTGCCCGGCAGCAGGCCAATCCACTGCTTGGACGGGTCTAAACCCCAACATGTCGCGAAAGTCTCGCGCGTAACCACGGGTAGCGGCAGTTCTGCCAGCGGATGCCCGACAAACTGCGCTTCTACCCCGCGCTCACGATAAAAGTTCTCCTCGAAGGGGAAGATCACCAGCATCCGGTCGACATAGCGCTGCACCTCGCGGATGCGGTACTTCTTCCAGGCCCAGAGCTGCGGTGAAACAAAATAAATCACCGGCACGCCGGCGCGATGCAGGTGCCTGGCCAGCGAAAGATTGACGTCGGGAAAGTCGATCAGCACCGCCGCATCCGGCCGCTCGGTCCGGATCGATGCTTTCAGCCGGCGGTATTCGCCATAAATACGCGGCATGTGCCGGATGACCTCGGTGATCCCCATGACCGCCACGTCTTCAGCTTTCACGATCCGCCGGAAGCCGAGTGTCTCCATGCGCTGCCCGCCCAGGCCGAAGAACTCCGCCTGCGGTACCAGCCGCCGGATGGCCGGGATCAGCAACGTGCCGTAGTGCTCGCCGCTCGCCTCGCCTGCGGAGATAAAGATTTTGGGTGCTCCGCTCATTCCCATCCGTGCCCTATCTTCTGTCCGATCGTTGCACACTACAAGTTATGGCGGAGCTGCAGTGGGCGGCTCCGCCGTTCGTAGTTAGCTGTCCTTGCGGTAAAGCAGATCGCGGATCGCCTTCCGGCGCTCGGCATTGATCTCGCTGGTGCTGTCCAGCGCATCCGCCGCCGTCTGGCCTCCGCCGGAGGCGTCAGGCTCATCATTCACGCTGCAGTCCCAGCAGCGGTTGGCGAAGCCTGGCTTGTCCGGCCTCAGTTCGAACTCTTCTCCGCATACGATGCATGTCTTGATTGGAAATGGCATTGCTCATCTATTTTATGACCGTTTGCGGCCGGATGACGCACCCTGCGCCCGGCCTTTTATACTCAGAAAAAGCCCAGAACAGGTTGGCGGCGTCCCGCGGCCGGCAGTTCGCAGGAGAGATCACCATGGCTGCACTTATCGACGCCATCGACGTCAAGCGCAAGGACTTTTTCGAGATCGAAGGCACGCCGTTCTACTGCCTCGACGTGGAAGTCTCCACCCCCACCGCCCGCGGTGGCCAGACCCTGGTTCGCATCAAGATGCGGAACCTTCTCACCCAGGCCGTCTTCGATAAGACATTCAAGGCCGGCGAGAAGTTCAAGGAACCCGATCTCGAGGTCGTTCCTTCCTCTTTTCTCTATTCCGATGGCGAAGGCTCCCACTTTCTCGACCAGGAGAGCTTCGAGACTCTTACCCTCAATGAGTCCATGATCGGCAATGCCAAGGACTACCTGCTCGAGGGGCTGATTGTGAAAGTTCACAAATTCAATGGAAACCCTATCGGTCTTGAGCTGCCGCAGTATGTCGAGCTGACTGTGACCTATGCCGAGCCGGGCGCCAAAGGCAACTCGGCAAGCGGTTCGGTGACCAAGAACGTCAAGGTCGAAACCGGCATCGAAGTTGCAGTTCCACTCTTTATCAAGGAAGGCGAGAAAGTCCGCGTTTCGACCGAGACCGGCGAGTTCAACGGCCGGGCCTAAGCGGATTCTGGCTGCAAAGTCAAAAGCGGCTGCCCTGTTCAGGCGCAGCCGCTTTTTCTTCTTCAGAGAAATCCACTCTACGGAGTAATTTTCTCGACAGCGCCTGTGTGAGTGGCCTCAAAGCTCTCAACCTTCTGCTTGCAGCCTTCCTGTAGCTGAGTCTGCTGACGGTCTGAGATCTTTGCACATACGAAGATTCCCGACTGGCTCGGCCCCCGCTCGCAAACACCCGCAGACCCAGACCTAACCCCGCGATCATAGTAGGTGCAGGCCAGCGCCGCATCCTCTTCGGAGATGGCCGGGGCATTCGCATCACCCTTGAATGGAACAGTGAGCGTTGTCCTGACTGTGGCGGTGCTTCCGTCGATCGAAAACGGCGTAAAACTCCACCGGATTACAGCTTCCAGTGCTGCGCTCTGCAGCATGGGCGGCCCGCTCACGATGTGCGCCTGGATCACTTTTCCACTCTCATCAATGGTGACGGCAACGGCAACCTCGCCATCGATATGGGCTGCTCTTGCTATGGGAGGATAGGCAGGCTCCTGGTGAGCAAGCAGATGCTGGCGCGCTTCGGACTCAGTGACAGCAGGAGCAGAAACTTGCGTAGCCGTCTGTTGTATCTCCGCTGTTGCACGGTTTGCCGCGAAACCGGCAAGCACCAGCAATGCTCCGGCAAGGATCGCTCCGGTCGCGAACAGTGAGAGCGCAGTTCGGCGTGAAGGGGTTTGTGTAGATGGTCCGTAAAGCAGGCGTTGTATGCGCATGGTGAGCTGTCCTCCGTTGGCTGCAAGTGCAAAGGTTTCCGGGCTCCGCTGCTCTTCGAGGAGATAGAGTGCCCTGGCATAGAGCAGTGGCGATCCGCTGATCGCAACGGCGACATCGTCGCAGCACAGTTCGCGTTCGCGGCGAATCTGCCGCGAAGTCCACCAGACTGCGGGGTGATAAAACAGCACTGCTTCGGCTGCCACCTGCAAAAGGTTCACCTGGTAATCTTTTCTGCGGATATGTGCGAGCTCGTGCGCCAGCAGCGCTTCCATCTGCTCTGGAGACAGGCCTATCACGCAGGTGAGCGGCAGCAGCACTACCGGTCGCAGCCACCCCACGACCATCGGCGTCGTTACTCTTGCCGAGAGAAAGATGCGGAAGGCAGGCTCCATGCCGAGCTTTTGCGCCGTCCTCATTGCTGACGCCACAATGGAATCCGGCGCCGGCAGCAGCGACTGCTTCTTCAACCGGTCCGCCGCCAGGCTGGCGGCAGCCATCCTGGCCAGAGCCAGCAGCACACCGGCTATCCAGGCGGTGAGAATCCACGGCATCTCGCGGTCTGCGGCCGTGGTCAACTCGTCCGCCAGTCTCCATGGCGCAGCGGAGCCGGGCAGGGGTTGAGCAGATGCTTCGGATGCCACGGATGCGCCGGTCTCATACGTAAACCTGCTGCTGTTTTGCCCCGCAAGATACACGACGGTGAGAAGTGGGCAGAGCAGCATCGCAGCGAGCGTCGCACAGCACACTGCATAGCGGAGGCGCGGCGTAGCGTTCTTTACTGCACCAAGCCATGCGCCCAGCAGCAGGCCGAGCAGCGCGCCCTGCCAGACAAAGTGCAGCAGACTCCAACCCAGCAGGGGAAGGAAGGATGCGATGTGCCCTGTGATGGTCATTTTGATTTCTCCTCGAATGCATGGAGCATCTCGCGAATCTCCGCCAGCTCGTTCTTCGAAACCGGTTTTGCTGCAAGCGCGCCCATGACCAGGCTTTTCGCCGAGCCGGAGAATGCCTTCTGCACCAGTTCAGTAATCAGCCGGTGCTGCGTCTGCTCACGCGGATACCTGGCTTCATAGAGGTGCGATCGATAGCGCTCATTCCGCACCAGCAGCTCCTTCTCGACCATCATCTGCATCTGCTTCAGGATCGTCGTGTAGCCCGTCTGCTGGTCGCGCAGGGCTTCGTGCACCTCGCGGACGGTCAGGGGGGTGCCGGCCTCCCAGAGAATCTGCAGAATTCTGAGCTCGGCTTCGGTGGGGAGCGGTGCTGGCTGCGGAGAGTGCTGTCTGCTGACCATGGCAGCCATCTTTGTACGAAAATAATCGTATGTCAACGAAAAAAATCGTACTGGAGAAAACATGTCGCCACCCTACAAGGGGCTTCCTTCTCTATTCCGGCAAATCTAAGATGGTTTCAAAATGCTCCTCAATGCCACCCTGCTGATTCAAGACGTGCAGCTGCTCTGCTTCACTGTCGTCTTTGGAGCGCTGGCGCTCCAGCGATGGAGCGACCCGATGCGGCGGTGGATTTTCTATAGCTTTCTGGCCAATTCCGCGGGCGCCATCATCGATCTTGGCGCCGCCCATCTTCCACTTTGGATCACCCACGCCCTCAACCAGGAGATGATCCCGCTCTCCTATTGCCTGCTGAATATCGCGCTCGTAGCTTTCACCCGCCGCAGGAACACCGCTGTCTGGATCTCGGTTGCATTTCTCGTGCTTTCGTTCCCCGTTTTCCTTGCGTGGATGCACCGTCCAGCTGCAACCTGGAGCGACGCTCTCGGTGATCTGGTGATCGCGCTGGAGTCCATCGTCGCGTATACCTTGCTCTTCCTCAGCCGGGAAGCTTCTACGCGCGTTCCCCGCCTGCTGCTAGGCTGGTTCTTTATCTTGTTCACGATTGTCGAGATGGCCCGTGTCTATGTGGCCTTCGTTCTGCATGGCGATCCCGATGTCACTACGCCCCGGCTGCAGGTGATCAGCGTCGTCATTTATATCGCCAACGTGTCCCTGCTCCCGCTCACCTTTCTCTGGATGATGCAGGCACGCACCGAAGATCATCTTCTGCACCAGAGCATCATCGACCCTCTTACCGGGGTCCTCAATCGCCGCGGGCTCGATCAGGCACTTAGCCGGGAGCTCGCGCGATCGCAGCGTTTTGGCTATCCACTTACGCTTGCGATCCTGGATCTCGATTACTTCAAGGCGGTGAATGACCGGCATGGGCATGCCGTGGGCGATGCGATTCTGCACGGAGTCGCGGGCTTCCTGGTGCAGCGCATTCGCCAGACGGATACGCTGGCCCGTCTCGGTGGCGAGGAGTTTCTCCTCATGCTGCCTCATGTCGATCTGCTGGCCTCCGGCAATCTTGTGGAGCAGATCTGCCGCAGCCTGCGTGAGTGGCCCAGCTTTACGCCCGATGGTGAGCATCGCATCACCGCCAGTTTCGGCGTTGCCAGCACTTCGGCACAGCGTCCGCTTACTGCAGAGCAGTTACTGCGCGAAGCCGACATTGCGCTTTACCAGGCAAAGGCCGAAGGCCGCGATCGCGTCTGCTTCTACAGTCCTGACGATGCCGTGCTGCCCAGTTGAGCCCATACATCTTCCGGCTGTTGTGCTCGGCGCTGAAAAGGAATCCAATCAGGAGCGAGGAGCTATATGAGCATCATCATTGCCCCGCCTTTCACCGATCCTGAGCTGGCCGAGCAGAAGGTTCAGCTTGCCGAAGACCTCTGGAACACACGCGATCCTGAACGCGTTGCACTGGCTTATACCGAGGACACGGTATGGCGCAATCGCGCGGAATTCCTGCAGGGACGCCATGAGGTGGTTGCGTTTCTCACCCGCAAATGGCAGCGTGAGCTCGGCTATCGTCTCAAGAAGGAGTTGTGGGGATTTCGCGGCAACCGCATGGCCGTGAAGTTTCAATACGAATGGCACGATGACAGCGGAAGCTGGTATCGCAGCTATGGCAATGAGCTCTGGGAGTTCGCTCCCTCCGGTCTCATGCAGAGGCGGGAGGCCAGCATCAACGATCTGCCGATCCGAGAGAGCGAACGCCAGTTGCGCTGATCGCTGTCAGGGGCGGATGTTCAGCCCGATACCACGCCCGTTCGGAGTGGAGACGGCTGAGAGGCTGAAGTGGCCCCAGTCGCTCCGCTCCGATCGCCGATGCATGACGTATCCGCCGATAAAATAGCCGAGGCCCGCGCCTACCAGAACGTCAGAGGGGAAGTGGTCGCGCGCCATCACGCGCGAACCGGAAACCCCGGTGGCCAGCGAGTAGACGATCAGCCGCGTGGCCCAGCCGTTGTACTCGCTGGCGACCACATGCGCGAATGACCACACCAGTACCGAGTGATCAGAGGGCATCGACTGGCCATCGGGCCATGTTCTCAGCCCATGCGGCCAGAAGCGCCCCGTGCCGTCGCCTTCGAGCGGCGTCTGCCGGTCAATGGCATAGCCCAGGCCGGTGTTCAGGATGATCGAATCCGCCATCGCCTCGCCTGCCAGCACCGCGGTTTCGCGCAGGTGATCGTTATGCGTCATGCTGCCGGCGATGTATCCCACCCCCACGGCCGCCGAGGGGCCATAAATTCCGCCATAGTCCGAGAAGCGGCCGAAATCCTTTTCCCGCGTGGGATGTACCCCTACGGCCTCGAGAGCGTTTTGGTCCTGGTCGAGCGCTACGCCTGTGGCGACTCCGAAGGGAACTACCCAGTAAAGTGCATTGCTATTGACATGGAAAGGCGCCGTGACAATGCCGGCCTCATCCTGTGCGACATGCAGCGCGCATACCTGCAGATGGGTCAGGCCGCAGTCCGGCTGCGTTGTCGTGGTCTGTGCGGCAGCCAGAGTGGCTGTCGCCAGAAGGAGCAATGCAAAAGAGCGAAGAGACATGGACTTCGATGCTACACGACGCATCTCTCGAGTCAGTCATCTTCGCTCTGTGATGGCCGTTCGCCGTTATTCGTAAAAACGAATCACGGCAGTTACATTTTCGTGGCCCATCTCTTCGGCGGCTCGCTGGTATACGGCAGATGCCGCATCGGCGATCGGCGTTTTCTCATTGCCGGTCGTCTGCTTGAAGTAGCGGAAATCCTTTGCCAGCAGGGCATTGGTGAAGCGTGGAGCATAGTCCTGCGCCAGCATCAGTCTGGACATGCCAGCGGCTAGTGGACTACACACCGGCATGGTCGCCAGCAAGTCCATGGTCTTATGCGTGTCGAGCCCCTGCTTGCCGAGAAAGCCCAGCATCTCAGCCCATGCCGTGATCTGAATGCCCATCAGCGCATTGACCGCCAGCTTCAACGCTGCGCCCTGTCCGCTCGCGCCCACGTGGTGCGTCGGGCCGATTGCTGAGAGTACCGGCTTTACCGTTTCGAACGCCTCAGTATCTCCGCCGGCCATGACTACCAGTTGCCGTCCCTCCGCCTGAGGCAGGGAGCCGGAGACCGGTGCATCCACCAGCGCCACGCCGCGTGCGGAAGCCTTCTCTTTCAGCTTCGCTACCCACTCCGGCGTCAGCGTGCTCATTTCTACCGCAATCGATCCTGCGTTCATGCCTGCCAGGGCGCCGGTTGCTTCGTCAGTCCAGAGATCGGAGGAGACCACATCATCCGTAACCATCGCGATGACAATTTCCGCACCGTCTGCCGCACTCTTCGGTGAGTTGGCCTGCCGCGCTCCTGCTTTGACCAGATCCTCTGCCGCAGAAGCGGTGCGGTTCCATACCGTCAGTTCGAATCCTGCGTCGAGGATGTTCTTTGCCATGCGCGAACCCATCGCGCCCAGCCCCAGGAAGGCAATCTTCGTCATGCTGTGCTCCGCTCCTTGTCTGTTTTCAGTGGAAGTTAGTAGGCGCTCTTAACCACGCCGCCATCCACGCGCACCGGCGCGCCGTTTGTCGCACTGGCCTGCTCGCTGCACAGGTACACGGCCATTGCCGCTACTTCTTCGACCCTGGCCAGCCGCTTGATCAGACTCGAGGGGCGCGCGTCGCGGATAAAGTCTTTCTCCACCTGCTCGGGTGTGATGCCTTTGTCCTTCGCAATCTTCGCAACCATTGCAGTTACACCTTCGCTCTCCGTAGGGCCCGGAAGCAGGCTGTTCACTGTGACGCCGCTGCCCGGAATCGTTTCTGCGATACCGCGCGCCAATGCGATTTGTGCCGCTTTCGTGACGCCGTAGTGCACCATCTCTTCCGGGATCTGGATGCCACTCTCGCTGGAGATGAAGAGTACTCGGCCCCACTTGCGCTCAAGCATGCCGGGCAGATATTGCCGCGTTACGCGCACGCCACTCAGCACATTTGTCTCAAGGAATCGCAGCCATTCTGCATCTTCGATTTCAAGGAATGGTTTCGTTTCGAAGATGCCAAGGTTGTTCACCAGAATGTCGATGTCCTTTACTTCGGCAAACAGCTTTTTTGCGCCTTCTGCGGTAGCGAGATCGGCTGCTACGCCCTTCGCATCGCCTTTTACCTGCAGCAAAGCCTCATCCACACGCGCCTGTGTGCGTCCGTTTATCCATACCGTTGCGCCTTCGGCGGCCAGCTCTTTCGCAATCGCCAGGCCAATGCCGGCAGTCGATCCAGTCACCAGAGCGCGCTTGCCCTTCAGCCCCAAATCCATGATCTGACTCCTTTATCTGTTCCGGGTAGATGGATCGCCAGCGCCGTGACGGCGCGAACGTATGCCATATGCCTGCATCATAAGATGCTGGACAGCAGGGAACGCTTCAAGGCAGGGTGCTCGCTATAACTTTGTTCGGAGAACGCGGATTTCAATCCGCGCCGGCCAGCAGCGGCGGCGTCAGTCCATCTGCAGGCAATCCCAGTTCCTGGTCTTTGTACTGTAGCCGATAGAGCTTCCAGTAAAGTCCATGCTGGGCCAGCAGCTCCTGGTGAGTGCCCATCTCGCGCAGTTGTCCTTTATGCATCACCAGGATCGTGTCCGCTCGCTGCACTGTCGAGAGGCGGTGCGCGATCACAATCGAGGTGCGGCCGACAATCATCCGCTCCAGCGCAAGCCGCACGCGTATCTCTGTGTCCGTATCGACAGACGAAGTTGCCTCATCGAGGATCAGCACCCGCGGGTCATGCGCCAGCGCTCGTGCAAAGTTGATGAGCTGCTTCTGCCCGGTCGAAAGCGAGTTGCCTCGCTCGCGCAGCGGCTCCTCATATTGTTTCGGCAGAGACTGGATAAAGTCGTGCACATTCACCTGTTCGGCGGCAATATGCATCTGTTCGTAGGTGATCCGCTCCGTCCCCAGCCGGATATTGTCGGCGATCGTGCCGCTGAAGAGCACCGGGTCCTGCAGGACCACGCCGAAATGCTCGCGCAGTGTGCGCAGATCATGTTCGCGCGCATCGAGCCCATCGATAAGTACGGCGCCACGCTGCACATCATAGAAACGCATGGCCAGGCTGATGATCGTCGACTTGCCCGCACCCGTGTGTCCCACGATGGCCGCCGTCTGTCCTGGCTGCACCGTGAATGAAACGCCGCGCAGGATCCACTCGATCTCCTCCATCGCTGCCAGCTCGGTCTCGCTCGCGGTAGCGATCTTTGCCCGCTGCTCGTCGCTCAATCGTTGATAGGTGAACCAGACACCGCGGAACTCGATGGAGCCCGAGCCGTCGCCCTGCTTCGGATGTGCTGGGGAGACAATCTCCGGCGCGGTGTCGAGCAGCTTGAAGACCCGCTCGCTCGCCGCCATGGCCGCCTGCAGGATGTTGTACTTTTCGCTCAGATCCTGGATTGGCCGGAAAAAGCGCTGCGCGTATTGGATGAACGCCACCAGCACGCCCACTGTGACCGCCCCGCGCATCACGCCGCGTCCGCCCATCCAGATCACGAGGGCAATGGCCACAGAGCTGAAGATTTCCACCGCGGGATAGTACAACGCGTAGGCAAGGATCGAATCCTTGAATGCCTCCATGTGCGTGCGGTTCACCGCTTCAAAGTCGCGGAAGGCGCGATCCTGGCGATTGAAGAGCTGCACCAGGCTCATGCCGGTGATGTGTTCCTGCGTGTAGCTATTGATTTTCGCGATGGCAGAGCGGATACGGCGGTAGGAGTCGCGCACATACTTGCGGAAGATGCGCGTGGCGATGAGGATTAGCGGCAGCACGGCGAAGGTCAACAGCGCCAGCCACCATTTCATGCGCAGCATGACGAAGATGATGCCCGCTAGGACGAAGACATCTTCGAAGATGGCGAAGACGCCTGAAGTAAACATCTCGTTCAGGGCGTCTACGTCGCTCGTCAGCCGCGTGACCAGCCGGCCTACCGGGTTGCGGTCATAAAAGCCGATATGCATCGACTGCAGGTGGCCGAAGATCTGCTTGCGCATGTCGAACATAATCTTCTGGCCGGTCCACTGCATCAGGTAGGTCTGCACGAACTCAAGCAGGTAGCTGACCAGCAGCGCGCCCAGGTAGATCATCGCAATTTGAGTGATCCCTGTTGCTGCGTCATTGCTCAGCCAGCGCGCCAGAAACGCGCCCTTCGCCTCTGTCAGCGATCCCACATGCCGCGTCATGTAACGGTCGATCGCCACTTCCATCAGGTATGGCCCGAGCACATCGCAGACGGCCTTGATCAGAATTGCGATCACCGATACGACAGCTGCCCACTTGTATGGATAGAGGTACTTCAACAGCCGGCGCATCAGCCGGGCATCGTATGCCTTGCCGACAACTTCATCATCCTGCTGTTGCGCCTGTTTTTTTTTGTCCTCTTCTGCCATGCACCCGCCAAAACTACTCTGCCATGATTGAGATGTGCCAGCCTGGGCGTTTGATTCCGGAAGATCGCCCGTTATCCCCTGGGCCAGAAGGCGTTGACGGTTTCGAGCCAGGTCCTGGCCATCAGCTCATGCCCGGCGTAGGTTTCGTGCACGCCGTCCCAGCTCCAATAGTCGGCAGGAGCCCGCTTGAGCGCCTTATTCAGCGCATCCTGGTACATGACTTCCGGAAGGTGGTACTTCGCGGCGAGCTTCGCAACCACGTCCTGGCGCTTCTTCACCTCCGCGAGCTCTGCGGCATAGTTGTCATGGTGTTTGCCGACCGGCATGAGGAAAGGCTCGCCGAGCACGATCTTTATCCCCGGCAGCGCAGACAACGTTTCGCTGATGAGGTGATCGTATGTCGTCTCATACTGCTCGAGAGTCTCTCCCGGCACGATGAAATCGTTGATGCCGACTAGAATGCTCAGCAGATTCGGTTTGAGTGCCAGCGTGTCCGTCTGCCAGCGCTTTTCAAGGTCGATCGCCCGGTTCCCGCTGATTCCCCGATTGAGGAACTGGAGGTCGCGCTCGGGGAACTGCTCCCCCATCTCTGCCGCGATCAGGTAGGCATAACTCTGGCCCATGGTGTGATTCAGATCCTGGCTGCCGATCCACCTTCCACCATCGGTAATCGAATCCCCTTGAAACAGAACGACATCGTGCGGGTGAAAGACCGGCATGGCTTCCTGCGCCGCAAGAGGCAGGCATCCGCTGAGCATGAGAACAGTCGCGAACATACGCATGCGGAAAGTGTAGCGTGGGAGAATAAGAACTGGCATGGACCCCGTCGGACTCTACATCTCGATCCCCTTTTGCCGGTCCAAGTGCACCTACTGCAACTTCGCCTCAGGCGTTTTTCCGCTCGCGCAGATGGATCGCTATCTCGACCGCCTCGAGGCCGATCTTGGCGCTGCACGGGACTCTGCGCCATGGCGCGCCGCGCTGCCCGCAAAGGCCGATTCCATCTACCTTGGTGGAGGCACTCCCTCGCTGCTCTCCGCTTCGCAGGTCGATCGCCTCTTTCTGCTTTTGCGCCGTCACTTCGAGGTCCTTCCTGGCGCCGAAATTA
This sequence comes from Silvibacterium dinghuense, assembly GCF_004123295.1. NCBI lineage: Bacteria > Pseudomonadati > Acidobacteriota > Terriglobia > Terriglobales > Acidobacteriaceae > Silvibacterium > Silvibacterium dinghuense. The sequence goes on along the minus strand of NZ_SDMK01000001.1, from coordinate 460,354 downwards.
CCGTCGAGTGCGCTCCCGGCCAGTTGGAAGACGCGACCCTCACGGCCATGGCCGCAAATGGTGTCAATCGCCTCAGCTTCGGCGTACAGTCCTTCATCGATGAAGAGGCCAAGCACACTGGCCGTCTGCACACACGCGCCATTGCTCTCGAAGATGTCGCCCGCGTCCACTGTTCCGGCATCGCCCGCATCAGTCTCGACCTGATTGCCGGTCTTCCCGGGCAGACAGAGGCTTCCTGGCGAGAATCGGTAGAAGTGCTGATCGCCAGCGGTGTCAATCATGCCAGCCTCTACATGCTCGAGATCGATGACGACTCCCGCCTTGGCCGGGAGATCGAGAACGGCGGCCTGCGCTACTATGCGCCGCAGGTGCCTTCCGATGAAGCCATCACTACGATGTATCTCGAAGGCGCGGCCATGCTTGAAGCTGCAGGTCTCTTGCAGTACGAGATATCCAACTTCGCGCGCCCCGGTTACGAGTCTGCGCATAATCTCAAATACTGGGAGCGACGGCCTTATCTGGGCCTGGGGCTGGATGCGCATTCGATGCTGCGCGATGCGCAGGGCAGGGTGTTTCGCTTTGCCACGAGCAGCGAACTGCCGCGCTTCCTCGAGGCTCCTGGGTGGCATGATGCGCAGGCGCTTAAAGGTGAGGAAGAGCTGGAAGAAGCATGGTTCCTTGGTCTTCGTCTGAACCGTGGCGTTTCTTTGACTGAGTTGGAAGCGGAGTTCGGCACAGAGGCCATTGAGCCTTTTCAGCAGACGATCGCCGAGTTGAAGGAGGAGTCTCTCCTGGCGCAACAGCAGGATCGAATCTGCCTTACAGCCAAAGGCCGCCTGCTTTCCAATGATGTCTTCGAGCGTTTCCTGATGTCTGAAACAGAAGCTTGAAGCCCGTCAGGCGATCCGCCGCGTAGCCGCATCCACAACACGATCGTAGATGTCTTCGAGCAGGGCAGTCTGATGCCGGATATCGAAGAATTCCGCGGCTCTCCGCTGGCCTGCTTCGCCGAATTGTGTGAGCAGTTGCGGATCGCTGAGCAGCCGGGTGATGGCCTCGCCAAGTTCACGATCATCGCCAGGCGCGGCCAGCAGAGCGGTTTCTCCGTGCACGACTGCTTCATCCACTCCTGGTCCCCGGAAAGAAACTACGGGCAATCCCATGGCTTGAGCCTCGCACATCACGGTGGGCAGTCCTTCCGAGTCGCCGCTGCGCGCCACGATACTTGGCGCCGCGAGTACCTGAGCCCGGCGCATCCAGCTGATGACCTCATTGTGCGGCTGCATGCCAAGGAATTCGGCTTTCACGCCTAGCTTTCGCGCCTCTTCTTCCAGTTCCGGTTTCAGGGGACCATCGCCAAGCAGCACGAGTCGCGCATGGGGCAGGTGCGCCTGTACACTCTGCATCGCCCGAACCAGATGAATCGCGCCTTTTTTCTCAACCATGCGGCCGACGAAGAGCACAATGGGCTCCTGCTTTTCAGCCGGAAGGAAGCGGGTCAGGTCGATGCCGATCCGATGCACGAGCAGCTTGTCTTCCGGGAAGCCCCGCTCGAGGGCCATCTGCCGGATATGTTCGGAGACGCAGACAAATAAGGATGCCTGCTGCCAGAGATCCGCTCGCCGGCTCAGGTACATGCGTCCGAAGAGAGAGTCGCGAAAGGCTTCATCGCCTTTGGTGACATCGAAACCGTGCAATGTCACGATCAGCGGTACATCCAGCAGCTTTTGCACCTTGAGCGCAAGGCTCCCATCCGGTGCAAAGTGAGCATGGATGAGTGAGGGCCGGATCTGCTGCACCTTTCGATGAAAGCTGGGAGAGATGCGGCTGAGCAGATAGGCGCGCCGAATAAGCTTGTCCTGAAAGTTATTACCTTTGGTAACTGAAAGTACCCTCGAAGCGTCCAGGGTAAGTCCCTTGGTATAACGGCGCAGGCCAGCAAACCAGGGTGTGTATCGCTGCAAAGAAGCGGTTTGGCCCGTAATAAAGGTCTCGGACGGCGGAAGCAGGTCTGCTCTGTAGATGAGAACGCGTTTCAAATTCAATCCCAGTTGCGGCTCTCTTGCAGCGCGCCGTGCGCCATTCTTGATGTGACTGCGTGCTGGAGGGAAAGTTCGGCAGCCAATCGATCTTCGTGTCGCAGGAACTCCAGATTACACAAGACTGAAACGTAAACGACCCAGAATAACCCGTTGTAAATGAGAAGCGTGTTCTCATCCAGATCATAGAGGCCAATTAACAGGAGCAGAAGTAGAAACCAGATGAGGTGCCTGTCCCTTGCCTCTCTCATCCTCAGCCATAGTATCCGCCAGGCGCGTGCATAGCTGCAGAGAAAGATTGCTAGTCCAACGGCTCCCAGTTCCAGCCCGATCTCCAGAAAACCATTATGGGCATGATAGACGATAAAGCGCACAGCAGCTACGACTCGAAAGGCTTCGCCCTCCAGCCCCTTCCAGAAACCTGCGTAACCCCATCCGAGTAACGGATGTGTGATGACGAATGGCCATACTTGTGCCCAGATTTGGGTTCTTCCGCTCAGGGTGGTGTCTCGTCCGAGGAGGGCCATCGCTGCTTTCAGATGGGTCATGAGCACGGCGGCTGCTGTGATCGTGAAGCATGCGAGTGCCATGCCGAGCACAATCCGGCTGCGACGGGTGCTCGCCAGCATCAGGCAGATTCCACCGTACACGGTCAGTACGCCGCCTTCGATGACCCACGCTCCGCGTGAGCCGCTCATGGCGATTACAAAAAGAAAGAGCAGCATCGGAGGCAGGCTTCGCAGAACTCCACGGTTTTCGCCGAGGACAATGGCTGTGGCCAGAACCATGATGCGTCCGCAGGCATTCTTCGACGTGAAAATGCCTTGCCAATCGGTGACATGACCGGTAGAGCGATCCAGTGCCAGTCCGGGAAACAGGATGACCATGATGATCGTGGCCAAAGCCAGTCCGAGCATGCTCATGCGCAGGATCGAGAGTTGCCGCTTCACCGGATAGCGAAGCGCAAACCACAATCCGAACAGCCCGGCCATGGCAAAGGGGATAGAACGGCGCAAAGTATAGGAGGGAAACTGGGACCACACGGAAGAAGCAATGGCCAGCAGCGCAAGGCCGAGTGTCCAGCGCATCGCGCGGAGCCAGCGCAGGATGCGCGGCAGGTCGAGGAGGAGCAGCGCGGCGATGCTTCCATATACCGCTGTCTGGCTCAGAATTCCGCCCCAGAACATGAGTCCTGAAGCGGCCTGACCGGTTGTTTCCAGCGCCTGGTTGGGCGCAATGAAGGGTATAGCTCCCTGTACGGCAAAAAAAGCCAGCAGCGTGGCACACAAAATCCCCTCGACCCCAGGAGAGGTATCTGCAGCGTTGGGCCTAATGACCGGCATAGACCGCGGCCGAACTGGCTGCCGCCACGATTGCCGTTGCCCCCATCAGGATGTGCTTGCCCAGGTGAAATGGCACGTAGATGACATCGTTTGCCTGCAGCAGAAGATCGGGGACCTGTCCCCGTTCGATCTCTTTGAGTGGAAGCTCCTGCTCGTCGATGTCGCCGTCATGATTGCGCACCAGGCGCACGTGCTCTTCCGACGCGGTATGGTTTGCACCGCCGGCCAGAGCTACGGCCTGGAGCAGTGTCATCCGCGATTCATTCTGCATCAGGTATCCGCCCGGGCGGCCAACGTCTCCGAGGACGTAGATCAGTCCGGCTTTGGGTACGATGATGCGGTCACCGGCACGGATCTGCACATTTGCCTCCAGCGCATCGGCTGCCTGGTTGGAAAGAAACACCTGCGCCGGCGTCCGCCCATCGCTATGCTCGATCATCAGATGCCGGTCTGCGGAGTCGGTCAGTCCGCCGGCCATTGCCAGCACATCGAGGAGCGTGCGCGGCGATTCGAGGAGATAGGTTCCTGGGTGTGCGACCTGACCGAGCACAGCCACCTGCTGCGTCGCATATTCCTGAACCAGCACCGAGACTTCAGGGTGACGGAGATAGCCTGCTTCCTCAAGCCGCTGCGCAATCGCTGTGCCGGCTTCGTCCGGGCTGAGACCCATCACCTGGATTTGTCCAGCGAGCGGTACGTCGATCTCGCCTGAGTCGCGCACGCGCACTTTCCGATCCATCTCCGGTTCGCGCAATACCGTGATGGCCAGCAGATCGCCTGGACCAATTCTCAGGCTCTCCTGTGAGGCGGAGGAATGCGGAATATCCGATGCGGCCTGCGCGGGAGCATTCTGAGCTGTAGCAACATTCTCCGCCAGAGACAGGCACGCTGCCAGCAGTATGGCCAGTACTGTTCTCATGTTGTTCTCCATCTCTGCTTATGCCGTTTTCCGTCTCGAATAGGTCTTGTTGTCACCGTAGTAATCGTGAAAGTCCTGGCTGTCTTTGGAGATTCCGTTCAGCACCACGCGCAATGTGCCGGTCTCCGGAATCTGCTCGCGGAGCAGGGCCATGGAGCGATGCACGGCCTGGCAGGTGGTAACGCCGTGCCGTGCCACGAGGATGGTGACATCGCTCGCCTGCGCCAGCAGCGCCGGATCGGTTGCCGGCAGAATCGGAGGGCTGTCAAGTAGCACAACGTCGTAATTCCGGCGCCATTCGCGGAGCAGTTCCTGCATCTTTGCCGACGCCAGCAGTTCTGCCGGCATACTTGCAGCCGTGCTTCCGCACAGTACGGAGAGGCTGGGAAGACCGGGGAATTTCTGGATGGCGGGCTCGCTCTTGCTGCGCAGTGCATGTCTCAATCCAAGGCCGGCGGGCATGCCGAGCTCGTGGTAAATGCCCGGCCGTCGCAGATCGGCATCGACGAGCAACACTCGCTCGCCGGATTGCGCCAGCACTCCGGCCAGATTGGCGGCAATCGTACTCTTGCCTTCGCCGGCTACTGCGCTGGTGATTAATACCACCTGCGAGCTGTCTCCATCGCGCAGCCGCAGCAGGGATGTTCGTAGAGAGCATAGTGCTTCGACAAAGATCTCCTGTCGCGCCTGGTCTGCGATGCCTGTTCTGCTCATGAACAAGGGCGAAGTCGAGACCGATTCTCTGCGCATCAGGATTTCTCTCCAGGAGGCTCGACGGCGCGTCTTCAAACGCCGAGAGAATTCTGGCAGGATGCCGAGCAGAGGAGAGCCGACTTCCTCTTCGAGCTGCTCAAGGGAGCGTACCGAGTGATCGAAGCGTTCGGCTGTCCAGCCTCCGGTGCAGCCCAGGAACAGTCCGCCGATGAGGGCGCATGCGTAGACAAGCAGCATGCGCGGGCTGCTGGGCCGATGTGTCGGAGGAACCTGTGCCGGCGCTACTACGGTGAGGTTGGTCGAGCGCAGGCCTTCGAGCACCCCAGCCTGTTTGAGCTTCGCGAGCAGGCCTTCATAGACATTGCGGCTGCTGTCGGCTTCCTGCCGCGCCAGTTGATAGGCGACGGTGCGATTGCTCATCGCATCGGCGGTGGAGCGCTGTTTTTCGAAGGCGTCGCGGGCGGCATTCTCGGTGTTCTGCGCGATATCGAGATCGACCCGTGCGCGATGTCCCATGCGCTCTGCTTCTGCCCGGATCGATCGCTGCACGCCGGTAAGCTCTGCCTGCAACTCAGCGGTATGCGGATGGGCGGGACCATACCGCGCATCGTTTTCTGCGATCTCTGCTTCGAGTGCGGCCTCACGCATGCGCAGTTCCTGGATCACTGCCAGCTGCGGTCCATACCCGGGCATGCCACTGCCGCCTCCTCCGCTCAGCGCGGGTAGAAGCTCGGGATCTCCGCTCTCCGCAGCCTGCGCGATGGCTTGCATCAGAATGCGGTTTGTCTCTGCTGCGGCGAGCCGTTGGTTCAGGGTCGTGAGCCGATCCAATACGATGTTGTGCCCTGCATCATCCCCATAAATTCCCGTATCCCGCTGCAGGCGACTGGCACGGTCTTCAAGTGCCTGTGTCTGGGCGCGCAGACCCTTGAGTTGGCCGGCGAGCCAGTCGGAGGCCTGCGCGGTGGCCTGAAAACGTGCTTGATAGGTGTACTCCGTCAGCGCGGATAACAAGCGGTTGACCACTGCAGTCGCCAGATACGGGTTGGGGTCTGCATAGCTCACATCGATCAGGCGTGTACCCGGTTCCGCCTTCACCTTGAGGTGATGTTCGAAGATCTTCAACGCGACATAGCGCCGGTTCGGAGCATCTTCCAGGCGGATGTTCAGCGGCTCCAGAGGCTGTCGCCAGAAGAACAACCATGCAGGCAGATGCCATCCTGTCGTCCGCTGCGGGAAGTAGTCATGCGTCGTCTCCAGCTCGAGATCGTGCATGACCCTGAGTGCCAGCGTGGGTGACTCGAGGATTTTCGATTCCGTCTCGAGCGTCATGCTGTAGTCCAGTGAATCTCCCTCTGCCTGGGAAGGCTCGCCGTTTACCGAATTATCGAGGCCAAAAGCAGCGGCGGATTCTCTCTGGACTTCGATTTCTCCGTTCGCCTGGAAGCGTGGCGTCGCCAGCAGCCAATAGAGTGTTGCCAGCAGAAGGGCGGCGCCTGTCGGCCACAGGACCCATCGCCTGCGCCTGCGCATGACCTGCCACAGGTCCAGCATTGTCCACTCTCTCCGCGGCCGGGTGAGCAAGTCTGTCCACTCCAGCGGGCGGCCCGCCAGCAATGCTTTCTCATTCATACGCTTCTCGTGTGCACGACGGATCCGTCGAAATCGAACTGGAAGTCCATTTCCTCGACTCCCGCTTCTCGCATGCAGTTGCGGAGACGCCGCCGGTCGAAGGTCTGGAAGAGCAGGAAGCCACAGCCGCCGGCACCCACCAGCTTGCCGCCTAGCGCACCGCCGCTGCGGCGAGCCATCTCATAGAGGCCATCGATCCGCGCGTTGCTCATGCCCCGGCTCCGGTTTCGTTTCCGCTCCCAGTGCTGGTGCATCAGTGGGCCAAACGCAGCCACATCTCCGGCTTCGAGTATGTGGCGAATCTCCAATCCGAGTTGCCGTGCGAAGTGCAGCCCCTCGAGCATCGCCGGATCGTCTTCTTCAGTTCGCTTACGCTGCTCTTCCAGGATGACCGAAGCCTGCCGCGTCTCTCCGGCAAAGAACAGCATTAGGGAATCGCAAAAATCGCGTAGCGTATCTGCACGCATGGACAGGGGCTCGAGTGTGACCGTGTCGTCCTGGTGATAGTGCTGGCAGAGCAGGCCGCCATACGCGGCAATGTACTGGTCCTGCTTGCCTACTGGTTCGCCCAGGCGCTCCATCTCGATCTCGATGGCCTCGCGAGCCAATTGCTCCGGAGTGACCGGCTCGCACTTATGGGCATGCAGTAGGTGCACGAGGCCGACGACGAATGCGCCTGAGGAGCCCAGCCCCGTTCCTGCCGGCACGTCTGCTATGCTTACGATCTCCAGCGGGTCCCTGACTTCCTGCATCTCGATGGCATGGCGCAGCAGAGGATGGCGAATCTCAGAGGTATGTGAGACATGTTCATTGATGGAGTAACGCAGCAAATAGCCATGGGTGAAGCTTCGATTTGCCGTAAGGTAGACATGCTTGTTGATCGCTGCGGAAATGACGAATCCCTCGAAGCGCCGGTAGTAAGACGGAAGATCCGTTCCTCCTCCGCCGATCGAAATACGTAACGGTGTCCGTGTCATAATCACGGCGTTGTCTCCCGGAGCCTGCGCGGCTGTGAGCGGAGGTAGGCTTCTGTCTCGGCCAGTCCGCTCGGCGAGCCAATCTCGTAGAAACGCTGTGAAACCTCGAACGCCGCCATGCGTTTCCCCGCGGCCAGCATGCTTTGCACCTCGGTAAGAGGAAATGCAGCGTCATCCGGCCAGCTTGCGAAGACCTCGGCGCGAAACAGGCTCAGCCCATAGTCGATGTACTCCATCCCCGGAGAAGAATCGCAACCGTACTGCGTGACCAGGCCGCCGCGCATCCGGACATTGTTCGCGCCCCAGCGGCTCCGATTGAGAAGCGTGGTCATCAGCGCAGGCAGTCCGCTTTGCACGAAGGCGCAATAGACCTCGGCCAGATCGACTTCCAGATAGCTGTCACCGTAAAGAACAAAAAACTCTTCGCCTAGCATCGGCAGGGCATGGCGCAGCGCGCCTCCAGTGCCCAGCGGCGATGCGCCGTCGCGGGAATAATGTAGGTGCAGACCGAAGTCGCTACCGTCCCCGGCATAGCGTGCAATCTGCTCGGCGAGATACCCACAGCACAGCACGACATCGCTCACGCCGCGCTGCGCGAGCAGATGCAACTGGTGCCCCAGGAATGGTTCGCCGGCTACGGGCAGAAGCACCTTCGGCACCCACTCCGTGGTGGGACGCATCCGGGTTCCCAGCCCACCGGCCAGGATCGCTACCGGCGGGAGGCATTCAGACAAGCGCCACATGCTCATCTCTCAGCATCTCCTCGAGCGATAGCCGTATGGCATCGCGGCTGTTGTAGCGAGGTGCCCAGCCCAGTGCCCGCAGCTTCGCACAATCCAGTCGAACGATGGGCACATCTCCCTTCCAGCCGCGATCGCCGCCGCTGTATTCGATCATGGGCCGAAGGCCCAGAGCTTCGGACGCAAATCCCACGATGTCCGTGACCGTAATGGTGTCTTCTGTCGCTACGTTGTAGATCGCGTATGCCTGCTTCGATCGAGATTCGGCATGGAGCACGGCCTCGACGACATCGGAGACGTGAATGTAGCTCTTCTTCTGGCGTCCGTCGCCCAGAACACGAAGGCGCGCCGGATCATGCTGCAGGCGCTGCAGGAAGTCGTAACCTACGCCGTGTGTCTGCCGCGCGCCGACTACGTTAGCGAAGCGGAAGACACAAGCTGTCATGTCGAACATCGCGCAATAGCTGGCGATCAGAGCCTCCCCAGCTACCTTGCTTGCTCCATAGGTTGAGATCGGCGCTCGGGGACCATCCTCCTCTCGCAGGATTTGTTCGCCAGCATCGCCATAGACGCCGCTCCCGGAGGCATAGAGCACGCGCTTTACGTTGCAGGCGCGTGCCGCTTCGAGGATGTGCTGCGTAAGCTCCGTACCTTCGCGAAAATCGATCTCAGGCTCAATAGCGGCACGCGCGATATCTGCGTTCGACGCTAGGTGAAGGACCAGCGTGTGGCCCTCCATTGCCTCCATCAGCTTCTGCCGGTCGTGCACGTCTCCATGCACCATGCGAAAGCGCGGGTCGGCTCCCGAGAGATGCTTTCGCAGGTGACGGTGACGGCCGGTGCGGAAGTTATCCAGCACCGTAACGGCTTCGGTGCGGTCGTCTTCCATCAGGCGGTCAGCGAAGTGGCTGCCGATGAATCCCGCGCCGCCGATGATGCAGTAGCGGCGCTGTTCGTGGATCGGGAGAGCCTCGATCCATGATCCTGGTTCGGTGGCTGCGTGAAGCATATCCGTTACCTCGTCCCGGTTTTGGCGTTTTCTAGATTCGTCGAAGTTTGTGCAATAAGTCGGAAATACTGCACATGTGAGGCAACGCTGGTGAAAGTAGCATGCGCGATTCGGGAATGACAGATTACGTCGGTTATGGAGTTACAGATTTCTGCGTTGACGCGCTTCAAGCATCTGGCCAAAGCTGTCTTTACGAAAGGGGCGAGAATGCAGAGCGACCTGTTAACCATCGGTCTGCCTGTGCGCAATGCGATGCCGTTGCTCGCAGAGTGTATGGATAGTCTGCTCGCTCAGAGCGATGCGGATTTTCGCATTCTTGCCATCGTGGATGGCGGTGAAGATAGCAGTGCTGCGTATCTCCACTCTCTGCGGGATTCGCGTCTGCATGTGATCGAGCAGCCTGGGCAGGGCCTTGCGTATACGCTCAATCGGATGCTCCTCGAATGTGAGACGCCGTGGCTGGTGCGTCAGGATGCTGACGATATCGCGCATCCGCATCGCATCGCGGTTTTGCGGGAAGCCATTCGCAGTTATCCCGATGCAGGCATGTTCTATTCCTATGCGAACTATCATCCGCGAGGCAGGGCCGTCGGCTTTTTCCGCAGTTCACGTGGCTCTCCGGAAGAGCTGCGTGCTATTGTGCGCTCGGGATATCTTCTCGCTATCTGCCATTCGAGCGCAGTGCTCCATGTGCGCCGCACGCTTGCCTGCGGCGGCTACCGCGTCGGGCTGCATAACGAAGATGCCGATCTGTGGTGGCGCATGGCTCTGCATGCCGATATCTGCTGCATCCCGGAGGTGCTTGTCGGCTTTCGCCAGAATGCGGAGAGCGTCAGCTCGCGCCATCTCGGCGAGCAGATGATCGCGGGGCTTTATGTCCAGTATCTTCTGCTCTCTCATCTTTTGCGGCGTCAACCTCGTCCTATCGAAGCCATTCGTGCGGCGCTTGTGCAGATGCTTCCGCGCGGTGAGCGGGAGGCCAAAGAGCGGTTGCGCGCCTGCAATATGTCCCTGGCGCAGCGCAGCTTTCTGAATGCGGGACGGCATCTGGGCGCATCCTGTGTGGCGTCTCCCCGCTATTTATGGCGTCGTATCCGCGATGAGTATTTTTCTTCTGCACGCATTGCGAACGGCCTTCCCCCAAACTTCTTTCTGGAGCGCTCGGAGCTGTTATGGCCATGATGACGGCGTCTTCCCCGGATGCCGTGCGGCCGCCGCGCGTGCTGGTGGGGAATGTCTGCGTCGACAGCTTTACGCTGGCGGGGGCGGTCGCCTGGGTAATGACCGTACTTGGCCGAAGACAGCGCCCGCCAATGCTGATTATGGGGCCGAATGCGCAGCTAATACAGCTGGCCGAAAAACACGCGGGATTTGCCGCTGCCTTGCACGCAGCGGATCTCTGCGTTGCAGATGGTATTTCCGTGGTGTGGGCGGCGAGGTTGCTTGGCGGCCGCATGCCGGAACGTGTGACGGGAGGCGATCTGATGATCGCGCTTTGTGCCGCCTGTGCGGCGCAGGGGAGAAACGTCTTCTTTCTCGGAGGACTTCCCGGAGCCGCTGCTGCCGCTGCTGCAAATTTGCAGCGCCGCTATGTCGAACTGAAGATCGCAGGTTGCTACTGTCCTCCACTCGGGTTCGATGAGGACCCCGGAGAACTGAGCCTGATCCGCAGAATGATCGCGCAGGCGCATCCTGATCTGCTCTGTGTCGCGTTTGGAGCGCCGCGGCAGGAACTCTGGATGCTGGAGCATTGCCCGTCGCTGCCGATCGGCGCTGCGATCAGCGTCGGAGCTGCGCTCGATACCTGCGCAGGACTTCGCCGTCGCGCGCCGCGATGGACGCACCGTCTTGGGCTCGAATGGCTTTATCGTCTTATCCGCGAGCCGCGCCGTCTCTGGCGGCGCTACTTGCTCGGCAATCCGCGCTTCGCAGCCATCGTTCTGATCCAGTTCTGGAAGCAGCGGATCGCATCCCGCACGCGGCCGCCTGTCCCGGCCTGACTGCTCTCATGCACACTCACTGGAGGATCATCATGCCCCCATCCGGCCAGAACCATATCCGTATCTTCTGCGATGGCGCTGATCTCGACAGCGTCCGCGCTTACGCTGCAAATCCCACTGTGCAAGGCTTTACGACCAATCCCACGCTGATGCGTAAGGCGGGGATCACAGACTATGAGGCGTTCGCGCGAACCTTCCTCCATCTTGTTCCTCATCTTCCTGTTTCATTCGAGGTCTTTGCCGATGACGAAGCGGAGATGGAGGCGCAGGCCTATGCCATCGCCCGCTGGTCTCCAAATGTCAATGTGAAGATTCCTGTTACGGACCGCTCAGGCCGCTTTCTCGGGGAATTGATGCAGCGCCTTGCCGTTGCAGGCATCACCGTCAACGTGACGGCGGTGCTTACCCTGGAGCAAGTCGAACGAATTCTCGAGATACTTCCGGCGCAAGCCCCGGCAATTGTCTCTATATTTGCCGGGCGGATTGCCGACACTGGAGTGAATCCGGTGCCAGTCATGCGGCGTGCTGCCGAATGGCTCCATGCGCATTCGAGCGCACAGCTCCTCTGGGCCAGCCCGCGCGAGGTGCTCAACTTCTATCAGGCCGAGGAGGCCGGATGCGACATCATTACCATGCCTCCGGATCTGCTCGCCAAGCTTTCTCTTGCAGGCAAGAATCTGGACCAGTATTCACTGGAAACCGTCGAGATGTTTTTCCGTGATGCGCAGGCTGCGGCCTATGCGATCGACACCGCAGATCTCTTTCCGCCTCAACCTCTCGCGATGGGAGTAGAAACTCCCATGCATGCCATTCAGCGCAATGGAGAGTCCGAAGTGCTCGTTCTGGCGGATGGCAATCGTCGTTCGCCCTTGCCGCGGCCTGCCGCGCCATAACCTGGCGCGGTGTCCCGGTAGAGAATGATCTGCGCGGCTTCGCGCAGATCGCGCGCCCGGATATCCGCGCGCGGTGCTTCCGGCCACGCTTCTCCGACCCACGCGGTATGTGTACCCGCTGCCTGGCCGCAGACAATATCGGTTGCTCGATCGCCGATCATCCAGGAGCCAGGCAGGTCCACGTCGAAGCTGCGGCTGGCCATCCGCAGGAAATAGGGAGATGGTTTCCGGCAGAGACAGCAGCCGGTGTAATCTCTGATGCGTCCATCCGGATGATGAAAGCAGTAAAAGCAGCCGGTAAAAGAGATATCTGCGCGCTGCATGCGCTTGAGGAACGTGCGGTGGATCGCCGCCGGATCATTCAGTCCGGCTTTGCCCTTGGCGTAGTTCGGCTGATTGGAGACGAGAAACAGCAGATAACCGGCTCGTGCCAGGCATCGAAGCGCATCGATGACGCCGGGAATCAGTATGAACTGCGATGCCGAGAGAGGCGCCTCGAAGGCGCCTGTGTCAGGATTCCAGATATTGCGATTGATTACGCCGTCGCGATCGAGAAAGATCGCTCGCTGCAGGCCATGCATGTTTTCTCCCACTGCGGCTCGTTCTGTTTCAATCGCGGGTGGTTCACCATGAGGTGCCATAGCGTCCCCTGGGCGGATTCGGCGTGGGCGGTTACGGAGCTCTCCGCAACCGTAGGCACCAGCACGAAAGCATCGGCGACCTGGGCGGTATAGCCGCCCTGACGTCCGACAATGCCGACGATATTTGCGCCACGCCGCTGGCCGAGCCGCAGAGCCTCGATCAGGTTCAGGCTCAGCCCTTTTTCCTCATCGCCTCCGCCGACGGAGAGAACGAAGAGCGTGTCTGTGGAGCGCAGGCGGCTGGCCTCCAGCCAACCCGCGTAGGCGCGCAGCCAGCTCTCGTCGTTGCTGCGGGCGGTCAACTCGGCCGTATTGTCGGAAACGGAATAGGATTCGATGCCGCAGATCTTGCGGAAGTCTGCCGCGGCATGGCTGGCATTGGCGGCGCTACCTCCCACGCCGAGAAAGAAGATCCTTCCTCCGCGATCCCGCGTGCGGCTGAGAATTTCTACAACCTGCTCGATGGCCTGGAAGCTCAGCAGTGAGAGTGTCTGCTTCGCCTCCTCAAGATATTGCTCCGTATAGCCGTTCATGGACATAACTCGTGTCTCCGTTAGCTGTGCGTGGTGATGGCAGGAGAGCCGAGGCTGCCGATCTCCTGAGGCGTCATGGCATTTTCTGTGCTGGATTCGGATGGCTGCAGCCGCGTACGGGCTGCGCGCCGTATCCGCGTCTGTACCGGAGGCGGTACGAAGAGAAAGCCGGCCAGCGTCAGCAGGGAGCGCACGGTGGGCCGTCCGGACAGGAAGTAATCGCGGATCAGCGGCGCGTAGGCCTTCCAGCCGGCCCGGCTCTTGACGGCGCGGGAGACGCATTCGGTGGCCAGGAAGAAGGAATAGGCCCGGGGAGTGAATCCGTGCCGCATCTCTGTCGCCCAGGCGTGCGAGAACTCCCAGTCCTGTCCTCGACCGACGCTGTTTCTGCCCTCCTCCACATGGAAGATACTCAGCGGCTGCGCCACCATGTGGAATGCTACTCCTGGCTGCTTGGCCGCACGCAGAAGCCAGTCCCAGTCCTGGTGGCGCCGCAGATGAGGGCGGAATGGAATCTTTAACAGCAGCTCCTGCGGCACCAGCAGAGACGAGGTCTGCATGTACTGGGCTCCATCGATAAAGCGGCTGCGGCAGAAGAGGAAATCGCTGATCGCTTCGTCTGCCTGAAAGGCGCGTTCGGGAGATATCCATGCGCGGGTGTTCGATTGCACCAGGCTCTGCGAAGAGATCACGGGAAATTCCACCTGCATCGTCCGGGTGGCCTGCATCTGTCGTGCGAGTTTTTCCGGGTGCCACTCATCGTCATCGTCAAGGAAGGCGATCCAGGGCGTTCTTGCCATTCGGACGCCAATGTTGCGCGCCTGTGCGCCGCCTCTTCGCAGCCATAGAGGCACGACACGCAGCCGTCTGTCGCGGAACTCATCGACAATGGCCTGTGCATCCGAGCCGTCGTCTCCGTCGGAGACCACGATGACCTCCAGTGCGCTGTAGCTCTGTCGCAGGACGCTCATGAGAGCCCGCCGCAGAAGCTCCGGACGCTGATGCGTCGGGATTACAACCGTGATGTCGGCCTCCCTGGGCCGGTCAGCATGACCGTGCATCGAGCCGGCTCGGCTGAAGAGGGACTCAGGCATGACTTCATCCTTATGGAGAGCTGCCTCAGCATAGCCGTGTCTGCACTCCGGCAGGCTGGCATTCGGAACTGCAACCAGACTTTCGTAATGCGCGGTTCCGAAATTGAACCGAGGATGCCGGCCTGTTCCTTTTTTGCCCGTTGTCGAAGTCGGAAACCCTGTTGCCTTTGCCGATATCCGTCCGGCAATTTCCTGTTGCATTCGGCATAGAGTAGAAACAGGAGTCGAACCACTTGGCAGCCGCGGAGTTTTCACATTGCAGCAAATGGGCGAAGGCCGGAAGCGGAGCAGCGCTGCTGCTCGCGGCTACGCTCGTCCTCTCATCGCACCTGGGTGCGCAGACCATCTCGCATAAGAAGAAATCGACGCATCACGCGGCTTCTGCCTCGGCTGAGAAGAAATCGACAGGGCATGCATCCGGCCACTCTGCAGCCCGGACCTCCGAGCACAGCCATGCCGCGGCTATCCGCAAGGCAGCCATGCGCCGTCATCCGCGGCGCCCTCTGACCGCGCGGCAGATCGCGGTCAGCCATAAGCTGCAGCAGGCTTTTGTCGCCTCCTCGCAGCTGCGCCCGATGGCCCAGCAGCTGGCAGTCATGCGCACGCCGGCCGCTTATGACGGCGTTGCCGCCTATGCGCATGCGCATACCGGCGAAGCTGCGGCGACGGCTTACCTGGCCATGGGGCACGCCTACCTGCTCGATCACAAGTACGCGGATGCCGTGACCGCTTTTACTTCGGCGAACCGTGTCGGCGATGCGCTCGACGATTACGCGGATTACCTGACCGCGCAGGCGTATCTGCAGAGCAACCAGCTTCCGCAGGCCGAGTCCGTGCTGAGCAGCTTTAGCTCCAAGCATCCGGATTCCATCTTTGTTGCGAGTATCCCGGTTCTTGAAGCGAACCTCTATATCCAGGAAGGCGATCCGCAGTCCGCGCTGCGTGTTCTGAATGCCCATCGTTCTGAGCCGCTGGCCGGCAAAGCTGATTTTCAGCTTGCCGATGCGAAGGCGCAGCTGATGGCCGGCAATGCCGCGCAGGCGACGCAGCTCTTCCGTCATATTTATCTGAGCTATCCGCTCTCGCCTGAGGCTGCTGCCGCGCGCACGCAGCTCGCCTCTTCCGGAGCTCTTACTGCATTGCCCGCCTCCGAGCGCCGCAGCCATGCGGATGCACTCTATAACGCCGGACGTTATGATCCTGCGGCGGAAGAATACCGCTCACTGGCCAATGATCCGAGCCTGGATGCCTCCGGGCACAATGCCATGCTGGTGGCCGCTGCGGCCTGCGACTGGAAGCTCAAGCGCCTGAATGCGTCAGAGCTCATGCGTCTTCCCGACACTTCGGACGACGCAGGCGCGCGTCGCCAATACCTGCTCATGGAACTGGCCCGCGATAAGGACGATGGCGAGACGCAGCGCTCGATCGTCGAGAGCATGAAGGCCCGCTTCCCCTCGAGCCCGTGGCTGGCCGAAGCGCTCTACTCGAGCGGCAACATGTATCTGCTGCGCAAGGATTTCCCGACCGCCATCGGCTATTATTCCGAGCTGGCGAGACGGTTCCCGAAGTCGTGCGAATCTCCGCACTCCGGTCCCTGCTCGAATTACTCTCCGAGCGCGCACTGGCGCGCTGCATGGCTCACCTATCGGCAGGGGGATGTCACCACGGCCGCGCGTATGTTCGATGAGCAGATTGCACAGTACGCCGGTGGCAAGGAGATTCCTTCGGCTCTCTATTGGCGTGCCCGCGTCTATGAGGACAATCGCCAGTATGCCGAAGCGGCCAAGTATTACCGCACTCTTACCCGCGTTTATCGCCACTATTACTATGCCGAGCTTGCGCAGGAGCACCTGGCTCATCTCTCCCAACTCGATCCTTCGCTGTCGCTGCAGACCGCTTCTGCGAACGTGAGCGCGCAGCCTACGCAGATCCCGAGCCTCGATGCGCTTCAGCCCGAGGATATTCCCGAGCTTTCTGCCGATGTACCCGATCAGGACCCGCATCTGGTCAAGGCCAAGCTGCTGGCCAACGCCGGACTTAATGAGTACATCCCTGCCGAGATTCGCGCCGCTGACGGCAGCGATTCATGGGGCGCGTTCGCGGAAGCATCCATCTATGCTGCGTACGGTGAAACGTCGCATGCCATGCGCCTGATGAAGCGTGCTGTGCCCTTTTATACCTCGGCGCCGGTCAATTCGATGCCCATGGCTTACTGGCGCATTCTCTTTCCGCAGTCCTACTGGCTGGAGATTAAAGGCGCTGCCGCTGCCAACGGTCTTGATCCCATCATGATCGCCTCGCTCATCCGCCAGGAGACGGAGTTCAACCCCAATGCCGTCTCGAACAAGAGCGCTTATGGACTGATGCAGCTACTGCCGAGCGTGGGCAAACAGATGGCGCATGAAGAGGGCATGGGACGCTTCAGCACCGAGGATCTGCTCGATCCGGGGACGAATATCCGTCTCGGCGCCCGCTATCTCAAGCAGACCCTCGATAAGTTCGGCGACAAACCCGAATATGCTTTTGCCGCTTACAACGCCGGCGACAACCGTGTCCTCGACTGGCAGTCCAGCGGCCGTTACCGCGATATGGACGAGTTTGTCGAATCCATCCCCTTTACGGAAACCCGCGAGTACGTCCAGGCCATTATCCGCAACGAAGAGATTTACCGTGAGCTGGAGAAGGCGCAGGGCGGACACGCAGCTACGAATAACTAGTTCTGGTATGAATGCAGCAGGCAGAAAGCGGCAGATCGATATCGATCTGCCGCTTTCTGCTTTCCTACCGAAACAAATTCGTCTTCGCCAGGTCGATGACCTCGTCACCGCGGCCGCTCATCACGGCGCGCAACATGTAGAGGCTGAAGCCGAGGGCTTCCTGCGCGGAGATTGTCGGCGGCATGGAGAGTTCCTGTCGATTGACGACGACATCGACCAGCGTCGGGCCGTTGTGTGCGAGAGCCTTGCGCAGCGCAGGCTCCAGTTCTTCGGGCGACTCGACATGTATACCCAGAACGCCTGTGGTGTTCGCCAGTTCGGCAAAGTTGGGATTCACCAGCTCGGTGCCGAAGTCGACCAGGCCGGCGGCTTTCATTTCGAGTTCGACAAAACCCAGCGTGTCGTTGTGGAAGACCACCAGCTTGACCGGCAGACTATGCTGACGCAGGGTGAGCAGATCGCCGAGCAGCATGGCGAGGCCGCCGTCGCCGGAGAGCGTAATCACCTGCCGCCCGGGATAAGCTGCCTGCGCGCCGAGCGCTTGGGGCAGGGCATTGGCCATCGATCCATGATTCAGCGAGCCCAGCAGGCGGCGCTTGCCGTTCATGTGCAGGTAGCGCGCGGCCCAGATGGTTGGCGTGCCCACATCGAAGGCAAAGACAGCGTCATCTGCGGCGACTTCATCAAGAACCTTCGCGACAAATTGTGGATGGATCGGCTTCTTCCCCGGTTCGCCGACAGCCAGATCGTCGAGGTCCGCGCGCGTCTTCGCATAGTGATCGCGGCATTTCTCGAGATACGAGGCGTCCCTCTTGTCCTCGAGCAGCGGCTGCAGCTTGTCGAGCGTCTCCTTTACGGTGCCGACGAGACCCAGCGCCACATCGGTGCGGCGGCCGATCTGCTCGCCGCGCACATCGATCTGGATGATCTTTGCTTTCGGCGGATAGAACTGCCGGTAGGGGAAGTCCGTGCCCAGCATCAGCAGCGCGTCGCAGTTCATCATGGCGTGATAGCCAGAGGAGAAACCGAGCAGCCCGGTCATGCCGACGTCATACGGGTTGTCGTACTCGATGAACTCCTTGCCGCGCAGGGCATGTACGATCGGTGATTTCAGCTTTGCTGCCGTAGCCAGCAGCTCCGTATGCGATCCCTGGCAGCCCGCGCCGCCAAGAATCACCACCTTCTTTGCACTATTCAGGATCGATGCGGCCTGTTCGAGCTCTGCTAGCGAGGGTACGACAGCGGACTGCGAGGTGAGGATGCCAAGCTCGAGCGCCGGGGACGGACACTTGCGCAGCGCCACGTCGCCGGAGAGCACAATGACCGCGACCCCACGTTTGGTGAGCGCCGTGCGCATCGCGATTCCCAGTACGGTCGGCATCTGCTCAGCCTGCGTGATGACGCCTACGTAGTGGCTGCATTCCTTGAAGAGGTGCTCCGGGCTGGTCTCCTGAAAGTAGTTCGAACCCACTTCCTGGCTGGGAATCTGCGCGGCGATGGCCAGCACCGGCACGCGGCTGCGATGGCAGTCGTAGAGGCCGTTGATCAGGTGCAGATTACCCGGTCCGCAGCTGCCGGCGCAGACGGCCAGTGTCCCTGTCAGGTGCGCCTCGGCTCCTGCCGCGAAGGCTGCAGACTCCTCATGGCGCACGTGCATCCAAGCGAGCCCTTTGGTCGTGCGGATCGCATTCGTGATCCCGTTCAGTGAATCGCCGGTTACGCCCCACACGCGTTCCACGCCAGCCTTTGCGAGTGTCTCAACCAGAACTTCCGCCACAATTGCCATCTCGATCCCTTTCGCTTTTCTGGTGATTTCTACAGACTTCGATTGGTGATGTGTGCTGTGAGTTGGCCGCTGCCGCTCTCCTTGCAAAGCAAAAGGCACAATCCTTTTTGAGGACTGTGCCTTTTGTGTGCCTGTAAACGGCGGAAGAGCAGTTATTCGGTAGGCGAGTTTTGCGCCGTCTGTTTTGCCGCCGCATCCTTGAGTGCCGTCTGCTCCAGCGCTTCAGCCTGCGGCATGTAGGTCAGGGCCTTGGCGATCATCGGATCCCAGTCGGCTTCGATGCGCAGGCGCTGCGTCTCGCCGAATTGCGTGCCGAAGAGATACGCCTTGATATTGGTCTTCAGCCAGTCGTCCACGCCGTTCAGATCCTGGTCGGTATAGCTGATGTTCTGCGCCGTCAGGAACTGCTTGAAGTCGGTCATGACCGCATCATCCACCTGGAAGTTTTTATCGACCGTATGGTTGATGAAGTAATGCTTGGTGTAGTTGAAAAAGACGTTGTGCGCGGCGAGCAATTCCTGGAAGTGGTTCGCCTTGGGGGTCGTAATATCGTCGTCCGGCGTGATGCCGCCGCCGCCGTAGACCGTTCTGCCCGAGTCGGTCAGCTTGACCTCGCGGTCCTTGTTGTTCTGCGGCTGGCCGTGATTGTAGTAGTAGTCGTACAAAGACACGCCGTTGTAATTGCGCTGGATCAGGCGTCCGCTGGGCGTGTAGTAGTGGTAGGTCGTCAATGCCAGGCCGGTGTTGTCCGAGAGCGGATAGACCGTCTGCACCAGTCCTTTGCCGAAGGTGATCTCGCCGGAGATGATGGCGCGGTCATGGTCCTGCAGCGCGCCGGAGACAATCTCCGCCGCCGAGGCGGTGCCGTGATTCACCAGCACGACGACGGGGAAGACATGTCCGCCGTTGCCATGCTGAGCGCGATAGCTCTGCTCCGGATAGGCGCGGCCGCGCTGTGAGACGATGAGCTGTCCTTTGTTGAGCAGCTTGTCGCAGACCGATACCGCTTCGGTCAGCAGGCCGCCGGGGTTGCCGCGCAGATCAAGCAGCAGGCCTTTGATGTCGCCGGCCTGGTCGATGGCGTCCGAAAATTCGCGGCCTGTCGTCTCCTGGAATTGCGTAATGTGGATGTAGAGCACGCCCGGACGAATTTCATACTTGAGATCGATCGAGGGATGCGAAATATCGTCGCGCACCAGGTCGAAAGTCAGCGGAGAGGCCGCACCCTCACGCGTGACGGTGAGGTGCACATGCGTGCCCTTGGGGCCCTTCAGAAGGTCGGCCACGGCTGAAGTATCCAGGCCCTCGGTCGGTTTGCCATCCACGGAAACGATCAGGTCGCCGGGGCGGATACCGGCCTTGAAGGCCGGCGTGCCTTCGGAGGGATAGACGACGATGATCTTGTTGTTCTGCTGCTGGATCGTCATGCCCACGCCGAAATAGCGGCCGTGCTGGTCCTCGCGCATCTTCGCGTAGGACTTCGGATCGTAGAAGTTCGAGTGCGGGTCGAGCGTATGCAGCATCGACGGAATGGCCCCGTCGTAGATCACATCGTCCGGCTTGTCGCCGGTCAGGGGTTCGGCGTAGTTATCCGCAACCACCTGATAGACATCGGTGAACTTCTTGAGGCTGTCGCGGAATGCCGATTCGTCGGTCGAAGACTGCGCTCCCACCTTCTGGCTGATGAACATGCCCGCTACACCGCAGGCAGTGAAAAAGACAATGAGGGAGAGAAGCGTGCGACGGGCGCGTGAAGACATTCTGGGAAGAATCCTCTGGCTCCCGGCCCCGCAGGAAAAGGACTTTGCGGGAGCGCTCTAGGCCGAAGTATAGCACCGGAGAGCCTCGCAGATAGCCGGCGGCCCGGAACCTGAGTGCGTGTGGCGCAAATGTCTGTTATGGCGGCCCGGAACCGGTGATATAGTGATTTTCTCCCCTGCGCAGCTCCCTGAATACTTAAAGCCATGTCTGCTTCCCATCGTACGCACGCTGCTGACGGCGGTCCGGATCCGTTTATCCCCAAGCTGCCCCCGGCCTTATTTCTGTTTCTTGCGACCCTGGCCGTGCTTGGGGTCTATGTGTGGCTGAATCCGAGCGGAGCCCGCTATTTCTGGGACGCCAAGGTGTATGCCCGTGCGGTTACCGACTGGCAGGCCCATCGCGATCCCTATACGGATGGTGAGGGCCTGCTTTTCGTGTATCCGCCCCTGGTTCTTGCAGCTGCGACGGCTCTGTCCCATCTTCTGCCCGGAGTCATCGGCTGGACGGTCTTTTTCACCCTGCACTTCGCATCTGTGCTGGTGATTCCCTGGCTGTTTGCCCGTTTTTACTTCCAAAGGCCCTGGCTCAGCCTGCCCTTTGCCTTTCTTATCTATGCGGCGGAGCCGAGCTACGCCAGCGTCGTTGCTCTGCGCGGCGGGAATATTGCGAGCGTGGTGTATGCGGCAGCCTTTGCCGCCGCCGTCCCCGGAATCCGCTCCAACCGCTGGGGCTGGTTTTATACCGTCGTTTTCCTGTGCGGCCTGATCAAACCGCCTTTCCTGCTGCTGCTTTTATTTCCAGTGCTTGCAGGGCATTGGTGGAAGAGCATCGCTTGCGGCCTGCTCTCCGCCTCCAGCTATCCGCTCCAGCAGTGGCTGGCGCCGGATCTCTACCGCCGGTTTGTCATCGCCGCGCGCATTCAGGTGGCAGATCACAGCGATTTCGGCTCAGGCATCCTCGGTGCAGTGGCCACGATCGAGCGCAAGCTCTTTCATCACCCCGTGAACTGGTTTCCTTACCTAGTGCAGGGAATAGTGCTTGCCGTCATCGTTTTTCTGCTGTTTCGAGCCCGCCGCCATGCCGTCAACTCGGAAGCGCTATGGTTGGGTTGCCTGACCGTGGCTGTGATCCTGGCCAATCCCCGGCTCCTGCGATATGACACCTGCATCAGCCTGTTCGCCGCCTTCTTTGTGCTGGTCGAGGCACTCCGAATCCGGCGTCCGCTCCTGCTGCTCGGTGTAATTTATTTCCCGTCGCTGCTTTCTTTATATGTACGTCTCAAGTCTCATCGTGTGGATGCCTGGGGTACGTGGGAGACCATTGTGATGGTTGCTGCGCTGCTTGTAGGCCTCTGGCGGCTGTGGCAGCTCTCTCAGGCAGAAGTTCCGGAATCCGGGCGGCTTGCGGCTTCTTCGCAAGCCTGACGTGCCTGTCCCGCGCGCGGTTGCCGCCTTACCTGCAAGACCGGGCCCGCTTCACTGGCGTTCAACAAGGCGGGTGTTTAGAATGACCACAAGCGCGGCCAGGATGGGTCAGGACTTATCGCTCCCCCTAATGCCGCCGATCGAGACGTTCATACAGATGACCCTTCGTTTTCCGACGCATCGAATTGCCTGCGCCGTGCTGGCCGCCAGCCTGGCTGTTCCCACTCTCCATCCCGCCTTCGCACAGACGAAGCAGCCTGCACAGGATGCTTCTCCCTACCAGGGCGAGGTCGTCGAGGACATCGTCGCGCGCGTCAATGACCAGGTCATCAGCCGCTCCGACTACGAGCGCGCCGAGCAGGACCTGGAGAACCAGGCCCGCCAGCAGAATTGGACCCAGCAGCAGCTTTTCGAGCAGAAGCACGACATGCTCCGCGACCTGATCGATCGCCAGCTCCTGCTCTCCAAGGCCAAGGAGCTGGACATCACCGGCGAGACCGAGCTGGTCAAGCGCCTCGACGAGATGCGTAAGCAGAACAATCTGCCCACGCTGGAAGCCCTGCAGAAGGCCGCCGAGGATCAGGGCGTCTCCTGGGAAGACTTCAAGCAGAGCATCCGCAACCAGATCATTGCGCAGCAGGTGATCCGCCAGGAAGTCGGCCAGCACGTCAACGTAACGCCCTCCGAGCTGCAGGCCTATTACAACGACCATAAGCAGGACTTTGAGCAGCCGGAGCAGGTCCAGGTCAGCGAAATCCTGATCTCGACTGCGAATCCGGACGATGCTGCCCAGGTGGCGGCGGCGCAGAAGAAGACCGACGACCTCTATAACCAGCTCAAGAACGGCGGTGATTTCGCCGCGCTGGCCAAGGCTGACTCTGGTGGTCCGACGGCAGCACAGGGCGGCGAACTGGGCGAGTTCAAGCGCGGTGCCCTGTTCCCCTCCTCCAAGGACCTGGAAGACAAGGTTTTCGCTCTTCAGAGCGGCCAGTTTACCGAGCCGATCCGCACCCGCCAGGGCTTTGCGATTCTGAAGGTTACCGAGCACACCCCGGCCGGTGTCCAGCCGTACAAGGATGTCGAGCCACAGGTGGAAGACGCGGTCGGCATGGCCAAGATGGGCCCTGCCATGCGTGAATACCTCACCCATCTTCGTGAGGATGCCTATATCAACATCAAGAGCGGCTATGAAGATTCCGGCGCCAGCCCCAACGAGATGAAGCCGATCTTCAGCGCCTACGAGCCGCCGAAGCCCAAGAAGAAGAAGAAGGTTGTCCGCGCCCGCTTCCATCAGCGCGGTCGGAGCGCGGGCGTTGCTGCGCCTGAGACGGAAACCGCTTCGGCTCCGGCCGGGGCTGCGCCGCCAGCCGGTACTCCCTCGCTCGCGGATGTTCCGCAGGGCAATGCTCCGGCTGCATCGGCCACCGCTACCGCGGCTCCCGCTGCAACCGGAAAGACGCGCAAGCAACAGGAAGCCAGTGCAAAGGCTACTGCCAAGTCTTCGACGATGAAGGCGGGCAAGAAGGAGAAGATCCGCTTCGGTCAGGCTCCGCGTGAGACGCTTCCCTCGGCTCCCACCAAGACTGAAGACGCCGGCGCTACCGCCGACACCAGCACGCAGACGGGTACGGGAAACACCTCGAACCTCAAGGTCGTCAACCCGGATGGCTCTGCCGCGGCTCCTGAGCAGGTAGAAGAGAAGAAGGTGAAATCCCGCTATTCGGCGCACAAGTCCGAGCCGAAGAAGAAGAAGGTCGATCCCTTTGCTCCGGAAGCGCCCTCGTCCGACGAGGTTGCCACTCGCCAGCAGCAGCGGAAAGCTCTTGGCCTGAACGGCGATACCTCGAAGGTGAAAAAGGTCGACGATTCCAAGACCGGTCCCAAGCGCCGCATGAAGGACCGGAAGAAGAAGAACAGCGACCAGAATCAGAGCCAGCCGCAGGCCCCCGCGCCTGCCCAGCCGGCCTCCAACCCGGCGCCCGCCGCGCCGTCGCAGCAGAACTAGCCTGATGAAAGAGCCCTCTGTCGCCGAGCTGGCGAAGTACGAGAACCGAAGCATCACCGCGTACTTCGCCGTTACGGCGAAACAGGTCCGCAGCAAGAAGGACGGCGCCCCTTACTTTTCCCTCACCCTCGCCGACCGTACCGGTCAGGCGGAAGGGGTGATGTGGGAGACCTCGGGGGCCGGCGAATTCTCCACTGGCGACATTGTCAAGGTCCACTGCCAGGTTGGCCGCTACCGCGACAAGATCCAGCTCACACTTGAGCGTATCCGTGTCGCTGAGCCCGGCAGCTATCAGCTCTCCGATTTCGTCCCCAGCACGGTGTACAACATCGACGACCTGTGGGCCAGGCTCAATGGCTACGTCGCCAGCTTCACCGATCCGTATCTCCACGCCCTGCTCGGCTCGTTTCTCGATGATCCGGAGTTCTCTGCGGCCTTTCGCGAGGCTCCAGCGGCCAAGGGCATGCACCATGCCTGGATCGGCGGCCTGCTCGAGCACGTGGTCTCGCTGCTCGGCATCGCCGATCTCGCCGCCGGCCACTATCCCGTCCATCGCGACTTACTGCTGACCGGCGCGATCCTGCACGATATCGGCAAACTCTACGAGCTGCGTTGGGGCGCGACGTTCGATTACACCCTCGAAGGTCAGCTCCTCGGCCACATCACCATGGGCGTCAACCTGATCGACAAGCGTATCGACGCCATCCCCGGCTTTCCGCCGGCACTTCGCGTCCTGGTCGAGCACATCGTCCTCAGCCATCACGGCAAGTACGAGTTCGGCTCACCCAAGCTCCCCATGATTCCCGAGGCGATCCTGCTGCATTACCTCGACGACATGGATGCCAAGATGCAGACCATCCAGTCGGAGTTCGAGCGCACCGTCGCCGCTGGACGGACTCCGGGCGAAATGACGGACTACGTCCGCGCCATGGAGCGGCCGCTGCTCGATACAAAGGCGTTTCTGGCGAAGAGCGGCGTGCCGTCGCTCGCCTTGGAGCCTGCAGCCGTTCCGGTGCCGCCATCCGCTGGGAATGAGTCGGTTGTCGTGGCCGAAGTTGCGGAGAGCGTTGCCGTCACGCCTGTTCCGGAAAGTGAAGACGATGAGCCCGAAGAGCACAAAGCCGCTGCTGAGGTTTCTGAGTCTGTGATCGAACCGCAGTTCGGCTTGTTCGGTTCCTGAAAAATACACAGTGGCTGGGTGCCCCGCACCCTATACCCTGAGTCGTAAGAGAAAAAACATCATGAATACTATCGCCGGATACCTGCTCAAGACCGAGCCTTCTGTCTACTCCTTCGCCGATCTTCAGCGCGACGTCGAAACTATCTGGGATGGCGTCACCAATCCTGCCGCCGTGAAGTACCTGCGCGAGATGAAGAAGGGCGCGAAGTGCATCATTTATCACACCGGGGATGAGCGCACCGCGATGGGAGCGGCGACTGTCCTTTCCGTCGATCCCACCGATCCGAAGGTGCCGATCGTTCGCATCAAAGTCGGCAAGCCGGTCAAGACGCCGCATAACCTTGCCGAGATCAAGGCGAACCCGATCTTTACGCAGTCGCCGCTGGTTACGCAGGGACGGCTCTCGGTCGTGCCTTTGAATGAGGCGCAGTGGGACTGGCTCACGCTCTCGTAAGAATCCGTCATCCCGACCGCAGCAAACGAAGTGAGCGGAGGGACCTGCGGTTGATCCATCAGTGCGAGCGGTCAGCTTCGCGCTTCTACTACAATGAAAAGTCAGGTGTCTTGAGCCGCTGGCGCTACGCGCCGCGGCCAGTCCCTTTTAGGCAGAACGGACGGTACAGGGAAGAATGCTGCGTTTTTCAACCGCCGGGGAATCCCACGGCGAGAGCCTCATTGCATTGGTTTCGGGCATGCCTGCGGGCGTTCCCATTGACGGTGCGCGCGTTAACCGCGAGCTCTGGCGCCGCCAGCAGGGCTACGGCCGTGGTGGCCGTATGCGTATCGAGCAGGACACCGCGCAGTTCCTCTCCGGCGTGCGCCATGGCAAGACCATCGGCTCGCCCATCGCCATCGAGATTGAGAATCGCGACTGGAAGAACTGGACCGAGATTCTGCCTGTCGAGACCGGCGATCCCGCGAAGCACAAGGCCGTAGCCTCGCCGCGCCCCGGCCATGCCGACCTGGCCGGCGCTCTCAAGTGGGATTTTCCCGACGCTCGTTACGTCCTCGAGCGCGCCTCGGCGCGTGAGACCACCTCGCGTGTCGCTGCCGGAGCCGTTGCCA
Source organism: Silvibacterium dinghuense (assembly GCF_004123295.1). Lineage (NCBI taxonomy): Bacteria > Pseudomonadati > Acidobacteriota > Terriglobia > Terriglobales > Acidobacteriaceae > Silvibacterium > Silvibacterium dinghuense. Next base: position 433,882 of record NZ_SDMK01000001.1, on the reverse strand, counting down.
AGGCGCTGCTGCTTGAACTCGGCATCGATGTTGCCAGCCACATCGTTCGCGTCGGCGGCGCCGAGCTTTCGCGTCCCGCAACCTGGGCTGAGATCAGCGCGCTCCGCGAGAAGAACGAAGTCCTGCTCAATTGCGTCGATGAAGAATCCGAAGCCCGCATGAAGGCCGAGGTCGATATCGCGCTGCGCACCGGCGATTCCGTCGGCGGTATCTTCGAAGTCGTCATCCACGGCGCGCCCGCGGGCGTGGGCACCTGCGCCAACTGGGACGAACGCCTCGACGGACTGCTCGCGCAAGCCGTCATGTCGCTCCAGGCCGTCAAGGCCGTCGAGATCGGCCGCGGCGTGACCGCTGCTGCTTCCATGGGCTCGACCGTGCATGACTCCATCGGATACGCGGACGCTCCGCAGGAAGGTGCGCACACGCGCTTCACCCGCGATCACAACAACGCAGGCGGCATCGAAGGCGGCATCTCGAACGGCGAGGACATCGTCGTGCGCGGCTACCTCAAGCCCATCTCCACGCTGCGCCGTCCGCTTGGTTCGGTGAAGTTCGATACCCGTGAGCTGACCAAGGCGGCCTATGAACGCAGCGACGTCTGTGCGGTTCCGGCTGCCGGTGTTGCGGCTGAGGCCATGGTCGCCCTAGCCTTTGGCAAACTCGTTCTCGAGAAGTTCGGTGGCGATTCGCTGCGCGAGCTCAAGCGTAACTATGACGGTTACGTAGATCAGATCCGGGCGTACTAGGAGACATTGCGATGATCAGACCAATCGTGAAGTATCCTGACCCCATTCTTGAGCAGCCCACCGAGCCTGTTACCGAGTTCAACGACGAGCTGCGTCAGCTCGTCGACGACATGTTCGAGTCGATGTACGACGCCAAGGGCATCGGCCTCGCCGCGCCGCAGATCGGCGTTGCCAAGCGTCTTACGGTGATCGATCTGAGCTTCAAGGAAGATCCGGAAGACAAGATCGTTCTCATCAACCCTGAGATCATTCATCGCGAAGGCAAGCAGTACGAGGAAGAAGGCTGCCTCAGCCTGCCGGATATCCGCGAAAAGGTTTCGCGCGCCGCAAAGGTGACGGTGAAGGCACAGGATGTGAACGGCGAATGGTTTGAAATCGACGGCGAAGAATTGCTGGCCCGCGCCTTCCAGCATGAAATCGACCATCTTGACGGCGTGCTCTTCTTCCGCCGTGTCAGTGCCCTTAAGCGCGATCTCATCCTGCGCCGCATCCGTAAGCTGCAAAAGGCAGGGGACTGGTAGAGACCAGTCCCGCCGGACTATTTTCTTAACCTGTAAAGCTTTCGAGGCGAACGATGAAATTCGTATTCTGCGGCACCCCATCCTTCGCCGTTCCTACGTTTGAGGCTGTGCTGCGCGCCGGGCACGAGCCGCTGCTTGTCGTTACCCAGCCCGACCGCCCGGTGGGCCGGAAGCAGGAGCTTGTTGCTCCGCCGGTCAAACAGGCTGCGCTTGCGCATGGCCTGCCCGTTGTGCAGCCCGAGAAGATCAAGACCAACGCAGAGTTTCGCGCCCAGCTCGAAGCACTCAAGCCGGATGTGATCCTGGTCGTCGCCTACGGGCGCATCATCCCCGTGTGGATGCTCGACCTGCCTCCACACGGCAACATCAATTTGCACGGATCGCTGCTCCCGAAATATCGCGGAGCCGCGCCCATCCAGTGGGCCGTCGCCAACGGCGAGCCCATCACCGGCAACACCACCATGCGCATCGACGAAGGTCTCGATACGGGCAACATGCTTCTGCAGCGTGAGCTGACGATTGCTCCGGACATGACTTCGGAAGACCTTTTTCCGCGCCTCGCTGCGATGGGTGCAGATTTGATGGTCGAAACGCTCGCCGGTCTTGAGGCAGGTATACTGCTGCCGCGCAAGCAGGATCACGCCCTGGCTACGCATGCGCCGATCCTCACACGCGAAGACGGCCGTATGAATTTCTCGCAGCCTGCAATGGTGCTCTACAACCGCTGGCGCGGCTTCCAGCCCTGGCCCGGTGCCTGGACGACGCTCGACGGCAAGAAGCTCATCGTTCATCGCTTGATGCCGCATGAAGCCGGCGCCCTCGCCGGTAGCCATGCAGCGCCCGGCGAGCTTCGTGTCGAACAGGGCAGGCTCTTCGCCGCCTGCGGAGAGCAGACATGGCTTGAGCTTGTGGACGTCCAGCTCGAAGGCAAGCGCCGTGTCGCTGCGTCGGAGTTCCTCCGAGGCCACTCGCTTGAAGGCGTGAAGCTTGGTCATTTCCCAGGTGAACCATGATCGCCCCGGCACGCTCCATTGCCTTTGAGATTCTTCTGTATGTAACCGATACGGATACAAATGCGCATAGCGATGAGCTGCTGCGCGATCCGCAGGTCAACGCGCTCTCCGCGCAGGATCGCGCCCTTGCCACCACGCTGGTGATGGGCACCCTGCGCTGGCAGCTCCAGCTGGATGCGCATATTCGTCCATTGCTTGCGCGTCCGGATACGAAGCTCTCGCCGGCTGCGGAAACGGCGCTCCGTCTTGGAGCCTTTCAGCTTTTGCATCTCGATCGCATTCCGCCGCACGCTGCCATTGGCGAGAGCGTGGAGTTGACCAGGCGCGCCGGCGAACACTTCGCCACCGGGCTGGTCAACGCAGTTCTGCGCAAGCTTGCGAAAGCGCCGAAGCCGACTGCGGTTCCCTCGTCGCTCGCCGGAGAGTTCGCGCACCCCGCGTGGCTTGCGGAACGATGGGCCCGCAATTACGGCGAGCCTGCGGCTCGCGCCATCTGTGCCTTTGACCAGCAGCCTGCGCCGGTCACTATCCGTCTCGCTCATCCCGAAGCTGAGGCATCGCTTGCTGCAGCAGGCATCGAGCTTGCTCCTGGTGATTTCCTCTCTGCCGCTCGCCGCGTCCTCAGCGGCGATGTTGCCCGTACGAAGGCCTTTCGTGACGGCTGGATTCGCATCCAGGACGAAGGCTCACAGCTGGTCGCTGAGCTTGCCGGGCAGGGAAGCCGCATCCTCGATGCCTGCGCTGCTCCCGGTGGCAAGACGGCTATCCTTGTCGAGCGCAATCCTGAGGCGCATTTGACCGCGGCCGACATCAACCGCCGTCGCCTCGACTCCATGCGCCGTAACCTCTCCGCATGCGGGGACCGCGTGCGCTTCGCCGTGCAGGATGCAGCCGCAATGACACTCGAACCCGAGTACGATCTCATCCTCTGCGATGTCCCGTGCAGCGGCACCGGCACCATCGCCCGCAATCCTGAGATTCGTTTTCGCCTCGCCGCAGGCGATCTCGCCCGCCATAGTCAACGCCAGCGCCGTATTCTTGCAGCCGCGCTGACGGGGCTCGCCCCGGGCGGACGCCTCGTCTACTCTACGTGCTCACTCGAGCCAGAGGAGAACGAGCAGGTTGTGGATGCGGTTCTCGCTGCGCATCCCAGCTATGAGCGCATTCCCATTTCTGCTGAACTCGCCGCTCTCGCTGTCAGCGGCCGTATTCATGCGGAAGGCGCAGCTGCGCTTGCAGCACACGCGCTACGCGATGGTTGCCTCCGCACGATTCCGGGTATTCTCAACTGCGACGGCTTCTTCGCTGCCATTCTGACCCGATCGTAGCGGCAAGGAGATACTGCACATGGCAAAGAAACGGATGGAGCAGGATCTCGAAGCCCTCGATGCCGTGGCTCTGTTGCCGGTTAAGGATCGTATCGAGCCCCTGCGAGCGGCGCTGCGCCATCGTAATAACTTTGTCGTAGCCCGCGCTGCAAAGCTCGTCGAGCTGGCCCCGGCCCCTGCGCTCATTCCCGATCTGCTCATCGCTTATGATCGCTTTTTTGCCGATCCCGTGAAGACCGATCCGCAATGCTGGGCCAAGAATGCACTCGTGCATGCGCTGGCTGCGCTCGATTACCAAGAGGCCGATCCGTATCTGCGCGGCCTCGCGCATCGCCAGTTTGAGCCTGTATGGGGTGGCCAGTCCGACACCGCATCTACGCTGCGTTCCTATGCTCTTTTCGCATTGATCCCGTGCCGTGAGCTCTCCGAGTCCGTGCTCCTTCGTCATTTCGTCGCTGCTTTCGCAGATCCCGTCCCCGCGGTGCGCGCCGCGGCTGCGCGTGCCACTGCGCAACTCGGGTCGGATACCGCCGCATTGCTTTTGCGCCTTCGTGCGGAGGTGGGTCGCGACGAAGCCGAGGTGCTTGGCGCCTGTTACAGCGGCGTGCTTGGGATCGAAGGTCACTCTGCCATCGGGTGGGTTGCGAAGTTTCTTGTAAAGGAAGACGAGCCGGCCGCCGAAGCAGCCCTGGCTCTCGCCGCCACACGCGCACCGGAAGCCGTTCCCCTCTTGCGTGCGGCCTTTGCCCGCGTTGGAGATCCGTGGTTCGCTTCCATTCTGCTCTCCGCGCTTGCGCTCACGCGGCAACCGGAGGCCGCACGGTTTCTCTTCGATCTGGTTGAGTCTGAATCGTATTACGCGGAGCAGGCAGTTGAGGCGATCCTTCGTTCGTCGCCCGCTTCTGAAACGGTTGAGCAGATTGCAGCGCTCGTGCAGGGAAATGCACGTTTGCAGCGCGCCTTTGATCGCGAGCGTAGCTGACAGCTTTGCTTTTCAGCGGCGCGCGCATAGGTCTACCATCGCCTCATGTCCGGAATAGTGCCGTCCGCTATCGACTCGCTTCGTCTGAAAGATTCCACGCTCCTTCGCACGCAGGCCTGGATCGACGGTCAGTGGAGCGATGCTGACAGTGGTCAGCGCTTCGATGTGTACGATCCGGCTACCGGGAGTGTTCTCGCGTCTGTGCCGTGGATGGGGGCTGCCGAGACGCGTCGGGCTATCGAGGCCGCCAATGCCGCATGGCCTGCATGGCGCAGGCAGACCGCGAAGGCTCGCGCTGCCATCCTGCGCCGCTTCTCCGACCTCATCCTCGAGAGCGCCGATGACCTCGCGCGCATCATGACTGCAGAGCAGGGCAAACCTCTTGCTGAGTCGAAGGGCGAGATCCAGTACGCGGCATCCTGCCTGGAGTGGTTTGGCGAGGAGGCAAAGCGTATCTATGGAGATACAATCCCCGGTCCTACTGGAGACCGCCGCATCGTGGTCATCAAAGAACCTGTGGGAGTCTGTGCTGCGATTACGCCGTGGAACTTTCCTGCTGCGATGATCACGCGCAAGATTGCGCCAGCGCTTGCCGCGGGCTGCACTATCGTGGTGAAGCCCGCAGAAGCCACACCGCTTACAGCGCTTGCGCTTGCCGAGCTCAGCCATCGTGCCGGTGTTCCTGCAGGGGTGCTCAGTGTCATCACCGGTGAGCCGAAGAGCATTGGTGCCGAGATGACGTCGAATCCGATTGTTCGCAAGTTAAGTTTTACCGGTTCTACTGCCGTGGGGAAGCAGCTCATGGCTCAGTGTGCTTCAACCGTGAAGAAGCTTTCGCTTGAACTCGGCGGCAACGCGCCTTTCATCGTCTTCGAGGATGCGGATCTCGATCAGGCGGTGGAAGGAGCGATCGCATCGAAGTATCGCAACAGCGGCCAGACCTGCGTGTGCGCCAATCGTTTCTATGTGCACGAGGCGGTCTACGATGCGTTTGCTGCGAAGCTCGAAGATGCCGTGGCCACTCTGTGCGTCGGGCCCGGTACTGAGCCTGGTGTGACGCAGGGACCGCTGATCAACGAAGCTGCCGTGCGCAAGGTGGAGGCGCACATCGAAGATGCCGTGAGCAAAGGCGCGCATATCGTTATCGGAGGTAAACGCCACGCACTGGGCGGAACGTTCTTTGCGCCTACGATCCTTACCGGCATGCATGCGGAGATGCGCATGGCGCGTGAAGAGACCTTCGGTCCTGTGGCGCCACTCTTTCGCTTTTCAAGCGATGAAGAGGTGATCGAGCTTGCGAATAAAACAGAATTCGGCCTCGCAGCCTATTTCTACAGCCGCGATATCGGCCGGGTTTGGCGCATTGCCGAGGCGCTCGAATATGGAATGGTCGGCATCAATACCGGACTCATCTCGAATGAGGTTGCGCCTTTCGGAGGAGTGAAGGAGTCCGGGATCGGACGCGAGGGATCGCGCTATGGTATCGACGAGTATGTTGTCGTGAAGTATCTCTGCATGGGCGGTATTTAGGTTCTCTCTGCGGAGATACATTCCATGCGGATATAGCCCGCTATCTGCATCATTGCGATATTTTTGCCGGATATAGTCATCTCTTTGTGTCGAAACCCTGCTATCATGCAGGCATCTATTTTGCGAAAGGGAGGCATCATGATGAATATCGATCTGCCTGGCGTCGTTACTGGATTCCGGCCCATGGTCCTTCCCGAAGTCTCGCGCCGCTAGTTTCCATCCTCCAATCCACTTGGTGGCTCTGAGCGCAGCTTCAGCCTTCGCCGGTTCCTTCTTTCCTCTTTGATCGCCAACGGATTCGTTTTCCGTGGCCACTGGTCTCTTCAACGGGTGTTTTTATGAGTCAACGTTCCAGCGAGAACGCGATACGGGAAGTGCTTACTTTTCTGCTGCGCCACTGGTGGCGAGAGAAATGGTTTGTCGCCTGGGTAGCCGGCTGCATGCTTTCGGCTACGGCGGCTGATCTGCTCATGCCTGTCTATTCCGGCCACCTGGTGGATGCGCTCGCCGCTCATCCTGTCTCTCGTGCGATGGCACTGATGGCTGCGATACGCGCCATCGCTATGATGGCCTTCCTCGGCGTGTCTCTCGCGCTGTTGCGTTATGCGGGGATGGCCGGGATCATCCGTCTCACGCTGCGCCTCATGTCACGCTTCGCGGGCCAGGCTTTCTGGCGGGTGCAGCGTTTCTCCACCGATTGGCACGCGAATAACTTCGCGGGCGCTATCGTGCGCCGCATCACGCGCGGCATGTGGGCGGTCGACATGATGGACGACATCCTGCTGCTCGATTTGCTCCCCGCGCTTGTGGTGCTTGTCGGTTCTTCGCTTCTGCTCGGCTGGCACTGGCCCATCATGGGTGCGCTTGTCGGTGCTGGCGCGGTGGCATATATCACCATCTCCATCCTGCTTTCGCTCTACTACGTGTCTCCGGCGTCGCGCCTCTCGAATGCGCAGGACACGCGCATTGGTGCGGCGATGGCCGACTCGATTACCTGCAATACGGTGGTCAAGTCGTTCGGTGCCGAGCGCCGCGAAGATGTGCGGCTGGGCCGCGTTCTCGATAAATGGCATCGCCGCACTGCGCGTTCCTGGACCTTCGCTACGCGCAACGGAGCCGCGCAGCAGCTTCTTCTGCAGGTACTGCGTGCCGTGGTCCTGGCCTGTGCTGTCTGGCTCTGGTGGAAGGGACGTGCTACTGCGGGCGATCTGACCTTTGTGCTGACCAGCTACTTCATCGTGCATGGCTATCTGAGAGACATCGGGCAGCACGTGCGTAATCTCCAACGCTCGGCCAATGACATGGAAGAGATGGTGCAGTTCTACGCTCGTCCGCTGGGTATTGAGGATCGTCCGGGTGCCGTGCCGATTCGCGTTCGCGAAGGTGAGATTGTCTACGATCACGTGACCTTCCGTTATGCGGGGCAGACGGATGCGCTGTTCGAGGATTTTTCTCTGCGCATTCGCTCCGGAGAGCGCATCGGTTTGGTGGGACATTCCGGCTCAGGCAAGACGACGTTCGTAAAATTGCTGCATCGTCTCTATGACGCGGACAGCGGCAGCATTCTTGTTGACGGGCAAGATATTTCTCACGGAGTGCAGGAATCGCTGCGCGCACAGATTGCACTGGTGCCGCAGGAGCCGATTCTCTTCCATCGCACGCTGGCTGAGAACATCGCGTACGGTCGTCCGAATGCGCCGATGCACGAGATCGAAGCCGCGGCGCGGCTGGCCAACGCGCACGACTTCATCGTGCGACAGCCTAAGGGCTACCAGACGCTGGTAGGAGAGCGCGGCGTCAAGCTCTCCGGTGGGGAACGCCAGCGCGTAGCTCTGGCGCGGGCATTTCTCGCCAATACACCGGTGCTGGTTCTCGATGAAGCGACCTCGAGCCTGGATTCCGAATCCGAGGCGCTGATTCAGGAAGCGATGGAGCGGCTGATGGCCGGTCGTACCTCGATCGTGATTGCGCATCGTCTTTCCACGGTGCGCATGCTGGACCGCATTCTCGTTTTCGAACGCGGCCGCATCATCGAGGAGGGAACGCACGAGGAATTGGTGCGGCGCATCGGTGGCACCTATCAGCGGCTCTTTGAGCGTCAGGCTCTTGGGCTGGTGGTGGATGGCATCGATGAGGAAGAGACTGGCTTTAACGATGAGGCTCTCGCGTATGAATGACGCGAGAGCCTCAGTTCCAGAAACCAGGAGGAGACGGAGGCAGGGGTTCTGGCTGCATCAGCTCCGAGGCGAAGGGCTTTGGCCTGTGGAACATGTAACCCTGAAAATGATGAATGCCCAGTTCGAGCAGTGCGGCCAGATCGTCCTGTGTCTCCACGCCTTCGGCCACGAGCTGAAGGCCCATACTTCTGGCGATGGCCGCTGAAGCCACAGCCAATGCGCGGTCTACAGGATCAGAGCCGAGATCCCGGACCACCTGCCGATCCAGCTTGATGCCGTCGAAGCGTACTTTCTTGAGCACATCGAAGGAGTTGTAGCCCATGCCAAAGTCATCGAGCATGACCAGCACGCCCTGCGCGCGTAGTCGATCCACAAAGCCGATCTCTTCCCTGGTCCAGCTGATGCGTTCGGTCTCGGTGATCTCGATACGCAGTTTCGAGCAAATGCCGGGATGCGCGTCGAGCAGTTCCAGCAGCCAGAAGGCGAACTCGGAATCTGCGAGGGTACCCGAACTGAGATTGATAGACAGATAGCTGCCGATCTCTGCGGCGAGGGAAGAGTCGCTCAGTGACTGTGTCAGCAGCTGTGCTGCACGCTGTGCGACCCAGCGGTCGATGTGCTTGAGCAATCCCATGCGTTCGGCTGCGGGAATGAAGGCATCTGGAAAGATGTGATGATGCTCTCCGTCGCGCAGGCGCAGAAGGCATTCGACGCCGAGCAGTGTCCCGTCAGCGGTATTGATCTGCTGATGGAACAGCTCGAATTGCTCTTCATGGATGGCTGTGCGGATCTTATGCGCCCAGTTCAGGTCCTGCTGGATCAGGGAAAGCTTGGGGTCGCGGCTGGAATAGAAACGGAAGCGGTTTCTTCCCTGATCCTTGGCCAGGTAGCATGCGGAATCGGCCTCGGTCAGCAGGCGATCGAGGGAGCCTGGGCCGCCTGTAATCTGGGTGACGCCGATGCTGGCCGTCATCTGGTGCCGATGCTGTTGATAGGGAAAGGTGTAGCCGGCAATTGCCTCAAGAAGGCGCTCGGCACTGCGATGCGCTGCTTCGTAGTTCGCATTGCGCAGAATCAGCACAAATTCGTCGCCGCCAAAGCGCGCGAAGAAGTCGGTTGTGCGGATTACGCTTCGAACCAGCTGTGCGAGATGCTTGACCAGGAGGTCGCCGGCGGCGTGTCCGCTCGTGTCATTTACAACCTTGAAGTGGTCAAGATCCATGAAGAAGAGAAAGTGCTGCCGGTTCTCCGATTCCGGCTCTTCCAGCAGGGACTGAATCATCTGTTCTGCGGCTGAGCGATTGGGCAGGCCGGTCAGAAAGTCATGCGTGGCCTGGAAATGCAGCTTTTCAGTAAAGGAAACAGACTCGGATGCGTCCTGGAAAACAAAAACCGCGCCGATAATTTCGCCTCTTGCATTGCGCAGGGGAGAAATCGAATCTGTAATCGGCCGCAGATCCCCGGAGGTGGTTCTCACCCGCGTAAACGCCGGAATGCGGCTCAGCTGGCCAGACTGCAGGGTGTGCTCCAGGGGGTCGCCATGGAGAGGATTGCCGGATGCGTCGCAGAGCGCAATGGCAAAGGAAAAAGGGCGGTCGAGAATCTTTTCTATCGGCGCATCGATCATCCGGGCCGCGGCCTCATTGCAGTAGGTGATGGTGCCGTTCAGGTCGGTGCGAATGACGCCGTCGGCAATCGAGGCCAGTGTGACCTGCGCGAGTTCTTTGGCTTCAAATAATTCTGCTTCGTATTGCCGCTGCGCCGTAATATCGCGGCACTGGGCAAGGTAATGCATCGGCTCGCCCTGGCCGTCTCGTATCAGCGTCAGGGCGACTTCCATCCAGACATAGCTTCCGTCGCGCTTCCGGTATCGTTTCTGGTGTACGCAGCGATCCAGCTCGCCGCGCCACAGCAGGCTGCGGTACTTTGCAGAGATCGGCCGGTCTTCCGCGTGCGTGAGATCAACCGTGGTCTGCTCAAGCAGGTCCTGTTCACGGTATCCCAGTGCGGTGCAGAAAGAGGGATTCACCAGCAGAATGCGTGTCTGCGCATCGGTCAGCACCAGGCCGTCCGGCGAATTCCAGGTAAGCGTGCGAAAGCGTTCTTCTGCGGTCTGTTGGGACTTGCGTTCCTGCTCGATGGCATCGACGTCGAAGATGACGCCGGAGACGCTTTGTACCAGCCCGTCACGAAGCACCGGCCGTCCGGCGGCCATGACTTCGATGACCTGTCCATCGGCGCGGCGCAGTTTCAGATGGAGCGCGTAATCCTTGCCTGAGCCCGTGGCCTCTGCCAGCGCGGCTTCGAGCAGGGGACGGGATTCCTCGGTGAAGTACTGGACTGCGGTCTCAACGGTGGGCGTGTATGCACCGGGTGTAAGCCCGTAGATCCGATACGTGCCGTTTGACCACCAGAGCTCACCGGTGATCCAGTTCAGGGTCCATGTTCCCGCGTGTGTGCGTTCTTCAAGAAGATTGAGGGCAGATTGCATCGATGGCGGGTTTCTCAGGTCCGGAATTCTCATTTCGCGGATGGACGATCATGAGCATGCAGGCGAACCAGGCGACACATAGACTCATGGTGAGCGTGCATTCAGAGTAGAGCGTTCGTATTCCCCCTCTCTATAGCACTTCCGGGGGAGACTTTGCTATTCGCTGGAAGTGGCTCCACGCGCGGCTCCGGGCAGCGGCAGGCCGCTGTCGAGGCCGCGTTCTTTTAGCTCGCGCAGAACCTGCTCGAGCGAGTGAAACTGGATCGCCTGCAGCCCCATCTGCGCCGCGGCTTCAATGTTCTCCGGCTTGTCGTCGACAAACAGTGTCGTTTCCGGTGCTACGCCCAGCCGCTCGCAGGTATGCGTGTAGATCGCCGGGTCCGGCTTGCCGATGCCGATTTCGCACGACCAGGTGTGATGCTGGAAATGCGCCAGCCAGCCGAACTCCTGCCGCATATAGCGCAGCATATCCTCGCCCATGTTCGAGAGGATGGCCGTCGGGTAACCGGCATCCTGGAGGGCGACCACCCAGGCCAGCATCTGTTCGTTCAGAGAAGCCCACATGAGGATGTCGGTTTCGATCAGGTTCTCGATCTGTTCCGGCGTGAAGGCTGTTCCCGCGTCCGCGGCCACCTTGTTCCAGTAAGACGGGCCGTTCAGCTCGCCCAGATCGTAGGCGTGGCGGAACTTCCAGTACGAAGGGAAAAGCTGTTCTTCGGTCAGCCCGCTCAGCGCGATCATTTTGGCCTTGGCTGCTGCATCTTCGGGATTGCTGAGAACACGTCCATAGTCGAAGATGACGGCGTGAATGGGCATGGGGGATACGCTCCTTAAGCGGGTAGGGGCCTGTGGCACGAGAATCGATTATGCAGCGGGGGCTTGCGTCCGCATCTGCATAGCTATGTCTTTATTATGCCCAAGCCGGACGCGGATTTCGTGAAAGGATAATCCGGATGAGCGTTGTTCCGAGCTTCTCCTCCCGCACCGGGTGGAACACCGAAGAGACCGATCTTGCTCGCGCCCTGCGCGAGCGCCGCATGGCGGGGCTGCCGCTCTTTGACCTTACCGCTTCAAACCCTACGCACTGTGGCTTTGAATATGATGCGGAAGCAATACTCGCGCCACTGCGGGAATCACGGGCGCTCGATTACGATCCCGATCCGCGTGGCATGCAGACTGCGCGTGAGGCGGTTGTCCGTTATTACGCCGAGCAGGGAAGTCCTCTTCCTGCCGAGCATGTTCTACTCACCACCAGCACCAGCGAAGCCTACAGCTACCTCTTTCGGCTGCTTGCCGACCCGGGCGATGAGATTCTCATCGCCCAGCCCAGCTACCCGCTTTTCGATTTTCTCGTGCAGCTCGAAGATGTGCGCCTTGTCCCGTATGCGCTCTTCTACGATCATGGCTGGCATCTCGATCCCGAATCATTGCGCCGCCGCATCGGGCCGCGCACCCGCGCCATCGCGCTGGTGCATCCGAACAATCCCACCGGCCATTTCACCAAGGCTTCCGAGCGGGAAGCCCTTGAGCAGCTTTGCGCCGAGCATGGTCTGGCGCTCATCGTCGACGAAGTCTTTCTTGATTACAGCATTGAAAGTTTTCCGGCGGTGAGCTTTGCTGCCGGCGAGCATCCGGTGCTTACCTTCGTGCTCAGCGGGCTCAGCAAGGTGGCCGGGCTGCCGCAGATGAAGGCGTCCTGGATTGCAGCCTTCGGCCCGCAGCCTGTCCTCGATGCGGCACTGAAGCGGCTTGAAGTTATTGCCGACACCTTCCTTGCGATGAACGCGCCTGTCCAGTGCGCGCTGCCCGCGTGGCTTGAGAACCGGGTCGCGATCCAGCAGCAGATCCGTCTTCGCCTACGCGAAAATCTCAATCTGCTCGATGCTGCACTGGCCCGGCAGGTTATGGTTTCCCGGCTTGAGCTCGAAGCCGGCTGGTATGCTGTTCTCCGCATTCCCGCGCTGGTTCCGGATGAGGACTTCGCTCTGCGTATGGTCCTCGAACACGGCGTCAGCGTGCATCCGGGCTCATCCTTCGGTTTTGCCGGCAGCGGATGGCTGGTAGTCAGCCTGCTTGCGCCTCCGCACGAGTTCGCATCCGGTATGGAGAGCCTTCTTGGGGTCTTTCGGGGAAACTGACTCTGCGAGAAAGCCGTTTTCTCGCAGGAAGGGTAGCGCTTCTCAGTAGAATGACCTTGAATGCTTCGCCGCTCCCGTCTTCGTACTGTTGCCTCGCTCGCCCTCTGCACGTTGCTGGCTCCTTTGCTCCATGCGGTGAGCGTGCATGGCACGGTGAAGGACCCGGCCGGCCGGCCACTCGAAGGCATCGTGGTGGCTTTGCTGCAGGGGGGGACAGTCATCACCAGCGCCCGTACCGGCGGAGACGGAACCTTCGAGCTCACTTCCTCGGCCCATGGTCAGTTCACTGTGCTCGCAGGAGGCATCTCTTTCCGGCAGGTGCTGGCCAGAACTTTCTATGGCGGTACCTTCGATTCGGTGAATCAGGACATCATCCTCGAGCCGGAATGGGTGCGCGAGTCTATCGTGACCACTCCCGCCGGAATTCCCCAGTCGCAAGGGCAGGTCAGCAATGCGGTCACTACCATTGAAAAATCGGCCTTCACCAACCGTTTTGACCTGATCGACCCACTGCGCCAGGTGCCGGGCTTCCAGGTTATCCAGAACGGTCAGCGCGGCGGCGAAACCTCGATCTACGTTCGTGGCGGCAATGCCGATGCGAACAAGGTCCTGCTCGATGGTGCTCCGATCGAAGATATCGGCGGCCATTTCGACCTCTCGGCCATCCCTTCGACCGGCATCGCTTCGGTCGAGGCTTATCGCGGCCCTGACAGCGTGCTGTGGGGCTCGGATGCAGCCTCTGGAGTCGTGGCTTTTACTACTCCGCGCGGTACCACGACCTTTCCCTCGCTTCTTTACGAAGGGGATGGCGGTGGCTTCGGCACCTATCGGAATGAGGTCCAGCTCGGCGGCGCGTTCACCCGTCTGGACTACTACGGAGCCTATGCCAACCTCCAGACGGGGAACTCATTGCCGATGGATCAGCACCACAACATCACCGAAGTGGTGAACCTCGGCTATCAGTACTCGGGCAGCACCGCGATTCGCCTCATCGCGCGCAGTGGCAACGTGGCTACCGGTCAGCCTGGCACCTACTCCTTCTTCGGTATGTCGAACGATGGCAAGCAGGCCGATCAGGATATTTTCATGACCGGCACCATCGACCACACCTTCAGCGATACCTCGCAGGGCACGGTCCGCTATGGCATGGCGCGTGCGCGCGAGCAGTCGCAGCAGTGGTATCCGGCGGGCGATTACATTGAGGGCAATTATTACGGCAAGCAGGTGACCATCGGCGGCGAGAACGGTTACACCGCCAGCGGACGCGCGCTGATGAATTACGGCGGCGTCGGCGCGCATACCACCAACCTTGACTCGAATCGCGACAACCTCGATGCGCAGTTAAACTTCGGCCTCGGTTCTCATCTCAACGGCGTGGCTGGCTTCCGCTATGAAGATGAGCGCGGCATGGAGAACAAGCTGTCCTACGGCATCAGCCAGACGCTCGAGCGCGCCAACTACGACTACCGGCTGATGCTCAATGGCGATCTCGCTCACCAGCGCATCCGGTACTCGTTCGGCGGAGGCGTGCAGAAGAATCAGCTCTACGGCACGCAGGGCTCACCCAGCGCAGGCGCGGTCTGGTATCCATTCCTGCCCGGCGCGGGCATGGTCCAGGGCACGCGTCTCAGTTTCCAGTACAGTCAGGGCGTCAAGGAGCCGAGCCTCGACGACCAGTTCGGTTCGCTCCAGCAATTCCTGCTTGAAAACGGCGGCTGGTCCACAGTGCAGAAGTACGGCATCTCCGCGATCGGTGCGGAGCAATCGCGCAGCTACGAGGGCGGCGTCGAGCAGTATCTCTTCAACGAGCACATCCTGCTGCGCGCAACCTACTTCCATAACCAGTTCGGCCGCCAGATCGAATACGTCGGAGCCAACCTGGTGCCGTCCCTGCTGCCCCAGCTCTCCGCCGCGCAGCAGCAGAGCCTCGAAGGCTATCTCGAAAGCGAATCCGCCCAGGCGCTTACTGTCAACTCTGGTGCCTATCGCGCGCAGGGTGTGGAGACAGAGGCCGACTATGGCATCGGCAAGAATATCTTCATGCGCGGCGGTTACACCTATCTCGATGCCAGGGTGCAGCGGTCATTCACCTCAGATGCTGTCGGCCCCAGCGTGAATCCGAATATCCCCGGCGTGCTGATCGGCAACGATGCGCCGCTGGTCGGTGCCCGGCCCTTCCGTCGCCCCCCGCATACCGGTTTTGCCAGCGTGAGCTATACCCGCGGAAAAGTCACCATGTTCGCCACGGGAGTTTTCGCCAGCGCCAGCGACGATTCGACCTATCTCGGTGGCAAGGACCTCTTTGGCACCAATACGTTGCTGCTGCCCAACCGGAACCTCGACCCCGGCTATTCCAAACTCGACGTCAGCGCGACATACAAGATGTCGCAGCGGATGGACTTCTACATGCAATCGGATAATCTGCTGAGCCAGCAGTACATCGCTCCCATCGGCTACCTGTCGCTGCCGGCGAGCTATCGCGTTGGTGTGCGCATCGCTTTGGGGCATCCGAAGACGAATCCATAACAGGGTCTTCCGGGAAAAGATCTGTGGTGGTTACAAATTGCAGGCATTTGCACCTGTTTTTGTGCCGAATGCTTTCGAACCCCATTGCTACAATCAATCCAACGCATAAAAATAGCTAATCCATGAGTCAAGAGAGGGAATTCATAGGCCTTTGATCCTCCGGCCTGTGTTATTTTCGTAGTCTCTCGACGTGTACGCCTTTGCATATAGGCGGCCCTGTGTCATGGGTGCACGAACAAATAAAAGATTTTTTTTACTTTTTTGAGGCTGACAATATGAGCTCTTCACGGTGCATGCGGATCGTCTGCTTTGCTCTGCTGCTGTGTGGTCTTGGATGGCTGGCGCCTGCCGGCCTGGCGCAACAGACCCTGGGAACCATTAACGGAACGGTAACGGACTCCTCCGGTGCCGCCGTCGGTGACGCTACCGTCACCGTCACCGGCGATACCACCGGGCTGACCCGCGCGGTCAAGACCCAGAAAACCGGCTACTTCGAGGTTCTCAACCTCCCCATCGGACCCTATACGGTCATCGTCGAGCATGATGGTTTCAATACCACGAGGCTCCCGGCGATCGGTGTTCAGGAATCCATGGCCAAGACGGTGAATGTCACCCTGCAGGTCGGCCACGTCTCCGAGTCGGTGACGGTCAATGCCAATCCGATGCTGAACGCGACGGATACCACCAACGGCTACTCGCTCGACGCGCAGCAGATCAGCATGACGCCGCTGGCCACCGGCAGCTTTACGCAGCTTGCCACTCTGGCGCCGGGTGTCAACGCCGAACTGCTCAGCGGTCTCGACAGCAACGCCGGTCTCGGCAACCAGCCGATCTGGGCGAACGGTCAGCGCGATACCTCGAATACCTTCCAGGTCAACGGCGTTGACGTGACCAACCTCTTCAACGGCAAGAGCTCCAGCGGCATGACGTCGCAGCGTTACAACTTCAACATCGGCGGCGGCAGCACCTCGTCTTCGTCCTCGGCGGGTGCGGGCGCCATCGGCGGCGCCTCGCAGGTTGGTACTTCGGTCTACGGATCCACCGGCAACAGCCTGCCCTCGCCTCCGCAGGAGTTCCTGCAGGAGCTTCGCGTCAACACCTCGATGTACGACGCCCAGCAGGGCGCAACCAGCGGCGCGCAGATCGACGTCAACACTGCGACCGGCGGCAACACCTGGCACGGGCAGATCTACGGCACCTTCGCGAACAGCGCGCTTAACGCTTCGCCCTACTTCTTCAATCAGGACTACGTGCTTGGCACCCAGGGTGTCGGTTCCTTCCCGCATTCGCTGCGCGTTCCGGATATGCACCGCTGGACCACGGGCGGTGTCATCGGCGGTCCGATCATCAAGGACAAGCTCTTTGTATTCCTCGCCTACCAGCGTCTCTACAGTTCTGACCAGTCGACCGGCCTTTCGCAGATGAACGTTCCTACCGGCCTTACGGACGATCGTTCGGATGCGGGTCTCGCAGCCGTCGCTACCACCTGGGCCGGTAAGACCTTTTCTTCGAGCAGCGTCGGTCCCATCGCTTCGGCGCTTTTCAATGCCAAGCTGGCTGACGGTTCGTACATGATCCCCTCGGCGCAGACGACAGGTGCTTACCAGTACGGTGTGCCGAACGTTACCCTCATCGGCACCTCTGTCATGCAGGGGGATCATGCGAATGCCTCGGTGGACTACAACATCGACAACACCGACCATCTGACTGCGAAGTACTACTACCAGAGCGATCCGGTTAATAAGCCTTACGGCTTTTCGCAGACCGGCGGTTTCCCGCTGACGCAGGAGAACGGTTCGCAGGTCGTGGACATTGAGAACAGTAAGATCTTCGGGTCAAAGCTGAGCTGGACGCAGCGGCTGGGCTTTGCCCGCATGGGTTCCTACAGCTACTACACGCAGCAGGTTTCGAGCCCGTCCGGCGATCCTACCTTTGGCATCGGTACCGGACTTGCCGGTTATGCCGCCAATAAACTGCCCGGCCTGCTCATGTCGGAGTTCGCCTATGACAGCTCTGCTTCGCCCGGCTTGAAGGTCGGCCCCTACAGCTCCTTTGCCAACACCGGTTTCTACCAGAACCGCATCAACCCCTCGACCAATGCCTTCCTGACCATCGGCGCGCACACCATCGCTCTCGGCGGCGGCTATAACTATACGCAGCTGAATATCGAGAACAACCGCACCGGTCTGGCCCAGATCAAGACCAAGAATCTCGAGACTCTCCTCGAAGATGAGGTGCAGAGCTCGAACGTGCTCGAGACCATCGATCCAACGACCGGGAAGAACAATGCCGATCGCTACTACCGGACCAACGAGATTTCGGCCTATGCGCAGGACAAATGGCAGGCGCGCGCCAATCTCAGCATCACCTTCGGCGTGCGCTATGACTACCACGGCGGTATGACCGAGAAGTACGGCAACATGTTCAACTTCGACCCGAGCGTCTACAACGTGACGGGCGACACCACAGACGGCTTCACGGTGACCAACGCCGGCTTCGTCGTGGCTGGCAATAACAAGTACCACCCGACCGCAGGCGTGAGCGATTCGACCCTGACCGGCCGCCAGTGGGGCATCTCGCCTCGCCTCGGCTTTGCCTGGTCGCCGGAACAGAACCATGGCACGGTTGTCTTCAGCGGCGGCGCGGGCATGTACTTCGATCGCGGTGAGCTCTTCAGCTACCTCTCGCAGCCTGCGGGCAGCGGCAACGGCGGCCCCTTCGGCGTAACCGAGTCGGCCCCGCTGGCCAGCTACGTCACGGGCAACGGCAAGACACTGGCCAACCCGCTGGGCACGGCGATCACCGGCTCGACCTATGTTCCGCCGAGCGCTGACCCCAGCACCATCACCACCTCGCTCCAGAACACGCTGAATGGCATGACCGGTACCAACTCGGAGTTCGGGCGGTATTGCGGTGCGATCGACAATCAGGAAGAATACACGCAGTGCCAGGACACGCTGAACTTCGGCGCGTATGACAAGAAGAATGTCCTGCCTTACACCATCAACTTCACGTTGAAGATGCAGTGGCAGCCGCGCAGCGATCTGTCCTTTTCGCTCGGCTACACCGGCAACCGTGGCCGTCATGCCGTAGTGCCCATTCCGTTCAACGAGCCGGGCATCGCAACCTCCACCAACCCCATTCACGGCGAGACGGCCACCTACGGCTTCCAGGTTCTGAATCAAAACTCCTTCACCGGTTATGACTACAATGCGATTGCCGGCGAGCCCTGGAATACCGAAGACGGTGGTAACACCGACTTCCGTACACCGTACGTCGGTTACAGCCCCAACGCGGCCTACTTCGAGACGGTCGGCAACTCGGCCTATGACGCCCTCGAAGCTCACCTCGAGAAGCGCCTTTCGCATCATTTCCAGGCCGGCGCCAGCTATACCTTCAGCCATACCCATGACGAGCAGAGCGATATCGGCCTGTTCTTTACCGGCGATAATCCGAACAACCTGCGCGATTCCTATTCGCTCTCTGACTTCGATCGCACCCATGTTTTCAGCGCGAACTTCCAGGTGCAGGGCCCGAACGTCGCCCGTCCGCACTCGCTGCTGGCCGACGTGGTCAACGACTGGTATCTGACCGGCATCGGCATCCTGCAGAGCGGCGAGCCGTATTCGCTCTACGAGTTCTACGGTGCGGTGGGCAGCGTCTACTTCGGCGACTACCCGACGCTGCTTAACCCGGTGCTTCCCATCAAGGACCCGGCGCATCCCAAGAATGCGCTGACCGGCAACAACGGCCGCACGCGCGGCGCGGGCGGCAGCTATATCCCGGCTATCGATCCCTCGCAGATCGATATCCACTACCTTTCTCCGGGTGAGAAGGGTGTGCCAATCTCGACTGGCGACGATCCGCAGGATATCTACGAAACCGACTTTGCTCCCGGCCAGCGCAACCTCTTCCGGCAGGAGTTCCAGAAGCGCCTGGATCTCTCGCTGCGCAAGACCGTCAAGGTCAACAACCGCTTCAGCCTGGAATATCACTTCAACGTCTTCAATATCACCAACACGGTGAGCCCGGACGTGCCGCAGAACCAGACGGAAATCCGTCAGTCCTCGGCCTGCTCGGCTTCGGCCATCTCGGCTGGAAACAACTGCTCGGCCAGCGAGTACTACGTCAATTATGGCCAGATCGTTACCAGCAATTCTGCTACCGATCAGCAGTCGGCGAAGACCAACCTGGATCAGATTCCGTATCACAACGGGACTGGTAAGGGCATCAGCATTCCCACCATCCTGCCCACCGGCGTGCAGTCCTGCACTTCGGCCACGGTTACCGGCGGCTGCCCCAATAATGGTGCCAATTTCGGTTCGGTTACCGGCACCATCGGTGGACCGCGCATGGTCACCATGGGTCTGCACATGATCTTCTAATTCAACTCTTTAACCCACACAAAGGCCGGCGCAAGCCGGCCTTTGCGCTTTCCGCTCCCCAAATTGGAACCGGGCCTCCGCGCCGGACGTACTCACAACAGGGCTTTGGGGTATAACCACGATGTGGCCACCCTCCAGGCGCGCTTTCGCGTCTAAGGAAGCAGGCATATCGCGGATGCGCGATGGCCCGGTAAGAAGGAGAAGGTATGACACCGCAGGAAGCACAGATGTTGCACGATCTGGTTGGCAAGGTGCAGAGCACGCAGCTTACGGAAAAGGATCATGACGCCGAAGCTCTGCTCAAGGACGGTCTTGCCCGCGATCCCGATGCGCTCTACAAGCTGGCCCAGACCGTGCTGATCCAGAACATGGCGATCGAGCAGCTTCAGGAGCAGGCGCAGCAGATGCAGGAGCAGATCGAGCAGCTGCAGGCCGAAGAGGATGAGCTGCGCCAGCAGGTGGCCCGGCCGCAGCCGGCCAAGGCGACCAGCTTCCTGGGCAGCCTGCTCGGACGCCGCGACCCTGCGCCGCCTCCGCAGCAGTATGCGCCGCCGCAATACCAGAGCGTTCCGCCACAATACGCGGCTGCGCCGCCCAGCGGCTATGCTCCGGCGCCAGGGTATGGACCGGGTTATGTGCAGGGACCTGGCTATGCACCCGCGCCCAGCGCCGGTGGCAGCTTCCTGCGTTCCGCGGCGACCACGGCTGCTGGCGTAGCAGCGGGCGCCCTGGCTTTCGAGGGCATCGAGTCGCTCATGCATGGCGGCGAGCGCGGCTTCGGCGGTGGTTATGGTGGAGGCTACGGCGCTCCGCCGGTCGAAGAAACCATCATCAACAACAACTACGGCGACGACAGCGGACGCTATGCCGAGCATCGCGAACAGGAAGCCGGGTATGACGATCGCGCCAGCGGTCCGGATGAGCAGCCGCAAGGGCCCTATGACAACGCCGGTGCGCAGGATGTCAGCTACGACGATTCGAACTTCGGCACCGACGACGATAATTTCAGCAATGACGATAATTTCGGCAACGATGACAACTTCGCATAGGCGAACGGCGAGGCCATAAAAAGTAAAAACGGGGGCGAAATGCCCCCGTTTTGCTTTTGCTCGCAGAGGATGCCGTTTTTACTGGCCGCTCTCAGTGGATTGGATGAAGCTGGCGACGTCCTTGTGGAATTGCTTAAGGACTTCGTCGTTCACATAGATCATGTGCCCGGCTTCGTAGTAGTGGTAGCTGATGTTGGACTGCAGAGAGTCGGGCATGGGCAGATGGTGCATCTCGAACATGCCTTCGAAGTATGGCGTGGCGAGATCATAGTATCCGCCGGCGAGGAAGACCTTCATCTTCGGATTGGACTTCATCCGGTAGGCGAGGTCGGCCATGACGTTGGTGCCCTGTTCATGCGAGTCGCCGCCTCCACCGAAGCCGAAGCGGCCCGGCGGACGATGGTTCATATTCCATGAAAACTCGCCGCCCTGGCGCGCGGACATCAGGTATGTGGACTGGAAGGCGTACTTGAGATCGTTGTGCAGGTAGCTGTTGATGGCCGTGTTCCATGCCGAGGTGATAGCGTCCGACTGCGGGTCGTAGCTGGTGCTCTGGCTGAGCGGGTCCATGTCGGGCCCCTGGTAGCGGGTATCGAGACGGCCGATGGTGGTGGCTTCGTCGAGTTTGAGCGTCTTTGAGAATTCACCGCCGCTCACGCGCAGGTTTGCGCGCAGGATGTAGTCGGTGGGCAGCCCGGTGTAGCCATGCAGCTTTTCGGCGATGGCCTGCTTTTGCGCGGCGGGCAGCTCCGAGCCCTGCAGCAGCGCGGCCATGTAGTCGGTGAGGGCGAAGTGCTGGACCTCGTCCAGGAACGGCTTCAGTGCCGGAGGCTGAGTGGGCAGCTTGTGGAAGTACCATGCGGTTGCCGCATAGGTGGGCAGCGCGAGTGCGTAGGGCTGGTCGACGCCGGGGTTTTCCTGCGGGCCGTCGACGGAGTTGTCGAAGCTGAGAATCTGCGAGAGCAGGATGACACCGTTCAGATCAACGGAGCTGAGATCGGCAGCGAGCACAGCCGAGCGCGGTGTGCCATAGCTCTCACCGAAGAGATACTTGGGGGAGTTCCAGCGGTCGTACTTCGAGAGGAAGCGGCGGATGAAGCGCTCGAAGGCATGCGCATCGCCGTCGACGCCGTAGAAGGCCTCGGCCTTGTTTTTGCCGAAGGTGCGCGAGAGCCCGGTGCCGGGCGCATCGATAAAGATGATGTCGGCGACATCAAGAATCGAGTAGGGATTCGAGACGATGCTGTAGGGCGCGCCTTCCTTGTGTTCGGTGTCGGGCGTGACAATGCGCTTCGGTCCGAAGGAGCCCATGTGCAGCCACATGGTGGGCGAGCCGGGGCCGCCGTTATAGGCGAAGAGGATGGGCCGGTGCTCGGCGGCAGCGTCTTTCTTGAAGTAAGCAACGTAGAACATGCGCGCGGTAGGTGGCGCGTCGTTGGGATTGTCCGGGAGCTTCACTCCGGAATCGGGCAGCGGCTTGCCGTCGAAGCCGATGGTCGCATCCTGCGGGTCGGTGCCGCCGACGGTGATGGTGCCGGCCACGGCGCGATAGGCGATGTTCTGGCCGCCGACAGTGACGGAGCCTTCGGTTGTGGAATCAGGAGTGACGACATCGGGCGAGGGTGCGGTATGTGGGCGCTCAGCGCGCGGAGCGGGTTTGTCGTCAGGAGCATCCTGCGCGTGGAGGCGACAGGTCGGAGCGAGGATGGCAGCTGCAGCCAGGAGGGCAGGGAACAGACGACCGGCATGCCGGGTGGTGAGCATCGAGAGCACCTCGGAGTTTTTGGGATGGATCGGAGTATAGCGACAGAGCGCACGTATCCAGAGAAGAATTTTTCTCTGGATAGGATGTTCAGCTCTGCTGGTAGCGCTTCAGGACTCCATCCAGCGTGAGTATGCCTTCGAGCGTCCCTCGGCTGGCGCGATTCAGAACAGGTAGCGCTGGCCAGCGCGGAAAGTAGCGCAGAGCGGCGTCGAGTGGCAGATCGGGAAAGAGTTGCGGGGTGCGGTCGGCCTTCATGGCGCGCTCGATGGGGGTGTCGGGTGTGAGCGTGGCTGCTGCTGCTGTGAGCTCGTCGGCGCTCATGGCATACCAGGAGCCGTCCCATACTTGAATGAGGAAGGCCGGCGCATGGAGCGCAGCTATCGTCCTGGCAACGGTTTCGAGCGCGTCCTGGCTGTGTACTAACGGAAGACGCAGAGGTTCGAGCGCGTCTTCGATGTGCAGCGGGTTTTCTTCGCGCTGTTCTTCCATCGAGGGCAGCTCGAGCCCATCCTGATGCGTGAAGACTTCGAAGATCGGAACAGGCTGCAGGCTGCGTGAGAGCAGGTACGCGATGGTATTGGCGAGAATCACCGGCAGGATGATCGAGTAGTTGCCGCTGACTTCAAGGACCATGAAGACCGAGGTGAGCGGCGCACGGAGAAATCCGGCGAAGAGCACGCCCATGCCGACCAGAGAGTAGGCCGCGACAGTTCCGGTGAAGTGCGGGAAGTGGAGCTTCTCAAACGTGCCGATCGCCGCGCCCAGCATGGCGCCGACAAAAAGCGTAGGCGCAAACATGCCGCCGGGAGTACCGCTCGAAAACGAGAGCGTGGTGGCCAGAATTTTGAAGAGTGCCAGGGCCACGAGGAACTGCCACACGAAGGAGCCGTGCATGGCCTGGTCCATGGTGTCGTAGCCGGGGCCCATCACCTGCGGAAAGCCGAAGAAGCCAATGCATCCGACCAGCAGTCCGGCAACAGCCGGCTGGTAGTAGAAGGTCGAGCGAGGCAGGCGGCGCAGGCGGGGACGCAGGTACCCGAGCGCCTTCGACATCACCAGCGAGCAGAGGCCTCCGAAGATACCGAGCACGCTGTAAGCGAGCAGTTCGCGCGGGTCGCGCAGCGTCACGGAAGGGATGCGGAACATCGGCTCCGTGCCCCAGAACCAGCGGGCCACGACCACACTGGAGATCGCGGAGAGCACGATGGAGCCGAGTACCGCCGCGCTCCACTGGCCGATGACCTCTTCGATCACGAAAAGAATCGCGGAGATGGGCGCATTGAACGCAGCGGCGAGGCCAGCTGCCGCGCCGATGGGGGCAAAGAGCCGCAGGCGCTGGCGGGAGAGATTGAGGCGACGCGCAACCATGGAAGCGACGCCCGCGCCGATCTGCAGCGATGGGTCCTCGGGACCGAGCGAGTGACCGGCGCCAATGGCTAGAGCCGAGGTCAGGAATTTGCCGATGACCGTTTTGAATGAGATATAGCCGTTGTAGATGTAGAGCGCGGCTTTGGTCTGGTTGACACCCGAGCCGCGGGCGCCGGGGAAGAACCACTGTACCAGCGCGGCGACCACGAGACCGATGGCGGTGGGTGCGATCAGCAGACGGTACTGGCCGGGATGCGGAACCGAGCCGAGGGTAAGGATCTTGATCCACTCAATGGCAACACGGAATGAGACGACCAGCAGTCCCGAGAGCACCCCGATGAAGATCGAGAGGACGAGGAAGAGCCGCTCGTCGCGCTTTGGCGCAATGCGGGAGTAGTCGAAGCCGGTGCTCTCCTGTTTCGGCGAGGGCGATGACTTTGGAAGTGGGGAGATGTTCGGGAGAGTATCGCTCATGGTCGGTCTATTGTGGTTGCTCGCTGGTCCACGGGGCTTGTGCGAGCTCGAGGAGCAGGGCATCGTTGCCGGAGGGTTGGCCGCAGGTCTGGCCTTGCGCGGTGAGCTTTTCTGTGTCGTAGACCAGGGTCATCAGCTCCTGCTGGAGGTCGGGATCGTTTTCAAGGGTCTGGGCGCTGATACCGGCCGGAACCTGCTGCCAGCGGCTGACAAGAGCGCTGAGGGCATTGGGGGGTGCGATGGCCGCAGTGTTTGTGCCGGTGCTCTGTGTTTGTGCCGATGTCGGGCTGCAGGCAATGAAACGCTGGCGGGCCGTGGCAACGTTCTGCAGAATGCGTGTGGCGCGTGCAGGAGGCGCGAGGCTGGGATCGGGATACACAATGAGGAGGTGTGTTGCATTGGTCAGCTGATCGCGAACAGCGGTGCGCTCGGCTTCCGGTCTTTTGTCCATCGAATAGTCGGCGAGAGCGCGAGTGAGGTACTGGCGCGCGATCTGCAGGTGTCCGAGAGCGATAGCGGTACGGCCGGCGCCTTCCAGCGCTTCCAGAGGAGGATGCCGCTCGGTGGAGAGTGTGCGGTAGAGGCGAAAGGCATTCTGCTGGTCTTCTGCCTGCTCCATTAGGCCGGCAATGCGAAGCTTGATCTCCGGCTCATCGGGTGCATTGCCGGAAGCCGTGAGCAGTTCGCCCTGCGCACGGCTGTATTCTTTACGGCTGATCAGATAGCCGACGAGCTCGAGGCGGACCTGTAGTCGGCGCTCATAGCCGTCACCCTGCCAGACACCGTCGAGGGCACGCTGATAGCTTTCGAGCGCCTGGGCTTCGTGGCCCTGTTTCGCGGCAAGACGAGCCAGCTGAAGATTGATGATGCCATTGCCGGGAGCAGCTTCCAGCAGGGAATTGAAATAGGCTGTGGCCTCGTTGATGCGCCCCGCGGCGGCGAGTGCGGAGGCGAGCTCGATCTCGGTTTCGCGCTGCTCTGCGATGGGTGCGCCTTTCTGGTATTCGAGCGCGGAACGGAGGGCATTGACGGCCTGATCCGGCCGGTTTGCGGCCATGGCGGTCTCTCCGCGCTTCAGCCAGCGCGCGGCCAGGTCCTTGCGATGCTGGGTGAACGAGTTAAAGAGCAGCCAGGTAAGGGTAGCCAGCACGGCCGTGATGAGGGACAGCGTGACGATAGCAGTTACGTCGCGGACAATCAGCTTGCGCTTTTCAAGCTTCTCCTCAACGGATAACGGGGGATGGAGCTCCAGGCCAAGCATCATCTTCTAGGGTAATAGTTATGCGACCCGGAGAGCGACGCGAGGAGTGTTCGAAATGGCTGGATGCACCTATTCTGACAGCAGTGGTCTGACCAGAAAGCCCGAAGAGAGTTAGGATCATTGCAGACGTGGAGGCGCAGCGTGCCAGCGGAAACCGGGATGGACGGTAGACAGACGATGGAGAACCAGCTGAGCAGGCTGCAGGAGCGGCTGGATGCGGCCATTCGCCGCGCTGGCCGGGTGATCGTAGCGTATTCCGGCGGGATTGACTCGGCCTACCTGGCATTTGCAGCTTATCGACTGCTGGGCGAAGGGATGCTGGCGGTGATCGCGGATTCTCCGTCTCTGGCGCGCAGCCATTACCGCGAAGCGCTTGAATTTGCCGCTACGCACGGCATTCCGCTGAAGACCGTAGAGACCGGGGAGATGGAGCGCGAGGCTTACGCGATCAACGACGCAAATCGCTGCTTCCATTGCAAGGATGAGCTGTTCACGGTGCTTGAGCGGGAACGGGTGTCGCGGGGCTTCGACACGGTGGCCTACGGATTGAATGTGGACGACAAAAAGGATTTCAGGCCCGGGCAGCAGGCAGCCGAAGCGCATCATGTTGTGGCTCCTCTGGCGGAGGCCAGACTTACGAAAGCCGATGTGCGTGCCCTGGCGCAGGCTGCAGGGCTGGCGATCTGGGATAAGCCGGCGTCGGCATGCTTGTCGTCGCGGATCGAGTATGGACGGCGGGTGACGCCGGAGAATCTGCGGATGGTCGAGGACGCGGAAGAGGGATTACGGGCACTGGGGATGCGGCAATTTCGGGTGCGGCACCACGGCACCATGGCGCGGGTAGAAATTGCGGAAGAAGAGCTGGCGACGGGGCTGACTCGCGAACGGCTGAAACAGATTTCGACTGCGGTGCGCGCAGCCGGTTTTCAGTACGTAGCCGTGGACTGCGACGGATACCGTTCCGGCGCCATGAACGAGATTCTCCCCGTGGAAGCCTTGCTGCGCACGAGGTAGAACACAAGCGAAAGCATGCTTCTGCCGTATCCAGGGATATTCAGAACAAGATAAAGAAGGCAAAACAATGAAGGTTGGATATCTGGAGTGCTTTGCAGGCATCAGCGGCGATATGCTGCTGGGCGCACTGGTCGATGCCGGGGTTTCTGAGGATTTGCTTGCGGAGACGGCGCGAGGGCTGGGCATCGGCGCAGAATTGCGGCGGAAGAAGGTGGATCGCAGCGGCGTCATGGCAACGAAGATCGATGTGCTCGAGAGCGGAGCTGTTGCGGAAGCGGCTCACTCCCACAGCCATGAGCATCAGCACAGCCACGATCACGGCCATGCGCATAGCCATGACCATAGCCACAGTCATTCTCACGATCACACTCATGAGCATGCGCACGTGCATGGGCGCACGTGGAAAGAGATACGGACATTGATTGGCGCGGCGCGTTTGCCTGAAGATGCCCGTGAGCTGGCGTTGCGGACCTTTGCGCTGCTGGCTGCGGCCGAGGCGAAGATTCATGGCATGGATGTCGAGGATGTGCACTTTCACGAGGTGGGCGCCGTCGACACGATTACCGATATTGTCTGCGGTGCGGTTGGTCTGTGCTCCCTGGGAATTGAGCAGTGGTATGCCTCGGAGGTGAATGTGGGGCGCGGTTTTGTGGCATGCGCACATGGAACCTTCCCTGTACCGGCGCCGGCGACGGCGGAGCTGCTGAAAGGCATTCCGACATACGCGGAGGGGCCGAAGAAGGAGCTGGTGACACCGACAGGCGCGGCGCTGCTGCAGGCCCTCGGCTGCCGGTTTGGCGAAGCTCCGCGATTTATAGCTTCGACCATCGGCTACGGAGCAGGAACACAGAATCCGGAGCGCTTCCCCAATGTGCTGCGGCTGTCTGTCGGTTCGAGCTCAGCTGTATTGAGCGCGACGAGCGCGGAAAAGCGCGAACAGGTTGCGGTGCTCGAATGCGCGATCGATGACGCCAGCCCACAGGTCATTGCGCACACGCTCGAAATGGCGCTCGAGCAGGGAGCTCTCGACACCATGGCGATACCGGTGACGATGAAGAAAAGCCGGTTGGGCACACTGTTAACGGTACTGGCGCGTCCCGAGGATGCGGAGCGGCTTGAAACGCTGCTCTTTCGTGAGACCACCACGCTGGGCGTGCGGCACAGAATAGAGGAGCGCACGGTACTCATGCGCAGCTTTACCGTGGTCGAGACGCGTTTCGGGCAGGTACGGGTGAAGCTAGGCAGCGATGCGGGCGAGCTGCGCAATGCTATGCCGGAGTATGAGGATTGCCGCCGCCTGGCACGTGAGCATGCGGTTCCGTTGAAGACGGTGATGGACGCGGCGCTCGAAGCCTGGCAGGCCGGATTACGGCTGTCGCACGAGGCGGCGACGGCATGAAGCGTGAGGTTCTTGCTGAGCTGCTCGAGGCAGTGAAGAGCGGTGGCGTTTCTACGTCCGATGCGCTCGAGCAACTGGCACGGTTGCCCTATGAGGATGCCGGGATGGCGAAGATCGACCATCACCGTACCTTGCGATTGGGGTTGCCTGAGGTGATCTACGCCGAGGGCAAGACGCCGGAGCAGGTAGCAGAGATTTTCAGGCGTATGGCAGATCGGGGCGGAGCTGTGCTGGCTACGCGAGCTGGCGCTGAAGCCTGGAATGCCGTCAAAGCGCAGGTGCAGGATGCGGAATATCACGCGCTGGCGCGGGTGATCGGCCTCCGGGAGCGTCATGCCGCCACACTGCATCTGGGGCCGATTGCCGTTGTGTGCGCGGGAACGTCGGACCTGCCGGTGGCCGAAGAGGCTGCGGTAGTGGCAGAATATCTTGGCGTCAAGGTGTCGCGGATCGTGGACGTCGGCGTAGCTGGTTTGCACCGCATTCTTTCGCAACGCGAAGCGCTGGCCGAGGCTCGCGCCGTCATCGTGTGCGCCGGTATGGAGGGCGCACTGCCTTCTGTGGTGGGAGGGTTGGTTGCAGCCCCGGTGATTGCGGTGCCCACCTCTGTGGGCTATGGTGCAGCCTTCGGCGGCCTTGCCGCGCTGCTGGGGATGCTGAATTCCTGCTCGCCGAATGTAACGGTAGTGAATATCGATAACGGCTTCGGAGCCGCCTACGTGGCGGCGATGATGCTGCGGGCCGGGGCAAAATCGGCGTAACAGAATAAAGAGCCGCGGGCTTTCCCGCGGCTCTTCGTTTCTATATCGAAGATTACTGCTTCGCGGCTTCGATATCGAGCGAGATCTTCACATCGTCGCCGAGCACCGAGTCGCCGGACTTGAGGGTGCCATTCCAGACCAGGCCGAAGTCCTGGCGATGAATGGTGGTGGTGGCGCTGAAACCGCGATGGGGCTTGCCGTCCATGCCGGTGATTTCCTTCTCGGGAGCGTCGAGGTGCAGGACAACAGGCTTGGTAACGCCGTGCAGCGTAAGGTCGCCGTTCACCTTGTAGTCGTCGCCGTCACGCTCCACAGACTTCGATACAAAGGTCATCGTGGGGAACTTGGCCACGTCGAAGAAGTCGGGGCTCTTGAGGTGGCCATCGCGCTGAGCCACGCCGGTGTCCACGGTGGTGGTGTCGACGGTGGCGTTTACGCTGGACTTGGAGAGATCCTTCTCATCGAGAACGACGGTGCCGTTGATGTTCGAAAAGCGGCCATGGACATTCGAGATGCCCATGTGGCGGATGGTGAACTCGGCCTGCGAGTGGGCAGCGTCGATCTTCCAGGAAGACTGGGCGAAGGCGGCGGTAGCGGTGAGCAGCGAGGCTGCGAGGACAAGATTACGGGCGAAGAGCTTCATGGGAGTCATTCTCCTGGGCAGACTCGAGTCTGCATTTTTTGAGCAGCGATCAGAATCCTGCGCGGTACGATCGTTGTCTAAACAACAGATGTAGTGATTCGGAAAAGGTCGCTAAAATCATTTCAGGAGGGATCCATGGCCAGCCATTCGAGTGCAGAGCCGCAGTGGGCGGAGAATGGAAACGTTTCGCCTGCGGGCCCGGCAACTCCATGTGAAGCGCAGGAGCGGGTGGACCCCCGTGTACGCCGCACACGGCAGCTATTGCGAGAGGCCGTGGAGGCACTCCTCCACACGCAGCCGTTCGATGCCATCTCCGTGCAGCAGATTGCTGAGCAGGCCGGTGTGAACCGGGCTACCTTTTATGCGCACTACCTGGACCGCGAGGCCTTAGTCGAGGACCTGGTGCGCAGCCGCTTCGAAGGGTTTCTGGCCGAACGGCAGGTGACCTTCGACGGAACCTGTCCTGGAGCGCTGCGGATGGTGATTCTGGCTGTGTGTGACTTCCTGCGGCAGATGAGCCCGGGGTGTCGCGAGCAGCAGCGGCACTTTGATCCCTTTATGCAGACGGTGGTGCAGACCGAGGTCGAGAAGGTGCTGCGGATCGGCATCGATCGGGGCGCCTTTGCGCTGGGTGGACCGCCGAAGCTGGTTGCCGCCGCGCTCAGCTGGGCCATTTACGGAGCTGCCACCTCGGCACTCCGAGCGCAGGGCGAGGCTGGAGAGCTGGAAGACCGGCTGGTGGACGAAATCTATACCTTACTCTTGCCGTTATTAATCCCGGGCTTAACAGCTGCGAACATCGAAGCCAGCCATTCTGCATAGCCACAACGCAAGGAATAGCTTCTATCTAAACAGTGCAGAATGATGATCTTCGGGAGATCATCGTGTGTCCCTCTGCGTTGTGGAAAAGGCGTAAGGGAAGCGCCTGATGGAGTAGCACCCTCCGCTATTTCATAGAAAGTTATTGTTTTATTGATATTTTGGTTTCGGATGGAGCTGTTTCCACTGAATGAGCTCATCGAATCAATAATTTGCGCGTTTGGCTCTGTAATTGCAATTAGGTAGCGTTGCCATTGAGCCAGATAAGTTACGGCTGTCTGGACCAGCGTGACAAATCAAAACGATTGATCCGAGTGAGGACCTAGTGAAGCGCGCTCTTCCGATTCGTCTTCTGCCTGTATTGTTCTTTTTCCTTTTCCCCCTGCTGCTTAAAGCT
Organism: Silvibacterium dinghuense; assembly: GCF_004123295.1. Classification (NCBI taxonomy): domain Bacteria; kingdom Pseudomonadati; phylum Acidobacteriota; class Terriglobia; order Terriglobales; family Acidobacteriaceae; genus Silvibacterium; species Silvibacterium dinghuense. The sequence goes on along the minus strand of NZ_SDMK01000001.1, from coordinate 403,095 downwards.
CAGGATGTGGCCTCCATTACCGGTTTGGTGACGGACCAGACCGGGGCGGTGATTCCGAATGTGCAGGTGACGCTGCACAACCCGGCTACGGGTGTTTCGTACGTGGGTGTGACAAACGGCGGTGGCTCGTACACCATCAAGCTGGTGAAGCCTGGTCCGGGCTATGTGATCGATTTCGAGGCATCCGGCTTTACGAAGACGGAGATTACCGGCCTTTATCTGAATATTGACGCAACGCGTACACAGAACGCGAAGCTGAGCGTGGGCTCCACGCAGACCGTGCAGGTTTCGGGCAGCAATCAGGACGTGACCCTGAATACGACCGATGCCACGGTGGGCAACAACTTCCAGGTGCAGTTCCTGAACGATCTTCCGGTGCAGGACCGCAGCAGTCCGTCTGCGTTGTTTACGCAGCAGCCGGGTGTGACGTTGGATGGCGCGGTTTCGGGTGCACGAGTCGACCAGAGCAATGTGACCCTCGATGGACTCGATGTGAATGACAACGAGACCGGCAATTTCGGCGCGATCGTGGCCAATGCCCCGGTGGACTCGGTGCAGGAGTTCCGTGGCGTGACTGCGGGCGACCTCTCGAGCGCGGGTGAAGGCGGCGGCGGCCAGTTCGAGCTGGCGACGCGCAGCGGAAGCAACAAGTTCCATGGAGCGCTGGTGGAATACCACCGCGACACGGACATGGAAGCCAATGAATGGTTCAACAATAATTCCAATGTTCCCCGCACGGCTCTGGTACGTAACCAGTTCGGTGGGAACGTGGGTGGCCCGATCCTCAAGGACAAGCTCTTCTTCTTCTTCGATTACGATGGTCGCCGCGACGCGAAGACGACAGCGGTTGAGCAGACGGTGCCGCTGGACTCATTCCGCAATGGCACTTTGACATACGTCAATGCGAATGGAACGAATTCTTCGCTGACGTCGGCGCAGGTGGCTGCGCTCGATCCGCAGAAAATCGGCTTCAACCAGCCGCTGCTGAACCTTTTCTCTAGCCGTTACCCGCATGCCAACGATCTCAGCGGTAATTACGGCGATCTGCTCAACACGGCGGGTTATCGCTTCAATTCGCCCGATCCGGTGAAGGAAGATAACTATGTTGGCCGTGTGGACTGGAATATCAACGAGAAGATGAAGCTTTCGCTGATCGGTCATGCGACGCAGCAAAACAGCGTCGAGAGTAACATTCAGTTCCCAGGCGATCCAGAAACCCACCCGTTCCTCGATAAGAGCTACTCGTATGCCATTCAGCACAGCTGGACGCTGAACGAAAACATGATCAATATGGCCGAGTTCGGCTATACCTACGAGAACTACAACTTCCCCGATACCTACAATCCGACTGGTACCACGCAGTTCTCCAACTTCGGCGGCAACGGCAGCGGCGGCAACATCATTACTGCTCCATACAGCAGCGCCAGCAATGCTCAGGGGCGTACTTTCCCCATTCCGATGGTGAAGGATGACTTCAACTGGCAGAAGGGCAAGCATGGCCTGGCCTTCGGCGGCAGCTTCAAGTGGGAGAGCCCGGACAACCACGTCATCCTCGATTACAGCTCACCGTCGATCGGCCTGGGTGGCGCCAACTTCACCGGCTTGAATTCTTCGCTGCGTCCTTCCAACATCACGTCGGGCGACTACCTTGCAAATTATGACAGCGCTTTTGCCCTGGCCCTTGCACCGTACAGCGTCAGTGCTGCGACCTATAACTATGACAACTCGTTGAACCCACTGCCGCTGGGCTCCTCTTCGCTGCGCGATTACCGTTACTACGAAACCGAGCTCTATTTCGGTGACACCTGGAAGGTGACGCCTTCGCTGACTCTCTCCTATGGTCTGCGCTGGCAGAACTACTCCGTGCCCTACGAGCGCAACGGTCTGGAATCAGTTAGCCAGATTACCGGTCTGTCAGCCAAAGATGCGACCTTTAACAACTACTTTGGCGACCGTATTGCACAGAGCGCTGCGGGTGAATCGGGTGATACTACTGTTCCGTTTATCAACTATGTGCTGGGCGGTAAGGCCAACCATGGTCCCAGTCCCTACCATAACGACCTGAAGAACTTCGCTCCGCGTTTTGCGTTCGCTTACAACCCTAGCTGGGATCGCAAGACGGTCTTCAGCGGCGGCGCCGGCGTGATCTACGATCACACCGTTGTGAATGCGATCCTTTACCAGCAGACGCAGTATTCCTACATCTTCCAGGCGTCGAACACTGATCTACTTGGGCCGGCCTCCGATCCGGTCGGCAACCTTCAAACCGATCCCCGCTTCAATGGCCTGACCACGGCGTCGGCACCCGCAGCTCCTGCAGCTCCGAGCGTCACAGTGCCATATTCGCCATATGTCTCTGGTGGAGCTGGCATTGGTCTTGCCAACGGACAGTTCAACGAAACGATCGATCCTTCGTTCAAGACTCCGTATTCGATTCAGTACAACTTCGGTTGGCAGCATGAGTTCCCGCAGGGCTACATCCTGAAGACCACCTATGTCGGCCGCCTTGGCCGCCGCCTGATGGCGCAGGCCGATGCCTCGCAGCTGATCGACTTTCCAGATAAGACCTCGGGACAGGAGTACAGCGCCGCATTTGCCGCTCTGTCGAAACAGCTGCGTGCCGGCGTCAATCCCACTGCCGTTATCGCTGAGCCGTGGTTTGAAAATGTCGTGACACCGGGAGTTGGCGTGGCCCATGGATATGCCAGCAACACGGCCTTTCTCGCCGAAGCCCTGCAAACCTACGCGACCCGCGGCGACTTCGCGGATTTCACGCAGGCGCTGGCTTCTGCCGCACTCCTGCCTGCCAATGTAGGCATGGATAGCCAGTTTGCCGAGAACACCATGTATACCAACAAGGGTTTCTCATCCTACAACGCGCTCCAGACCACACTGCATAAGAACCTGAGCTACGGCCTGCAGTTCGACCTGAACTATACCTTCTCGCACTCGATCGACAACGTCTCGGTGACGGCGAATACGCCGGCCATCGGGGGCGCCGGCTTCATCTGCGACGCGCTGCGTCCGCGTGAATGCCGTGGCAACTCAGACTTCGACGTGACGAATTACCTGAGTGGCAACTTCATCTACGACCTGCCCTTTGGCCATGGCAAAGACTTTGGCACTGCCATGCCTCGCTGGTTGGACGAGATCGTAGGCGGCTGGAAGGTCAGCGGTCTTCCCTCGTGGCATACAGGTAAGGCTTACTTCGCCGCAGCGAATGCCTTTGTAGCTGGCTATGCCAATGATGCTCCAGCGATTCTGACTGGCAACATTAACGACATGAAGGCCCATGTGAACGGCGGTAAAGGCGGTGCGGTGTACGCCTATGACAATCCGTTGAAGGCGGATGCGGATTATGAGGGCCCGCTAGGCTTTAGTATCGGCGGCCGTAACAACCTGCGTGGACCGGGCTTCTTCAACATGGATGCGGGTCTGGGTAAGACCTTCCACCTGTACAACAATATGAACTTTAATCTCCGTGGCGACGCGTTCAACGTCTTCAACCATCCGAACTTCAGCACGCCGAGCACGGATATCACCAACAGTTCGACGCAGTTCGGAACCATCAGCAGCACGGTGGAGGCCTCAGGCGCAGATCAGGCTGCTCGTGTCCTTCAGATCTCGGGACGTATCGAGTTCTAACCTCTATCGGAAGCGCAACTCCACCGGAAGGCTCTCGCCGCACACGCGGCGAGGGCCTTCCGCTTTTTGAGGCATCCGTTTGCAGGCGTATTAGACTGAGGCTCAACCCCTCCTGTCGGAGCATGAATCCTTGAGCCTGGCTGCGGCCGATTCTCCTGCGGATACCACGATCGACCAGCCTCCTGCGCGGAATCTGGCTGCGCCCCACCTGTTTCTGTGGGTGGTGCTGCCGTATGCGATTTACATGGGGTTTACCACCAATGGAGGCGCCTCCTATCTGTTGCGGCAGGTGGGCATGCCGGCCGAAGAGGTCGCAAACGCAATTGCGCTGCTGGGGATACCGTCCTCGTTCTACTTCCTGTGGAGCCCGCTGGCCGATATCTGGATGCCGCGGCGCTTCTGGCATCTTGCTGCAACATGCGGCTCGGCGGCTTCGCTGGCGGTGGGCTCGGTGCTGCTCTACCGGCACGTGCATGCGGCAGTGTGGCTCTACTTCTTTGGGATGGCATTCTGCATGCTCATCTCGTCGGCGTATGGCGGCCTGATCTCGGCGATGATCGAGCCGGGGAGCCGCACGCGCACTGCCGCATGGGCGCAGGCGAGCAACCTGGGAGGCGGCGCGGTTGGGCCGGGGCTGATTCTGTTTCTGGCCTTGCATTGGCCAGTGATGGCGTGGGCCACTGCCGCCGCGTTCCTCATGGTGTTGCCGGGGCTTTCTGTTCTCGGATTGAAAGAACCTCCGCACCGTCAGAGCCCGTCCTTCGTGCAGCACTGGCGGGCTGTAGGACGTGAGCTGCGGCTGACGTGCCTGACACCGAAGAATGCGTTTGGGCTGATCCTGCTGCTGGCGCCTCCAGGCGCAGGTGCGCTGATTGGCCTCTTGCCAGCGATTGCGACCGATTACGGAGTGAGCGGAGCATCGGTGGTGTGGATCAATGGAATCGGCGGCGGCCTGCTGATGGCGGTCGGTTGCCTCGCGGGTATGTGGGTTCCGGTAAAGCTCGATCGGCGGATTGCCTATGCGCTGGCCGGGGCGCTGAACGCTGTTCCGGCATTTTTTCTCGCGCTGGCTACGCCGACCCCGACGGTCTACATGGTGGGAACCGTGACATATCTGTTCACTATCGGGTTTACATCGTCGGTGTGCATGGGGCTGGTGCTCGATGTGGTAGGCGCGGTGGGCCACAGCGGCAGCCTGCGCTATTCGATCCTGATGTCGTGCTCGTATGTGCCCATCGCATACATGTCGTGGATCGAAGGCCGCGCCGCACACTACTGGGGCTTCCGCTCCTTCCCGGCGGCCGAGGCAGTAAGTTCGCTCGCAGACCTGCCGCTGATTTTGCTCTGGCTGTGGTGGAGACGGAGTAGCCGGCGCGTGGCTGCGTGATCTGTCGGATGCGCGAACCACGAGGCTTCGGATTCTGCGGCGGCGTGGTAGTCTTCTGCCGGTACATGTCATGACGCCTGCCTTTACTCCCGGTTTTACTCCCAGTTCGATTGCCGCGCTGGTCATCGCCGTCAGCTTCGCCGCCGGGCTGAACGTTTATGCCACGGTTCTTACTCTGGGGCTGCTGGCGCGCGCGCACTGGGTCATGTTGCCGCCGGGGCTCGAAAGCCTGGGTCACTGGTGGGTAATCGGCGTAGCGGGAGCCCTCTTTGCCGCCGAGTTCGTTGCGGATAAGATTCCTGGTTTCGATCTGCTCTGGAACGCGCTGCACACCTTCATTCGTATTCCGGTGGCCGCGCTCATGGCCTACCATGCCACCGCGCAGCTCTCGCCGCAGATGCAGATCCTGGCCGCAGCTTGCGGCGGAGTCATTGCGCTGGTGACGCACAGCTCGAAGACGGCGGTCCGCGCAGCCGTCACGCCCAGCCCCGAGCCGTTCTCGAACATTGCGCTGAGCACCGGTGAGGATATCGGCGTGGTGAGCCTGACATGGCTTGCGACGCAGCATCCCTGGGTCGCGGCCGGCATCGCGCTGGCGCTGCTGGCCGTGGCTATGCTTGCGGCGCGCTGGCTTGCGCAATGGATCGGCCGCTGGCTGAGGCAAATGCGCAACAGGCCGTCACCGGCCGCCCAGGCCTGAGCGCGGACCCTACCGGTGGCCGAGCTCCTTCGTCATGCAGAGAAAGTGGCAGAGCTGGGTGATGGGCATTTGCGTGGCGGGGAAGGGCTTGGTGCCGGTGATGCGGTAGCCGAGCTTCTCATAGATAGGCGGCAGCTCGGTGCGGAGATTGACCACGGTGATGTCCATGAACCAGGCGCCGGACTCGCGGGCAAACTCTTCGGCCGCGGCGACCAGACGGCGTCCAATGCCGGATTTCTGGTGATGGGGGGAGACGGAAAGCAGGCCGAAATAGGCGCGTTTCGGCTCGCCGTCAGGCGGCGTTTTCACCTCGACAAAGATAGCCCCTGTCAGTGCGCGGTCAGTCTCGAGTAGAAGAAAGGTGCCCTGCTGGAAATATCCGCGGAGCATGGAGGCGTCTACGCGATCACCTGCTTTGAAGAACTTCTCGACTTCAAATGCTGCATTGATGAGGTGCATCAGGGGCTCGAAATCGGCCTCGGTAGCGGTACGAATCTGCATAAAGAAATTGTAGAGCCCGGAAATATTTTGAGGGGAATGGAACCGGAACGCAGGGAGTTCCGTAATTCCTGTGGTGCTGCCACAGGAGTACGTGTTATTCCTGTGGCAGCACCACAGGAGAAAGCATGGGTGAGGCGAAGCTGGATTTGCTGCAGGGGACACTCGATGTCATGGTGCTGCAGACTCTGGTCACGATGGGAGCGCAGCACGGCTACGGAATTGCGAGGCGCATCGAGCAGGTGAGCGGCGATGAAGTGCTGCTGAATCAGGGGACGATCTATGCGTCTCTGGTGCGGCTGCAGCAGCGTGGCTGGATTCGCGCAGAGTGGGGTCTCTCTGACAACAACCGCAAGGCGAAGTTCTATGAGATCACCCGCGCCGGCCGGAAGCAGTTGGCTGAGCACACGGCGCACTGGGAGCGGCTCTCGCGGGTGATGGGCCGGGTTCTGGCGATGGAGAGCGAGGGAGGCCAGTGATGGGCGCGTGGCGCAGGGGTTGGGAGCGGGTGCGGGCGTTTTTTCATAAGCCGGCGCTGGATGGTGAGCTGGAACAGGAGATGGCCTCGCACCTGGAGTTTGCCGTGGAGGAGAATCTGCGGCAAGGTATGTCGCCTGAGGAGGCGCGGCGGCAGGCGCTGGTGCGCTTTGGCGGCGTAACGCAGGTGCGCGAGCAGCATCGCGAAGAGCGCGGCTTGCCCTGGCTCGACGGCCTTACGCAGGACGTGCGCTACACGCTGCGCGTGCTGCGTAAGGACCGTGGTTTTACAGCGATTGCGGTGCTGATTCTCGCGCTCGGCATCGGTGCAAATGTAGCGGTGTTCAGCGTGGTGAATGCGATTCTGCTGCGGCCGCTACCCTTTACCGATCCGGACCGCCTGGTTTGGATCGCGCCGCCGAACAGTGGGCATGATCTTTCTTCATCGACGTATTCGGCCGATGCCTACGACGATCTGCGGGCAATGAATAAAAGCTACACGGATGTGACTGGCTATTATGCTTTTTCCTCGCCAGACAATGTGAAGCTGACGGAAGGACATGGGCAGGTGACTCCTCTGACGCTGATTGGCGTCGCCGGAAATTTCTTCGCGGTTCTCGGCGTGCAGCCGATGCTGGGAAGGTGGTTCAATGCGGAGGAGACACGCGCAGGCTCGGATGTGGTGATGCTCTCCTACCCGCTGTGGATGCGGCGTTTCGGCGGCGATCCGAATATTGTGGGCAAGACGATTGTGCTGGATGGCAAACCCAACCCGGTGATCGGCGTGCTGCCGGAGAGCTTCGACTTCGGAGCGGCATTTGCGCCGGGTTCGCGGGTCGACATGTTCGGTCCGATCAGCATGGACGGCATCCGGATGGAAGGGAACACGCTTACCTTCATCGGTCGACTGAAGCCCGGCGTCACGCTGGGGCAGGCGCGCAGCGAGGCGAGCACGCTTTTCCCGAAATTCTACTGGTCCAAGAAAGAGCCGACTTCGCTGGGTAGTTACAAGGACCGGGGCTGGCCGATTCCGCTGAAGGAGCACGTGAGCGGCGAGGTGCGCAGGCCGCTGATCGTGTTGTGGAGCGCGGTCGGGATGATCCTGGTGATCGTGTGCGTGAATCTGTCCAACCTGCTGCTGGCGCGCGCGGCCGGACGGCAGAAGGAATTCGCCATGCGCATTGCACTGGGCGCGGACCGGAAGCGGATCGTGCGCCAGATGCTGACGGAAAGCCTGATTCTCGCAGCGACCGGAGCGGTATTCGGACTGGTGCTGGCATGGCTGCTGGTCCTGTGGCTCGCACATCAGGGATCGATTGCGCTGCCGCTGTTGACCAGTCTGCGCATGGATACTGCAGGCTTGGTGTGGACATTGGGCATCACGCTCATCACCGCGGTGCTCTTTGGACTCATGCCGGCTTTCCGCATCTCCGGCAAGGAGCTGCAGGGATCGTTGAAGGATTCAGGACAGGGAATGAGCGCCGGACGCGGGCATGAGCGGCTGCGTGCCGGACTGGTGATCGCGGAGATTGCCCTGGCCTGCATTCTGCTCGTCGGTGCCGGGCTGCTGCTGCGCAGCTTCCTGCACGTGTTAAATATCGATCTCGGATTTACTCCGGCGCAGGCAGCGGCCATTCGCATCGATTACAACGATGGCAACGACGCAGAGAAGCGCGGTGCCATCGTTGAAGAGATGCTGCGGCGTGTGAACGCAATCCCAGGTGTCGAGGTGGCTGGTATTACGGATAATCTGCCGCTCGAGCGGAATCGCGGCTGGGGAATCTCCGTCAAAGGCGCAGATCCGAAGAAGGAACGCTCGTCGGGAACCTTTGTTTATCTGGTGACACCCGGCTATCTGCGGTCGATCGGCATGCGGCTGCGCGAAGGACGGGACTTTAGCTGGCAGGATGGACCGAAGAGCCAGAAGGTTGCCATCCTGAACCGAGCCGGCGCCGAGGCTATGTGGCCTGGCGAAGATCCCATCGGTCGAATGGCAAGCATCGGCGGTGAGGATGTCCGCATCATCGGCGTGATCGATGATGTCCACGAGAGCAACGTGGAAGGCAAGCCGGGCGTGCAGAGCTATCTGCAACTCACGCAGTTCGGTCCTGACGACCAGTCTCTGGTGGTGCGCAGCAAGCTGCCTGCGGGCACGCTTGCGCCGATGGTGCTCAATGCGCTCAGGCAAGTGAATCCTGAGCAGCCGGCAACAGAGCTGCGGCCGATTCAGCAGATTGTCGACCATGCCACCTCACCGCGCCGGTTCTTCGTTGTCCTGGTGGCGAGCTTCGCGGGATTGGGGCTGCTGCTGGCCTCGCTTGGCATCTATGGCGTGATTTCGTACGGCGTGACGCAGCAATCCAAGGAGATCGGGATACGGATGGCGCTCGGTGCAACCATGGGCCGGGTGCAGCTGGGAATCCTGCGGCGGACGATGCTGCTGGCGGGGATAGGGCTACTGGTGGGTGGCGTGCTCTCGCTGGCGGTGGCGAAGATGATCGCCAGCCTTCTCTACGGAACCGAGCCGACCGATCCGGTGACCTTTCTCGGGATGATCCTGGTGCTGGGGCTGGTTGCGCTGCTGGCGGGTTATCTGCCGGCCCGGCGAGCTTCGCGCATCGATCCCCTGATCGCGCTGCGGACTAACTGACTGCTGCGCGCAGGGCGAATCGCCTTCGGCCTCTGCTCCCTTTGGTTGTGGTCCGAATGGTCCCGCACCCAGGCTTCGTTTGCTTGGGTGCGGGACAGGATTCACCGCCGTGTCGAGCGCTCTCTGCGGGTTCGAAGAGCCCTTCAGAACATGGCAGGAGAGGAATCCGGGTGCCCACCTCTCACATGGAAGAGGTGCGAGGGCTTTCTGCTGGCCGTTTTGTGACTGACCGCTTCTGCTTCTCTCAGCGCGAAGCCTGGGCCTTGCTGCCCAGACTGTCGAGATCGATCTGCTGATAGTCGCCATGCTCGATGCCGTGGCGGATCTCGTCCGGAGTCTTACCGAGCTTTGTCATCTTGTAGGCGTATGCACCTTCCTTTGCGCAGGTCGTGCACTCGGCACCATGTGTTCCGGAGAAGCAGCTGTGCAGGCTGGTGTGGCCGAGCGCGCGATCGCAGCGGCAATAGCAGGGAAGCTGGTAGAGAACCTTCGGAATCCTGGCTGCTTCGTGATAAACCTCGACCTGCCAGGGGTAATGGAAGCTGGGACCGGTAAGCTGTTTGCCTGAGAGGATGGGAGGAAGCGCTTCGCCCTTCGCTGGTGCCGCATCGTGATAAGCCGGGATGGTGTCGAAAGGATTGGACCACTGGGCATAGCCGGCAACTGTGACGAGAGCAAGAGTAACGGTGAGCAATAGACGGCGCAAGACGGCTCCGTGAACGAGGGATGGCAGCGTCTTCAGGGTAAACCCTGCATCGGTCCATTTTGGGAAAGCGGTCTTCCTTGTGGAGCCGGGAGAAGGAGAAGCTGGTAGCATTTCCAGGCGCAAACAAAAAAAGACGGCACGAACTTGGGGTCCGTGCCGGGAGGCCAGTGACGCAACTTAATGTCTCTGTTGGTGGGGAGCACCGCTCAACCTGTCCAACATGTTTCTACAATAAATCAGATGCTCGATTCTTGCAAATGGTATATCGATTTTTTTGTATCGAGCTCTTCTAATTTATGGAAAGACGTATTTGTTGATTTTAAAAGCCTTGCCATCAATCAACGTCTTTCCTTACACATATTCAGACGAGAAACTCCCAAAAAAAGTTTTCCAATTTATGTAGAGAGCAAACTTTTTGGGGGATTGGGAATCAGTGGTACAGGATGACGATCGACAAAGACGCTGAAATTCAGGGAGAGAACAAGGCTGTGGAGCCCGATATTTCCACAGCTTCGGTGGCTGCGCCACCGATTCAGGGAGCGGCTACGCAAGAGAAGCGCACCGGGCGCAGGATTGGGCGCACGCTGCTCTTTTTTGCCGGCTCTGCCCTGTTTGGAGGCCTGGCCGTGGCGCTATGGGAACGGAAGACGCTGGCAGAGATCCGGAAGCGCGAAGCCGAAGACATCGAGGTCGAGCTAGACAGGTAAATCCCAAAATGGGAAACGAACGCCTCGAAACCGCTTTCCGCGCCGCGTTTCCAGGGGTGACTGCTCCTGCCTAAAGGGCGTCGATGGCGGCCGCGAGATCGAAGTCGCGATGCGTGAGGCCGCCGGCGTCATGGGAAACAAGCGCGAGGCGGACGCGGTTATAGCGGATATCGATATCCGGATGGTGCCCGGCGTGTTCTGCCTCTTCCGCGACGGCGTGGACAAAATTCATGGCCGCGACAAAGTCCGGGAATTCAAAATTCCGGACCATTTCTCCGTGTTCGAGCTTCCATTTAGGAAATTCTTTCAGGCGGAGTTGTACTTGTTCGGATGTGAAGACGGGCATGGGGGGACCTCGGTCTGGGGAATTACGAATCGGTGCCGGTCTGCGGTGTGGCCTGGGGTGTCTTGTTTTGTGAAGCGTTGCCGAAAGAGATAGGGCTGAGCCGGTCCTGACGATTGATTTCGGCGCGCAGGTCAATCCATATTTTGTCCGGCAGTGAGAGAAATGCCTTTACGACTGTGGGGTCGAATTGGGTTCCGGAGCAGCGTTTGATCTCTTTGCGGGCTGCTTCGAAGGAGTTGGCGCGCCGGTAGGGCCGGTCTGAAGTGATGGCGTCGAGGGTGTCGGCAACAGCAAAGATGCGGGCGCCGAGCGGAATCTGTTCTCCGCGAAGCCCTCGCGGATAGCCGGAGCCGTCATAGTGCTCCTGGTGACTGTAGACGATCTCGGCCGCGCCCTGCAGAAAGGGAATTTTGCGGACAATCTGGTAGCCGCGCAGGCAATGCTCGCGCATCATGGCCTGCTCGTGCAGGTCGAGCTTACCGGGCTTGAGCAGGATCGAATCCGGGATGGCCATTTTGCCGATGTCGTGCAGATAGGCGCCGCGGGCGATGGTGCGGATTTCGGCGGAGTCGACATTCATGGCGCGGGCCAGGGCGATGGTGTAGGCGGTAACGCGTTTGGAGTGGCCTTCGGTCTCGGCATCCTTGAGATCCAGGGCATCGCCAAGCGCCTCGAGGGTGATGTCATAGGAGCGCTCGAGATCGGCCATAGCGCGATGAAGCATTTCTGTGCGCGCTTCGACGAGTTGCTCGAGATTCTGCTGGTACATGGCATTTTGCTGGACCAGGCGGCGGTATTCGAGGGCTCGCTTGACGGTGGCCAAAAGTTGCTCCTTTTCAAAGGGCTTCAGCAGATAGTCGTAGGCGCCTTTGCGCATGGCGGAGATGGCCACATCCACATCGTGGATGGCCGTGACCATGACCATGGGCACACCAGGCTGGAGGGTGCGTACGCGCTCAAGCAGGCCGATGCCATCGAGGCCGCTCATCATAATGTCGGAGAGAATCAGGTCGTAGGGAGCGTCTTTTTCGAGATGCTCGATGGCCTCCAGGCCATTCGAAGCGAGGATGGGCTCATAATTGCAAATCTCAAGCATGGCGCACATGACTGCGCGCACGTAGGGCTCGTCGTCGACGATCAGGATGCGTTCTGCCGTCATCAGTCTCCGCGTATATCTCTTCGATGATACCTGTGCTGTGTACGCAAGTGGCAACTCTGTTTCCCGGAGTGCGAAAGAAATTGTACCGTTCGGCGAGGAGAGTGGGTGTGGCAACCCATTTGTCTCAGATTCATCCAAGGAAATAAGCAATACGACATGTCTGTGTAAGGAGCGCACTGGCTGCATGAATCCGGATGGCGGAGCCCATGGGCTGCGTTCCGTCGAAAATGTGAAAGCGTGTTGCGACTTTTCTGGAAGCGCGTTGTTATAAGAGCAGGGCAGCACGGAAACGGAAGACGGGGCTAGGATTTGTACGATTTCGAAAGACTGATCGAGGGGGCAGGAACGGCGCGAGTGGCATTCACGCAGCGCCACGCTCAGCGCGCCGAGGACCGGCGCCGCGATATCTTCGACAGCCACCGGCACCGTGTTTTTGCCCTTTCCTATTACATGACTGGTAATGAGGTGGACGCCGAAAAGCTGCTGGGCGATACCTTCATCGCCGCTTTCCGCAAAACGGACGAGCCTACGTCCCAGGATGTGGATGCGGCCCTGGTGAAACACCTCCAGGAACAGTTTCCATTGCGCGAGACTGGAGCTCCAATTCAGCCCGAGCCGGGGAGCAGCGCACCGATGGGACGGAATGTGAAGCGCACCGAGCTCGAAGAAGCGCTCGCTACTCTGCCTCCCTCGGAGCGGCTGCTGTACCTGCTGCGTGACGTGGAAGGTTATACCCCCGCAGCCATCGCGCAATTACTCGAGATGACTGAACCGCAGGTGAACCGCGGTCTTTTCACCGCACGTCTGCGGCTGCGCAAGGCATTGACGGCCGGGCGAGGCGGAGACAACGCCGCAGCCTGATGGCGGTTGCCATCGGTATCTGGAGATAAGCCTTTAGCGGGGCAAGAGAATCCAAAAGAGGGCGCGCTGTCATCACAGCGCGCCCTCTTTTTCTTTGCCGAAATCAGGAATTCAATGACAGCTTCTTTTTTGCCGCGGCGCTTTTGCTTGTGGCCCAGCCCGGCTTGGTGGTCTGGCGGGAGCGCGCCAGCGCCAGAGCATCTTCGGGCACATCTTCGGTGATCGAAGAGCCGGCGGCAATATAGGCACCGTTGCCGACGGAGATCGGCGCGACGAGGGTGGTGTCGCTTCCCACAAAGACGCCGTCGCCGATCGTGGTGAGGTGTTTATTCACCCCATCATAGTTGCAGGTGATGGTGCCGGCGCCGATGTTGGTGCCTTCGCCGATCACCGCGTCCCCGAGGTAGGTAAGGTGGTTGGCCTTCGAGCCCTTGCCGAGCGTGATTTTCTTGGTCTCGACAAAATTCCCGACGTGAGCGCCTTCGCCGATCCGGCTCTCTGGGCGGATGTGCGCATAAGGGCCAATCAGCGCGCCTGAATCGATGTGGGCGCCGCTGAGGATGCAGCCCTGGCGAACGATCACGTGATTGGCGATGTTGGTGTTCTCGACCACAGAGTAGGAGCGGATACGGCAGTCTTCGCCGATCTTCGTCACGCCGAGCAACTGCACGAAAGGCTCGATGACGGTGTCGGGGCCGACTTCGACCGCGGCGTCAATCACCGTGGTTTCCGGACGCAGGATGGTGACGCCCTGGGCCATCAGCCTGCGTGCTGTTTCCATGCGCAGCTCGCGGTCGAGGTCCATCATCTCGGCAATCGTGTTGGCTCCGAGAACCTCGACGGGATTGCCGGCCTCAATGGCGAGAACGCGCTCCCCGGCCTGAACAAGGAGACCAGCCATGTCGGTGAGATAGAGCTCACGGTGGGCATTTTCGGTCTTCAGCTGGCCAAGATGGGCGAAGAGCGGCTCGGTCCGGAAGGCATAGATGCCGGAGTTGATTTCGCCGACGTGAGTCTGCTCGGATGTGAGCGCCTTCTGCTCGACGATGGCCGAGACCTCATGGACGCCGGGGGCCTTGCGCAGCACGCGGCCATAGCCGGTGGGGTTCTCCGGCACGGCGGTGAGGATGGTCATCGCGGCGCGCTCCAGGATATGAAAGTCGCGTAGCTGGGCGATGGTGCTGCTCTTGAGCAGCGGCACGTCTCCGGAGAGGACCAGGATGTTTTCGTAGCCGCGTACGGCAGCTTCCGCCATCTGGATGGCGTGGCCGGTGCCGAGCTGTTCATCCTGATGGATGAAGTGGACGCCGGTGTCATACACCGCGTCCTTGACGTGCGCAGCCTGGTGGCCAATGACCACGTAGATGTCGTTGGGAGGGACAATGTGGCTCGCAGCGCGGATGACATGGCGCAGAAGAGCTTCGCCGCCGATTTCATGAAGGACTTTCGGTCGCTTGGACTTGAGGCGGGTGCCTTTTCCCGCAGCCATGATGACGATTGCCAGTTGCATATACGGAATAGGGTATAGGGGATGAGGCTCAAGGGGGTAGTGGGCGTTGCTGGAAAGAGACGCCTCGAGTCCATGGGCCATTTTCTGAGATGCGGCTGCCAGGATGCGCGTGCCCGGCCGTGATATACCGGGGATCATGTCGGCTTCGAAAAAAGGATCGGTGCCCGCGCCGGCGGGTGAAGGCAGGCTGACGTTCTTGGTCTGGCTGCTGCTGGTGATGGCCGCGTTGTGTATCGGGCGGGCAGCGGTTTCACAGAACACGAACTATATCGACCTGGGCGACTATGCGCATTACCAGGCGAAGCAGCCTTTCCAGAGCCGGTTGCTGATGGTGCCGGTGTTGCGTGCGGCGGAGGGGAGCCATGGCTTCGCACAGGTGTACGACACGCTCTTTCGCAAGACGGTGGATTCTCCGGCAGACCTTGCCGTGATGTTGACCGATAGCCTGTGCCTGCTGCTCCTGCTTTGGGCGACAGCAGCATTGCGGCGTGGATTTACTCCGGAAGCGAGGACGAGCTGGCTGGCCCCGTTGGTGATGCTGCTGGTGATGGCGCTGACCTACGTGGTGCGCTATGAGCAGCGCTTCACGATGCCGTATGACTTCCTTTCCGTGCTGCTGTATACGGTGGGACTGGTTGCCATCGTGCGCCGGCAGGGGTGGCTGTTGTTGCTGGTGTTATTGGCCGGAATACCGAATCGCGAGACGGCGGTCTTCCTGGTGCCGGTGTGGATGTGGCTCGAGTGGCGCGATGGGCGCAAGGCCTCGGCGGCGGTATATGGCCTGCTGGGGCTGGTCATCGCGATCGGCTGGCGGTTGTGGATCGCGCATTTTCTGCATACGGGGCAGGCCCAGTACGAGTGGCCTTTTCGCAACAACCTGACATCCATGTTCGTTCCCGTTCACTGGCCGCAGTTACTGAGTGTCTTCGGCTATCTCGCGCTGCCGATGTGGATGCTGCGGCGCGAGGTGCGCGATGAGCGGCTGCGGGCGATGTGGGTAGCCACCGTGCCGTTCCTGGCGGCCGCGCTGATCGTTGGCGTCTGGCGTGAAACGCGCATCTTCGGAGAGCTGAGCGCACTGGTGGCAGTGACCTTCGCGATCCAGCTGGAACAGAAGTTGCGTGCGGCGTAATGCACAGAAAAACAAGGCCGGAGCCGATAAGCTCCGGCCTTGTTTTTATGCGAAAAAGACGAGCGCGGCGCTGGCTGCAGGCAACTGAATGTGTGCAGTGCCGTCATGGAGTGGCAGCTTTTCAGTGTGCCGGGGCTGCCAGGGCTGATGGAGATCGAAGGAGGCTCCGGCAAGGGTAATGCCGGAAGTCGCATCGAGTGCCGGGGCTGCGAGACGCCATGCTGTTGCACGATGAACAGCTTGCGGCGCTGTGATGGCGATGTCGACTGGATGAGATTCGTCCTTGTTGAAGATAGCGATCTGATAACCTCTGGCCGTGTGTGCAGCGTAGGCCGTGACATGGGTCTCCGGATGAAAGGAGACATCGAGCATGGTGGCGCCGGCAAACTGCTGGGCGAGAAACATGCCGTAGGCCACGGGCATAAGGCCCACGGGCTGATTCTGCTCCGAATCGATGGGCGTATAGAAGCCGCCGCTGCGTTTATCCGGACCTTTCGCCACATCGCGTCCCGGCGTGTGGTCCCCGAGACTGGCAGTGAGAAAACGGCTGTCGCCGCCGTGCAGGTTTACGCCGGCGCAGCCGAGCGTGGCCAGTTCGAGAAGATAATCGCCCGCCCAGAGTGAGGAGGCGAAAGCATTGCTCATACCCGGCTTGCCGCCGCGATAGCAGGAGTTGCCCTCGGTCATGCGATAGACAAGGTGATGCGCATCCGCGGCGGCGACAACGGCCTGCGTATTCTTCGCGAGCGCGGGATTGCCCGCGAGCAGGCGTGCGGAGGTCACGCGCGGATCATCCGGAGGACCTTCGGCGTAGTAGTGGCCGGTAACGGCGACCAGACTTTCCCCGAGTTGGGGGGCGACCTCATTCGCGAAGCGGGTCATCCAGTCGGACGAGGCGCCGACGTCCGGTCCGCCGAAGCGGGCGCCGGGAACGGCTGCCGCGATGGCGCGGGCAAAGGCCAGCCATTCACGGGCATAGTCGGGAAAGTCCCAGCCCGCGGGACGGGTACCGTTGTTCGCATCGCGATAGAAGTCGGGCTCATTGCCGATCTGGAAGAAAAGAAGGCTGGAACCGAGACGCTTCGCTGCATACGCGGCTTCGACGGCGGCGCGTTCCGGTGTGCTGTTGCCGAAGTTGACGCCGTAGATCACCTGCCAGCCCGTCGCTTCGAGAAACCCGGCGAGGTGATCGATGGCCTGCGGCGGGATGGCAAAGAGGCGGTGCGGCATCCAGTTGGAGGTGAGATTGCCGGGCGGAATGTGGAGCTTTGGTGCAGGCGTCGAAGGCGTAGCCTCGAACCAGCAGAACTCGCTGCTGTTGCCGCCGAGTCTCAGCACGCCTTGTGGGCTGAGCTGGCGGAAGGCCGCGACGAGGCCATGATTTTCCGCCGAGAAAAAGTTGGGTTCGGTGAGCTGGGCAAGCTCATAGCTGAGCCCCGTGAAATTGCGGGGGACGGTGCATCCGGTGCGATCGGAGATGGTGATCGAGAGCGGCTGCTCGCCGCTGGCGGCAAGGGCTGCGCGTCCGAGCGGTGCAGCGAGCGCGGAGACAGTCGCGCTGCGGAGGAAGTGGCGGCGGTTCATGGACGCTCCAGACTGAAGTTCACAACATGGTAATTGCTTTGCTAAAAAGCGAAGCCTGCGGCGGGTGCGCGCAGGCTTCGGGTGGTTGAAGGGGTTGAAGGGGATCAGTTGCCCGGTCCCTGCTGCTGCTCCATCTGCTGGCGCATGGCGGCGGGCATGGGGATGGTGATGTCGACGGGGTGAGGCTGGCCCATGTTCATCTCGGAGAGTGGTGTGCCGAACTCCGACTGGTTGCCGACCACAAGAATGGCGAGCTTCGAGGGATCAATGTACTTCTTCGCCACCCGGGCAAGATCGGCCGTGGTCACTGCCTCGATGGCCTTCTGATACTTCTCGAGAAAATCAGCCGGATAGCCGTAGAACTCGAGAGTCGAGGCCTCGGTGAGCACCTTGTCCTTGCTGTCGACGCGGAAGATGAACGAGTTCAACAGCTGGTCCTTCGCGCTCTGCAGCTCGGCATCGGTGAAGGGCTCGGTCTTGAGCTTGTCGATCTGGTCGAGCATGGCCTTGGTTGCGGCTACGGTGCTGGCGCTCTTGGTCATCGCGGTGGTGTAGAACATGCCGGGATGATCGTAGGAGGCGCCATATCCGCCGCTCACCGAGTAAGCGAGGCCAAGGCGGGTGCGGACATCCTGGAAGAGACGGGAGCCGAAGCCGCCGGAGAAGATTTCGTTCATCACGGCGAGCGCATAAAAGTCAGGATTGCTGCGCTCGGTACCGAGACCCACGATCCAGACATTGCTCTGGTTCACGTCCGGCTTGTTGATGACGTAGAGGCCGGGCTTGGGTCCGGGGAACTCGCCGCCGGGCTTGGGCCACGCTGTGCCGCGCGGCATGCCTTCGAAGGCCGCGCGGAGCTTGTGCTCCATCTCTGCCGGGTCGAAGTCGCCTTCGACGGAGACGATGATGTTGTTGGGTGCGACGGTCTTCTCATGCCATGCCTTCAGGTCGTCGAGCGTCACGGACATGACGGTCGCAATCTCGGGCTGGCGCGCATAGGGGCTGTCAGCACCGAAGACAAGCTTCGTCGCCTCGCGCTGCGCAACTTCCTCGACTTCGTCGTTACGGCGGACGATGCCGGTGATGGCCTGCTGCTTGGCCAGCGTCAGCTTGTCGGCCTTGAAGGCCGGATGCTCGAGCAGGTCGAGAGCAATCCCGAAAACCTGGTCTTCGTCTTTCGCAAGGCAGGACCAGGAGACGCCAGTCGAGTCGATGTCGCCGCTGGTTTCCACTTTTGCGGCCTTGGCTTCGAGCAGGTCGTCGAGTTTATCGCCGTCCTGTGCAGTGGTACCGCTGGTACGCCATGTGTCACCGTAGAGGCCGACGAGACCGACCTTGGCGGCGGGAACATCGCGTGAGCCGCCGCGGATGGTGATGGTGCCACCGATGAAGGGCAGTTCGTGATCTTCCTGCAAGAGAATCACGAGCCCATTCTTGAGCTCAATGCGCTTCGGCTGCTGCGGATGGAATTCCGCAAGCGGGGGGATCGGAATCTGGGTCCATGGTTCAGGCTGATGGGCCGCCTTGGCGTCCGGCGGAACCGTCGTGGTCTGCTGAGCGAACGCAGCGCCAACCCCGGCACCGGTGCAGAGCGTGGCTGCGAGAAGGGGGGATGCGAAGCGATGCATGCGAAGAGAAACGGTCACTGAGCACCTCCGTTGGCAGCCTGCTGAGGTGCGGCGGTTTCGACCATGGCGTAAGTGCGGTTGGTATCGAGGAACACCTTGTTGGCGACGCGGCGGATATCGGCCTTGGAAACGGCATCGATCTTCTGCAGCTGGTTGAAGAGCTCGCGCCAGTCTCCGTATCGCAGCTGATAGGTGGCAAGCTGCTCGGCTAGCCCCTCGTTGTCGCCAAGGCCCTGCAACAGGCTGGCGCGGGCGCGGGTCTTGAACATGGCCAGCTCTTCGTCGGAGACGTCCGTGGTCTTCAGCTTCTCAATCTCCTTATGGATGGCGGTGCGCATCTCCTGCGGCGAGTGTCCCTGGTTGGGCACCGCAAAGAAGGCGAAGAGGCCGGGATATTTATCGCCGGGGAAGCCACTGAAGCCCTCGGCCTCGGCTGCGATCTGCTGGTCGCGGACCAGCGAACGGTAGAGGCGCGAGGTGCGGCCATTCGAGAAGATGTCCTGGATCGCGTCGTACACCGCATCGTCAGGATCGCGGTAGTCGGGCCGGTGATAGCCCTCGAGGTAGAGCGGCTGCGACGGGTCCTTGATAATGACGGACTTTTCGGCAGTCTGCGGCGGCTCGACCGTAGTCATCTCCTCGGGCTTGGGACCGGCGGGGATGGCCCCGAAGTACTTCTCGAGCATCGGCATGTCACTGGGTTTTACATCGCCGACGACGGCCACGGTGATATTCGCAGGCACATAGTACTTCTTGTGGAAGGCCTCGGCCTCGGTCGCCGTAATCTGGCTGAGCTCGCTGGCCCAGCCGACATTCGGCCGGTGGTAAGGATGAGCCACGTACGCGGCAGCGAGGAACTGCTCGACCATGCGGCCGATGGGGTTCGAATCGACGCGCATCCGGCGTTCTTCCATGACCACGTCGCGTTCCTTGTAAAACTCGCGCGGAACGGGATTGGCGATGCGGTCGCTCTCCATGTAGGCCCAGAGCTGGAGGCGGTTCTGCGGCATGCTCCAGAAGTATTGCGTGGAGTCGAGGCTGGTCGAGGCATTGAGGCCGCTGGCTCCGTTCGCCTCGGCGATCTCCGTAAATTCATTGGGGATCACATATTGCTGGGCGTCCTTCTGGGCAGCAAGAAAAGCATCATGAAGCTGTTTCAGCTTTGCGGGGTCCTGGCCGACGCGCTTGCGGTACTCGGTGTCATAGGCGGCATAGGCCGCTTCCACCTTGTCGAGCGCGATTTTCTCGGCGGCATAGTCTGTAGTGCCGATGTCCGTGGTGCCCTTGAAGGCGAGGTGCTCGAACATGTGCGCGAGTCCGGACTCGCCGCCGGGGTCGTTCGCATCCCCGGCGTCCACGATGGTGAAGTAGGAGAAGACCGGCGCCTCGGGGCGCTCACAGATCATCAGCGTGAGGCCGTTGGGCAGCACCTTCACCGTGACCCGCTTCTCGAAGTTGGAGAGGAAACGCGCCGGGGAGGTGTCGGAACTGGTGGCTGGAGCCTGTGCAAAAGCCGCTGCGGGCGCCAGGCCCTCCAGCGCGATCAGCAGGCAGGAGCCGAGCATAAGAGCGCGCACAGTCTGGCGCGCGGCAGGGAGATATCGCATGAAACCTCGATCCCAAAGGTACGGAGTACAGAGAATTGGCCGCTTCATCGATCCGTTGCCGGCCGTTTCCCCGGTTTTTGATGCTGCTAGGATTTGACGCTAACCGGCGGAATTCGGGGTGTCAATCGCATGCGGGGTTGAAAAGGCAACGCGGACCGGACGGAGATTGAAGTAGACCAGCCACCAGAGGCCGACAAACGCGAAGAGCGCATAGAGCAGCGCGAAGAGCAGCAGCAGCGCTCCGATAGGGAAGGGAATGGCCGGATTGGGATGGGCATCCATGCCGGCGACCATGGGGTTGGCGCGGGCCAGCAGCATGAGCCCGGCAAACGCGGCGAAGACGACGAGGTCGATGGCGCCGATGGCGAGCATGGAGAGGCGCGCGGCAGGACGAAGGCGGAAGAGGCCGACGATCGTCCACGCACACCAGAGCAGAAAGAGCAGCAGAACAAGATCGAAGCCGGCGATGCCGGCGCGCACCGCCGCGATACGGGGCACGATGGGATTGCGGGTGAGGAAGAGCGCGAAGACGGCGCTGAGCAGGCAGACGGCTCCGAAAAGCGTCATGAGGCTGAGAACGGCGGCGGCAAGCGTAACTCCGGCCGGCCGCTGCTGGGTGGAAGACATCGCTTGACTCCTTGAACGGAGGAAGATGGAGACGGCTCAGTATGCCACGGAACGAAGAGAATACGCCTTACTGTTTCTGCGGATCGGACCCATGCAGCGAGGCATAGTCGGGCATATAGATCAGCAGGCCGAGGCTGGGGGTGATGCGGCAGTAGCCGGCTTCAACCTGCTCGACATAGTGGTCGAGCGAGAAGTCGAAGCTGTTGGCCGGGGTGCGGTCGATGAGCTGCAGATCGGCGTCGCTCATGACAAACTTGCCGAATTTCATACTGCCGCCCCGGAAATACAGGAAGTTGGCGGCCGGAGTCGGCGGAGTGGGCATGGCGGCCCTGGGGTCGCCGAAGACCTGGATGAGCTGTGAGCCTTCTATACGTACGCTGGTGAGTTTGCCGGTCACGCGCGGCGGCGGAAACAGCGCGTGAATGGGCAGGATGACGTCATTGCCATCAATATAGAAGCGCGAGGTCTTGCGCGGCTGGGCGACCGAGGCCAGCTTGATGCCAAGTGCGTCGAGAATGCCTTTCCTGATGACGCCGGCGACCTTGACTTCAGTGAAATGGATACGCAGCTCATCGTCATCGGCAACGGAGACGGTGCCTGTACCGGAAAAAGGGATATCGACAACCTTGTGCAGCTCGCCTTTGATCAGAACCTGCCCGTTTTCGAACGAGACCTCGATGTCCTTAATGGGGGTGTGCGCATGGGGCAGCAGGTAATCATTGAGCAGGGCGCTGAGGTCTTTGGCTTCGAGGTGCGTCTCTCCGGAGTTGATCTGCAGAATGAAGCTCTTCTTGTCATCGAGCGAGATGGCCTGGCCTTCACGCGGAACGATCCACGCGTCAAGACGAGGGACGGTCACCACGACGTTGTCCATCACATGAAAGAGGCCGTTGCGTACCCACAGGTGAACTCCGCCGTGCGTTTCCGGATGCGCAAGCGGCCGCAGCTCCTGGGCGGGGATGCGGCTCTGCGGACGTGCTGCTGTAGGCATGAAAGCGGCAGCAAGTATGAGCAGGCTCAACAAACGGCAGGTGCGCAAGAGGAAGTCCTTTCGGAGAGAGGAAGCGGAGCCATGGAACAGTGATACGGTGGCTGCATTGTAGAAGGGGACAGGATTGTGCCTCTGTAAAAACTTTCTCTTGAGGGCAGAGAGATTGCCATAGACGTTAGGATGCAGGCGAAGGGCGCGGCTTGACCCGCGCAGAACGCAAACGTATTCTTCCGGCGTGTCGCGTGTCTGGTGAGGAACAGTTTCCGGCGCGGTGCGGATATCGCCTTCGAGGGAGCCATGGGGCAGACAGAAGTTCAGGAAGATCATCGAGCGCAGGTTGCTACCTCCTTCCTTCTGGGCCGTGCGGCGGTTCTGGGGGCAGGGGCCATGGGATCGCGGATCGCGGCGCATCTCTCGAATGCGGGCGTGCCGGTGGTGCTGCTGGATGTGCCTGCGCAGCAGGGGCCGCGTAACGGTGTGGCGGCCGGGGCAATCGCGGCGCTGCTGAAGGCGAAGCCAGCGGCATTCTATGACGTTGCGAATGCGGGCCGCATCACGGCTGGAAACTTCGACGATGATCTCGCGCTCTTAAAGGATTGCGACTGGGTCATCGAAGCGGTGACGGAAAATCTCGCCATCAAGCAGTCTTTGCTCGAGAAGATTGCGCCGCATCTCAAACCCGATGCCCTTGTCACGACAAATACCAGCGGTCTGCCGGTGGTCTCGATCGCGGCAAAGATGGATGCGGGATTTCGTCGACGCTGGTTCGGGACACACTTCTTCAATCCGCCGCGCTACATGCGGCTGGTGGAGGTGATTCCGACCGCCGAAAGCGACCCGGCGCTGGTAGGCGCTCTCGCGCAAATCGTAGACCGGCGCCTGGGCAAGACCGTCGTCATGGCGCGCGATACGCCGAACTTTATTGCCAATCGTATCGGGACCTTCGCCATGTTGACGGCGGTGCGGCTGATGCAGGAGCAGGGGCTGACCATCGAAGAAGTGGACGCGCTCACCGGCTCGGTAATCGGCTGGCCCAGGACCGGAACCTTCCGGCTCGCGGATATGGTGGGGCTCGACGTACTGGCGCACGTAGCGCGGAACTTTGCTGCGGCGAAGGCTGCGGCGGGCGAAGCGGATGCCGGAGCGGTCGACCTGCCGCCATTCCTGGTGACGATGCTCGAACGCGGCTGGCTCGGCGATAAGGCCGGACAGGGCTTCTATAAGAAGGACCCGGCGGTGACCGATCCGAAGAAAAACCGTCTGGCGTTGGACTGGCAGACGTTGGAATACCGGCCAGCGGAGCGGCCGAAGTTCCCAGCCATCGAGATGGCGAAGAATGCCGAGACCGTCGCGGAACGGCTGAAGCTGATCGCGAACGGAGATACGGATCGCGACAAGGCTGGGATATTTCTCTTTGCCCTGCTGACGGCGATCTGGAATTACACCGCGGATGTGTTGCCGGAGATTGCAGACTCAGCCGCTGAGGTGGATCGCGCCATGCGCGCCGGCTTTAACTGGGAGCTGGGGCCATTCGAGATGTGGGATGCTGCCGGTGTTGCAGCGACGGCGGCAAAGATGCGGGCCAGGGGCTTGCCGGTGAGCGCACAGGCGGAAGCTCTTCTGGATGCGGGTGAGCAGAGCTGGTACCGCGAGGATAGTGCGCTGCGTCTGGTTTTCGATCCAGCGGCAAAGGTGTACCGGTCGATCGAGGTTCCGGATGGCGTGGCTTCGGCCGCGGTTTTTCGCCGCGCAGGCAAAGTGGTGCGGAAGAATCCGGGCTGCTCGCTGCTGGATATCGGCGAAGGCATTGCGCTGCTCGAACTGCATTCGAAGAAGAACGCAATCGGTGGGGACATCCTGACCCTGATTACGCAGACACTGAGCCCGGGCAGCGAGGCGGTGCGAAATTTCCGCGGCTTTGTCATCAGCGGCGATGCCTCGGATTTTTCGGTGGGCGCAAATCTCATGCAACTGCTGCTTTCGATCCAGGAAGGCGAATGGGATGAAGTGGACGGGATGATCCGCGCCTTTCAGCGCATGACTTCGGCGATCAAGTTCTGTCCCCGGCCAGTGGTGGCCGCGCCCTTCGGCATGACGCTCGGCGGCGGTGCGGAGATCTCGCTGCATGCGGCGCGGCGTCATCCGCACGCGGAGCTTTATATGGGGCTTGTGGAGTCGGGCGTAGGACTGGTGCCGGGCGGCGGCGGCACGAAAGAGATGGCGCTGCATGCCGCAGACGCGGCGCAGGCGGCTTCGGGGCTGGACCCGGTTACGGCTCCGGCGCGGTTTGCGATTTCGGCGGACCTCCAGGATGCGCTGCGGCAGCGATTTGAGACCGTGGCGATGGCCAAGGTCTCGACATCGGCCGCCGAAGCGCGTGGGCTGGATCTGCTGTCGGTGAAGGATGCGGTGAGCCTGAATCGGGAGCGTCTGCTTCTCGATGCGCGGGAGACGGCCATCGGACTTGCCGAGGCTGGTTATGCGGCTCCGTTTCTGAGATCGATTCCAGCAGCTGGCGAGAGCGTGCTGGCGACGCTGAAGCTCGGTGTCTATCTGATGCGGCAGGCCGAATACATCAGCGATCACGACGTAAAGGTAGCCGGCCACATCGCGCGCATCCTGTGTGGCGGCGCGGTAACGCCCGGCGTCATGGTCACGGAGCAGCAGCTGCTCGACTTGGAACGCGAGGCGTTTCTTTCCCTGTGCGGAGAACGCAGGACGCAGGAGCGGATTGCCTATACTCTGCAGAATGGGAAGCCGCTGCGAAATTAAGCTCTAAGGTCGTTTCCCGCTCGGAGGTGGAATGCCCGCATTGGAATTGAGGATTGCTGAGACCATGACCCCGGTCCCGGCGACCCGCCTGCGTACGTTGCTTGAGAAGCCCAATGCCGTTGTCCTGCGGCGCAATCATGTCGTTGAACCGGAAGTGCTGGTGGAGGGAATGCTGCGGGAAAAGCTGCGCGTGACCTGCATCCTGGCAGTCGATATCACGCATCCGCCTGAGCCGAATGCGCCAAAGACGACAGGGCCGGCCAGTCTCGACGAGGAAGATCCGGATCTGATCGAACAGGTGCAGGAGGATAAGGACGAATTCGCGGATCGTTTTGCCAAGGGGGTGGAGTTTTTCATCGCGACAGAAAAAGGACCGATGCTGCTCTATGCCGATTTCGATGAGCTGACGAGCGCACTCACGCTCTTCGATGCCTACGAGCGGATTGCGCGCTATCAGCCTGCGTATCTGCGGCTCGATCAGCGCTCGATTGGAATCGGTTACGGCTTTCGCGAGGGGCTGGTCGTCGGTATCGCGGGCGAGTTGCCTGAGCTGCGTGATGAAAAGGCCTTTGCGTCTCTCTCCTCGCTGCAGGACCTGGATGATGTGCGCGCGGGGCGTAGGATGGTGCGGCTGCCGCACGCCGGCATCCGCTATCTGCAGGAGCTGCTCGAAGGCGCGGGCGAGTGGCTCGATCGAAACTCGTACAAAAGCATCCTGGGAGCGTAAGCGTCGTGCGTGCAAGAGGCGTGATTCTGGCGCTGCTGGCTCTGCCCTGGTGGCAAGCGATGGTGCTGGGGCAGAATACCGGAGAGCAGATTGAGACCGGCCAGGGGCATCTTGCGGATGGGAGCGAAGTGTCGTATCGCATCCGCCTGATGCCGCTCAATTCCTTTCCCGATCTACCCCGTGCGGTAGAGAAGACACTGGAGCAGCGCGGCTGTCTTATCCCGCAGACCTACGAGGCACGGCAGCTTGAAAATGTGATCCACGGTTCCTTTGAAAAGCAGGGTACCAGCGACTGGGCGGTGCTTTGCTCGACGAACGGAACTACGGCGCTGCTGGTCTTCTTCGCCTCGCAGCCGGGTGTGGCAATCATGCTGCGGCGCCAGCCCGATGCACAGTGGCTGGGCTCGGAGTCGGTAGGCGAATATGGCTCGGCATGGGGCATCGCTGTGGCGCCTGCGTCGCAGGTGACTGCAGCCATGGGGAGAGGCGCAGCTCTGGCGGATCACGACGGCATTGCAGATACGAATGTCGAGCGCTCGAACGCAGTGCACTACTTTCATGAAGGAAAGTGGACGGCTTCGAACAGCGCAGGCTCATGATGGCCGCGTATGATGACCAGCGCGGAGGTGGTGCGTGGGTGAGGATGTCTACATTGCGGCGACGGTACGGACGGCGGTAGGCAAGGCCCCGAAGGGAACGCTGGCGACGACACGGCCCGACGATCTTGCTGCCGTCGCGATCCGGGGCGCGCTCGAGCGGCTGCCGGGGCTTGAAGCGCACGAGATCGAGGACGTCATCCTCGGCTGTGCGATGCCGGAGGCCGAGCAGGGGACGAATGTGGCGCGCATCGCGAGCCTGCGCGCCGGGCTGCCGGTCGAGGTCTCGGCCATGACGATCAATCGATTCTGTTCCTCCGGATTACAGGCCATCGCGCTGGCCGCGGACTCGATTCGCTCCGGGCGCGCCGAGGCGGCGCTTGCCGGTGGTACGGAATCGATGAGCATGATCCCGGGTGCGGGTAACAAGTTCAGCGCAAACCCGTGGCTCGTGGAGCATCACGCGGAAGCCTATCTCTCTATGGGGCTGACGGCGGAGAACGTGGCGCGAAAGTATGGCATCTCGCGCGAAGACGCGGATGCATTTGCCCTGCGCAGCCACCAGCGGGCGCTCGCGGCTATCGAAGCTGGAAAATTCGACGAAGAAATTGTGCCGGTCACGGTGACAAATGTGTCGCCGGCGGCGAATCCTGCAAAGCCTGAGATAAAAACTACGATATTTGCCCGCGATGAGGGACCGCGCGCGGACACTTCGGCGGAAGCTCTGGCAAAGTTGAAGCCGGTGTTTCATGCGAAGGGCACGGTGACGGCCGGGAACTCGTCGCAGACCTCGGATGGAGCGGCGGCAGCGATTGTCATCTCTGAAAAGCTGGCAAAAGCGCGCGGCATTCCTGTCCTGGCGCGATTCGTGAGCTTCGCCACCGCAGGTTGCGCGCCGGAGGAGATGGGCATCGGTCCGGTGTATGCCATCCCGAAGGCGCTGCGGCTGGCAGGGTTGAAGCTTGAGGACATCGACCTGATCGAGCTGAACGAGGCCTTTGCCGCGCAGTCGCTGGCAGTGATCCGGCAGGCAGGGATCGATCCGGAAAAAGTGAATGTCAACGGCGGAGCGGTTGCGCTGGGGCATCCGCTGGGCTGCACCGGAGCAAAGCTGACCGCGTCACTGATCTACGAGATGAAGCGGCGTGGCGCGCGCTACGGTCTGGTGACCATGTGCGTCGGTGGCGGGATGGGTGCAGCAGGCGTGATCGAGAATGTGAACTAGATCGTATCCACGATCAAGTCTCTATTGCTGCTGCAGGGTACTCCACGAAGCAGCATCCGGCGGAGTACACTGCTTCGTGCTTCGCACGCGATCAAACGCGGAGCACGGAGCGGACTTATGGCTACGCTGGTCAGCATGACGCCGGTTGCAGGTGGAAGTTTTCTTCTTCACGAAGCGGAGCCCGGCGCGGTGTTTACGCCGGAAGATTTCACCGACGAGCAGCGGCAGATCGGAGAAACAGCAGCCGACTTCGCGCTGCACGAGGTATTGCCCGCCGCCGCTGAGATCGAAGCCAAGAATTTTGAGGTGACGCTCGGGCTGCTGCGCAAGGCCGGTGAGCTGGGGCTGATGGGCGTCGATGTGCCGGAGGCCTACGGCGGCCTGGCGATGGACAAGGTCACGTCGGCGGTCATTGCCGACCGCTTGTCGGTGCTGGCCAGCTTCAGCGTCGCCTTCAGCGCGCATGTCGGCATTGGGACATTGCCGCTGGTCTGGTATGGAACTGAGGCACAGAAGCAGAAGTACCTGCCGAAGCTGGCCACAGGCGAGTGGATGGCTTCCTATGCGCTCTCCGAAGCCACGAGCGGTTCGGATGCAATGAGCATCCGGGCGCGAGCAGTGCGCGATGGCGACCACTATGTTCTGAATGGCGAGAAGATGTGGATTACCAACGCAGGCTTCTCAAACCTGTTCACCATCTTTGCCAAGATCGTAGACGAGGGCGGGGATGCCTCGAAGGCGAAGATGACTGCGTTTCTGGTTGAGCGCACAGCGCCAGGACTAAGCATCGGGCCGGAGGAGCACAAGCTCGGTATCCGCGGAGCATCAACGTGCCCGGTGATCCTGAACGATTGCCGTGTGCCGGTGGAGAACCTGCTCGGCGAGCCAGGCAAAGGGCATCATATCGCGTTCAACATCCTGAACATAGGACGTTTCAAACTCGGCGCGGCATGTGTCGGAGGCGCGCGGCACTCGCTGGCTAATGCGGTGAGTTATGCGAAGGAGCGTCGCGCCTTCGGCAAGGCAATTGCGGAGTTCGGTCTGATCCAGCAGAAGATCTCGGACTCAGCTATGCGGATTTATGTTGCCGAGTCGATGGCGTATCGCACCATCGGAGCGATCGACGCGGCGCTCGATGCCATCCCGGAGGAGCAGAAGGAAGACGCGCGCGAGATTCAGAAGCGCATCGAGGAGTACGCGGTCGAGTGCTCGATCCTGAAGGTGTGGGGCAGTGAGATGCTGGACACGGTGGTCGATCACACCTTGCAGATCTACGCCGGTTACGGGTATGTCGAGGAATTTCCGGCAGAGCGAGCCTACCGCGATTCTCGGATCAACCGCATCTTTGAAGGCACGAACGAAATCAACCGGCTGATTATCTCCGGCTTCCTGATGAAGCGGGCCATGACCGGACAGCTGCCGCTCCTGGGCGCAATCAAGACGCTGATGGAAGAACTGATGGCGCCGCCTGCGTTTGGGGATAGCGATAATGGAAGCGATTCCTTCACGCGTGAAGCAAAGCTGCTGTCCAATGCGAAGAAGCTGGCGCTGTTCTCTGCCGGTGCGGCCAGTCAGCGTTATATGCAGGCGCTTGGCGAACAGCAGGAGGTGATGGGAGCGCTTGCCGATATGATCGCGGAGATTTATGCCTTCGATTCAGCCCTGGCGCGTGCGCGGAAGCTCGCAGCCGCCGGCAATGCGAATGCGGCAATCGCCCGAGAGATGACGCAACTTTTCTCCGATGTCGCGTTTCAGGGAATAGAGGCTGCGGCGCGCGAGGTGATTGCCGCGGTGAGTGAAGGCGACATGCTGCGCACGCAGATGGCGATTCTGCGCCGGCTGGCCAAGCATGAGCCTGCCGATCGCGTGGCGCTGAGCCGGTCTGTGGCGCAGGCGGTGATCGCGCGTGGGCGATATCCTCTCGCCTAACGGGTAGCCGAAAGCGCGGACGCAAGTAGCCGAAAGATAGTTCAGCGAATCTTGAGCGAGCGGAAGAGCGAGCGCGTCCTAGCTGTTGAGAACGTGTCGACTTCGCGCTCGCTCTTTCCGTCTAAGACCAGACGGCGTCGTGCATTTGCCGATGGTACTGACAGGTGAGCCATGGAGCTTGCAGCAAAGTCGATGACGTCCGAAACGCGAAAGGCACGCGGTGACGCGGAGCCGGCGTTCGAGAGAGGGCTATGTACAGTCGGAGACTGTTGGCAGCAGCTTGCTTGTCTTTGTGCGCGTGGATGGGATTGGGGTGGTCAGCGGAAGCGCAGTCATCGCTGAGAAACCGGATCACGCAGGAGATTCAACCGAACTCGATGACCGCGCTCCAGGGCACGGTTAATCCCATGGCCAACAGCCGGAACGATCAGGGCAGCGTGAGCAGCAGCACGCAGCTTACCGGCATGACGATGTACTTCGCGCCCTCGGCTGCGCAGAAGGCCGCGCTGGATGCGCTGGTGAAGGCGCAGCAGACAAAGGGATCGGCCTATTACCACAAGTGGCTGACGCCATCGGAGTATGCCTCGCGCTTCGGCATGACCGATGCCGACCTGGAAAAGGTGAAGTCATGGCTCGAGCAGCAGGGCTTTACTGTGGACCGGGTATCGAACAGCCGCAATGCCGTGGTCTTTTCAGGCTCGGCTGCGCAGGTGGAGTCGGCCTTCAACACCTCGATCCATCACTACAAGGTGAATGGCGTGACGCATACCGCCAATGCCACGGCACTTGAACTGCCTTCAGCGCTGGCGGGCGTGGTGCAGACGGTGCGCAACATCAGCGACTTCCGTCCGCAGGCACAACACGTACGGATGAGCGCTTCCACTGCGGCTTCGGTTGCCAAGCCTGCCTATACCTCGACCAGCACCTCGGAATATCACTTCCTGGCCCCCGGTGATGTCGCGGTTATCTATGACATCAAGGCTGCCTACAGCGCGGGCTATACCGGTACCGGGCAGTCGATTGCGATCGTAGGGCAGTCGGCCGTCGACCTCTCGGATATCGAGAACTTCCAGAGCGCGGCGGGCCTGACTGAGAAGGACCCAACCGTTGTGCTGGTGCCGGATTCGGGTAGTTCTGCGATTTCATCCGGCGATGAGGCGGAGTCGGACATCGATCTGGAATGGTCCGGCGCGATTGCCAAGGGCGCGACAATCTATTTTGTCTATGTCGGTAGCAATAGCAATTACAGCGTCTTCGATTCGGTGGAGTACGCGGTAGACGAGAAGATTGCGCCGGTGATCAGCATGAGCTACGGCGAATGCGAGGCAGATCTCACGCAGGCTGATATCACAGAGCTCGAGGCCATCCTGGAGCAGGGCGCGAGCCAGGGGCAGACGCTTGTGGTGTCGTCGGGCGACTCAGGCTCAACGGGCTGCTTTTCAACGAACAGCGGCGTGACGGCAACGGAGCTGGCAGCGGAAGAGGTGCTGTCGGTGAATTATCCCGCCAGCAGCGCCTATGCGACGGCGATCGGTGGTACGGAGTTCGAAGGCGATAAGACGGATGCGAGCGAGTACTGGGAGTCAGCCAGCGGCAGCGATGTCGTGACCTCGGCGCTCGAGTACATCCCCGAAGAGGCGTGGAACGACGATTCGAGCAAGTATGGTCTTTCCGCAACAGGCGGCGGCGTGAGTACCTTTATTACCAAGCCTAGCTGGCAGACCGAGGTAACCGGTATTCCGTCCGGCAGCTATCGGTATGTGCCGGATATTTCGCTGGATGCTTCGAACGATTGGGACCCGTATCTCTTCTGCTCGAGTGATGAATCGGACACCGGTATCGCGGGGAGCTGCTCGAGTGGTTTTTACGGCTCGGGTGGAGACACCTATTCCACGATGACCCTGGCCGGAGGCACCAGCTTCGGCGCGCCGATCTTTGCCGGCATGCTGGCCATCCTGAACCAGAAGCTGAACTCGACCGGCCAGGGCGTGGTGAATTCGACGCTTTACACCATGGCCGCTGACAGCACGACTTACGCTTCGGCCTTCCATGACATCACGACGGGCAACAACGAATGCACGGCGGGGTCGAGCTACTGTAGTTCGACCAGCGGCGGTGAGACCCACTACACCACCAACACGGGCTACGACGAAGTAACCGGCCTGGGCACGGTGGACTTCTACAACCTGTTGACGGACTGGCCGACGAGCACCTCCAGCGGTGCAAGCCTGACCTCGTCCACGACAACACTGAGCGCGGCGACCACAACACCCAGCTCGGGTGCGTCGGATGTGATCACGATTACCGTAGCCTCCGGCTCGAGCTCTGTGACCACGGCACCGACGGGCACACTCACCATCACCGTGGATGGCACGACGGAGACTTCGTCGCTGGCCCTCTCCAGCGGATCGGCAAGCTATACCTTCTCCTCGACGACAACCGGTGACCATACGATTGTGGCCACCTACTCCGGTGACTCGACCTATGCCGCCTCCACCGGCTCCCTGGTGGTCGATGTGGGTGGCACGACATCGACTTCCTCCAACGGCAGCTTTACCCTGAGCGCGACGAACGTCACCGTGAGCCAGGGCAGCAGCGGGACTTCGACGGTCACCGTGACACCGAGCAGCTACACCGGCACCATCGACTGGACGATCGAGACGAACTCGGAATCGCTCGTGGATTATGGCTGCTTCAGCCCGGAATCCTCGACGATCAGCAGTGCCTCGGCCGCCACGACCGTGACCCTCACCATCTACACCTCGAAGTCGGACTGCTCGACCACCTCTTCCGCGGCGAAGTCGCATCTGCACTCCTTTGTGAGGTCTTCGAATCTGAAGAGTGCATCGGCGAAGCAGAGTCCTCCGGCCGGTTCGCGGTTCCCACTGAGTTCCGTCGTTGCCGTGGCCGGTCTGCTGTGCGTGGGGCTGGCTCGGCGTCGCAGCCGGATTACCAGCCTTCTGGGTTGTGTTCTGATCCTTGGAGCCATCGGATTTGCATCCGGCTGCGGAAGCAGTGGAAGCTCCTCGTCCAGCTCCTCGACGTCCACCAGCACGGATGTGGCCAAGGGCACGTACTCGCTGACGCTCGTCGGTCAGGATTCGTCGGACTCGAGCATTACCAACTCCACGACCTTCACCCTGACGGTCGACTAACCCGCACAAGCAAAACAGGAAGGGCCGGGGCGATGGCACATCGCCCCGGCCCTTCCTGTTTTGGGCTAACGAAAAAATATTTTCCACCGCTATTTTTCGCGCAACAAGTAAGCGGAAAGTGCGTCTATGCGGCTGCGAGTGTCCTGATTTCAGTCACTTGCCTGATCCGGCCATGAGCCGCCGCCTCCCCAAAGAGGCAGCGGTGGATTTTGCCTTTCCGTAATTCATTGAAAACAAGCCTCTTGCGAGTGTGGCAGCGCTTGACAGCCGCGCCCTCCTCACGTACAAACAAGCCACTTGTGGGACGCTTCGCCGGTTTCCGAACGCGGAATGCACCGGTGAAGGCTTTCCGTCCCAGGTTTTGTCTCGGGACCGGCACTCTGCATGGGAAGCGTGATGCGCCCGGCAGGGGATCGTGCTCATGTCAAATGGCAGCGCGCCGCAAGAGCGTGCCGACGCCAGTGCTTGTCTGATGGCGGCGAAGTTGGACCTGTTGGTGAACTTTTTGAGGATGGCCCCATGGTTGCCACGATGTGGAGTCTCTGCCGTCGCGCAGCGCGCGTCGCGTCTCCGATACTGACCCTGCCCCTTGTCCTGATTGGGCTGGCCGATGTTTCCCCTGCACAAACAACCGCGGCCGTCGCCGCGCAGCCGAGCGTGCGACTCACTCAGCCGATCGTGGACAGCCAGCTGGTGACGCTCAAGCACACGGTGCATCCGCTGGCGAACGCAGCTAATGATCGCGGAGCGGTCTCCGACAGCCTGGGCCTGGACCGCATTCAGGTGGTGCTCAAGCGCAGCGATGCCCAGGAGGCAGCGCTCAAACAGCTGATCGGGCAGATGCACACCAAGGGATCGGCCAGCTATCACAAATGGCTTACGCCGGAGCAGTTCGGCGCGCAGTTCGGGCCCTCCGACCAGGACATCGCGACGGTCGAGGCCTGGCTGCAGGCGAAGGGCTTCAGCGTAAGCAAGGTGAATCCGGGCAAGCTGACGATTGAGATGTCCGGCAATGCCGGGCAGTTCCGCAGCGCGTTTCACACGCAGATTCACAAGTACGTGGTGAACGGCGAGACGCACTACGCCAATGCCACCGATCCGCAGATTCCCGCGGCACTGGCGCCGGTCTTCGGCGGCTTTGTTTCGATCAACAATTTCCGGCCGAAGAACCAGGCCAAGCTGCTGGGCAAGGCGAGCTACGATCCGAAGACGGACAAGGCGACGCCGCAGTGGACTATCGGCAGCAGCAGCACGGGTTACAACTTCGTGGTCGCGCCGGGCGATTTTGCCGTGCAGTATGACCTGAACCCGCTTTACAGCGCAGGCATCAACGGCAGCGGTCAGACGATCGGCATCATCAACGATTCGAACATCAACGTGGGACTGGTAAACCAGTTCCGTACGCTCTTCGGGCTGAGCGCCAATCCGCCTCAGGTGGTCATTGACGGCAATGATCCGGGCGTGGACGGCACCAACAATCCGGATGGTCCGAACTATGACTCGGTCGAAGCCTATCTCGATGTGGAGTGGGCCGGTGCGGTAGCCCCGCAGGCGACAGTCGATCTGGTTATCGCCGCGGATACGGCGCTCGAGAGCGGCCTGTACCTGGCGGCTGAGCACGCGGTCTATGCGAATGTGGCGCCGGTGCTGAGCCTGAGCTTCGGAGAGTGCGAGGCCGGGCTGGGCAGCACGAATGCGTTTTTCAACGACCTGTGGGAGCAGGCCGCGGCGCAGGGCATCACGGTAATGGTGTCGTCGGGCGATGCGGGCTCGGCTGCCTGCGATAACGACAACTCGCAGTACTACGCGGTGGATGGCCAGGCGGTGAACGGCTTCGCCTCGACGCCTTACAACGTGGCCGTAGGCGGTACGGACTTCTACTACAGCGACTATGCGACCGGTGGTGCGAGCATCACAAACTACTGGAGCCTGACGCCGAGCAACAGCACGCCTGCCGTATCTCTGCAATCGACTATTCCAGAGCAGCCATGGAACGCCAGCCAGTATGGACTGAACCTTCTCGACTACTACAGCGCCTATGGCGTGACGACGATTGCCGGCGGCGGCGGCGGCGCGAGCAACGCGGCGGTATGCAGTACCAGCTATGACAGCAGTGGTACGTGCACTGGCACTCTGAGCGGCTATACCAAGCCGTCCTGGCAGACAGGCACCGGTGTGCCCTCCGATAAGGTGCGCGATGTCCCCGACGTGTCGCTCTTTGCCTCGTCCGGTGCGAACTACAGCTATTACGCCGAGTGCTACCAGGATGGCGACTGCCAGACGGGCGGCTCTTCGGTACAGATCACAGGCATCGGCGGCACTTCGGCCTCATCACCGGCCTTCGCCGGCATCATGGCGCTGGTGAATCAGAAATATGGCCGGCAGGGACAGGCGGACTTCGTGCTTTATCCGCTGGCCACGCAGTATGCTGCGTCATTCCACGATGTACAGAATGGATCGAACTCGGAGCCCTGCAACACCACGACGGTGACGATCAGCGGTTATAGCTACACGCCGACGAACTGCATCAGCGTAAGCAATCCGATCTCGATCGACTACTTCGATTCGAGCACGGCGGCTGCAACCACCGAAGGCCAGATCGGCAGCGGCACAACAGCGGAATACAACGCAGGCACCGGTTATGACCTGGCCAGCGGTTTGGGCTCCGTCGATGCCTACAAGCTGGTGACGAACTGGGGCAATGTGACCTTCGCCGGCACCACGACGACGTTGACGCCTTCCTCGGCCAGCTTTACCCACGGCACGGCGGTGACGATCAGCGGAACGGTGACAGCCAGCAGCGGCACTCCGAGCGGCTCAGTGGCACTGATGACCAACAACACGGATACCGCGCAGCAGGGACAAACCAACTTCACTCTGTCGAGCGGTTCCTACAGCGGCAGCGTCAACTTCCTGCCGGGTGGTACCTACGATATCTGGGGCCAGTACAGTGGCGACGGAACGAATGGCGCGAGCACCTCGGAGAAGACGCAGATCACGGTCACTCCGGAAAGCAGCGGTGTCTACCTGATGGTATTGACGCCCTATGGCTCCAGCTATGCCATTGAAAACTCCGGGACGACCGGCATTCCTTACGGTACACAGTTGCTGCTCGAAGGGCTGGTGGCTCCCAGTTCGGAGCTGACGGCGGAGGAGAACTGCATCACCGGGGCGAGCTCGACTTGCCCGAACTTCGGGGTTCCGACCGGGACTGTCGCCTTTTCTGACGGTGGCACGCTGATCAACACTGCGGTGCTGAATGCGTCGGGTGAGGCGGAGTACAAATCCGCCTACAGCGTCGGCTCGCACTCGATCACGTCCAGCTACTCGGGCGACCAGAGCTACAAGGCCTCGACGGCTTCGGCGGTGACCTTCTCGGTGGTGAAGAACAGCCCGAATGCTTACATCGCGGGGGCGACCCTGAGCGCTGCCAGTTCCGGCTCCTTCACCTTTGTGCAGGGGCAGCCGACGACCTTTTACGTGCTGCTGGAAAACAGCGCGTCGGTGACCTCGGAGGCCGCGGCGCCGACCGGTTCGGTTGCGCTGAGCAGCTCGCCCTCGCTGGGAACCGCGTCGAGCGCATCGCTGGTGGCTGGCGTGGATCCTTCCACGGGAGCGCCGGATGGAATTGCCACCTTTACCATCCCCGCGACTGCGGCTGCCGGCACCTATACGATCACGGCGAGCTACGCGGGCGACACCAACTACAGCGCTACCGGTTCGCTGAGCGCGCAGATCGTCCTCACCGCCGCCTCGGGCAGCAAGAGCTCGAGCATCTCGGCGACGGCCAGCGCCTCGGCTACCAGCCCGAATGCCGCCGTCGAGGTAAGCGGCACGGTCACGGGGCAGACCGGATCGGCGGCTCCGACGGGCACTGTCGACTTCTACTCCGCGGGGACGAACCTCGGCTCGGTGTCGCTGAGCGCGCCTTCCTCGGGAGACGTGAGCAGCTTCGCGGTGGACCTTACCAGCCAGCTGCTTCTGCAGGGCTCCAATCCGATCACCCTGCAGTATTCGGGCGACTCGAACTACAAGCCCTCTTCGACCATTGTTACCATCTCAAACCCTCTGTCGGACTTCTCGATGGTGCCGCAGGCGGTGAACATTCCGCTGGCGGCTGGAGGTTCGGCGACCGACACGATCAATGTCTCCTCGGTGAACGGTTTCTCCGGAGCGGTGAACTTCACCTGCACAGCGTCTACCGTCACCTGCTCGGTGACATCCTCGGCAACACTCTCCAGCGGAGGCAGCTCGGCGCTGACGTTGACGGTGAATGCCGGGTCATCGGTGACCGCTGGCTCCTATAACGTGCTCATCACGGGTACTGACTCGACCGGTGAGTATGTGCACACGCTGGGCCTGACGGCGATCGTGAGCGGGACAGCATCGACCGGGAGCTTCTCGCTCAGCGCCAGTCCGACCACTCTGACCGTGGCGCCAGGGGCAACCACAAACAATACGTCTCAGATTTCGGTGACGCCATCGGGAGGATTTACCGGAACCGTCAGCCTCAGCTGCGCGGTGACAACCTCCATGAGCAATGTGACCGACACGCCTACCTGCTCGATTGCGAGCTCGGCTACCATCTCCACCAGTGGAGC
Source organism: Silvibacterium dinghuense (assembly GCF_004123295.1). Lineage (NCBI taxonomy): Bacteria > Pseudomonadati > Acidobacteriota > Terriglobia > Terriglobales > Acidobacteriaceae > Silvibacterium > Silvibacterium dinghuense. The sequence goes on along the minus strand of NZ_SDMK01000001.1, from coordinate 365,875 downwards.
GACGACGGCGGTGCTGACGGTAAGCACCACGGCGGCAACCTCCAGCGCTGTAACGCATCCGCTCGATCGTCTCTTTGCGGTGGGTGGAGGCATTGCGGTCGCAGGTCTGCTGATGCTGACGATTCCGGCGCGGCGGCGTAGCTGGCGGACGATGCTCGGCGTGTTCGTCTTCGCGGCGCTCGTCAGCCTGGGCATCGGCTGCGGTTCGGGCGGCAACAGCGGCGGAGGCGGCGGCTCGGGTGGCACCACCGCAGGCAGCTACACCGTAACGGTGACCGGCACCACTGGTACCAGCGGTTCCATTACCCAGACGACCACGGTGAGCGTGACGGTGAGCTAAGCCTCTTTCGCTCATCGAATGTGCTCGAACCAGAAGGCCGCCCTGTCATGGGCGGCCTTCTGCCGTTCTGAGAAAGGAGTGGACGGATGCCGGGGCAGCATCAGCTCTCGCAGCGGCATCTATGGAATGAGATCAGCCATATTTGGTTACGCAGGGTACGTGGCGCGTGCCATAACAGGTTGCCCGGCGGAAGAGCATTTGCTACCATCCGAGACTCGGGGCGGCAAGGTCGGGGACCCGAGGCGGCGACGCCGTGGCAAACTCCAGAATCCACAGGAGAAAGAGCATGTCAGAAGAAAAAGGTTCAAGCGGATTCAGCTGGTTTCTGGCCGGTCTGGGTATCGGAGCATTGGTCGGCGTCCTTTACGCGCCGAAGGCAGGACGCGAGACCCGCGAAGATCTGGCAAACGGCGCCCGCGAAGGCAAGGAGTACCTGCGTCAGCGCTCGCAGGAGGCTGCCGATCAGGTGACGCAGATCGTCGACCGTGGCCGGGTGCAGGTCAATGAATATGTCGATCGCGGCCGCGAATACGTGGACCGCGGCAAGGCGCAATGGGAAGATTTCCTGACGCAGGGCCGCCAGGTCGTGAACGCGCAGAAGGAAAAGGTTGCTGCAGCGGTCGATGCCGGACGCGAGGCCTACAAGCACACGGCGCATGAACCCGAGGCGCAGGAGACGCCCCTCACCTAGTTCGAGCTTTTCCATCTGGCTGCGCCTGCTCATGCAGGCGCAGCCAGTTCGTATTTCTTAGAAATTACCCAGAGGGTTCATGCATAGCCAGTTGCCGCAGATCGTCCAGCTTCTCTTTACCGTGGTTACGGCCGTCGGCATATTGCTGCAGGCCTTGGTTCTGCTGGGTATGTACTTTGCCGTCCGCCAGTCTGCCAAGAAACTTCAAGCCTTGGGCGAAGAGGTGAAGGTACACCTGGTACCCACTCTCATTACCGCGCGCAAGCTTCTGGACGACGTGGCGCCCAAGCTCAAAATCGCCACTTCCAACCTGGTAGAGGTGAGCCATGCGCTCCGCCACGAATCCACCCAGGTGCAGGCGACGGTGGATGGCATGCTGAGCAAAACGAATGCCCAGGCGGAGCGCGTCAACGAGATGCTGACGGCCGTGCTCGATTCCGTCGAGCATGCGACCGCGGTGCTGCAGCATAGCGTGGCAACCCCGGTCCGGCGCTTCTCGGGGATCGTTGCCGGTGTTCGGGCAGGATTCAGCACACTGCGGCGGAAAGAAAAGCCCCCCGCTGCAACGGAGGTTGAGACGGCGGAGGAAGTTCCTGACGGGCAACCGGTGACCGTGCTGGATGATCTCGGTGATCTGCCAGTTTCTCATCGCAACACGCGATAGAGTTCAAGTTTTGATTCAAGAAAAAAGCGCCCCGATGGGCGCTTTTTTCTTGAGAGCTGGTCTGGCTGGAGAATGCGTTAGGAGGCGATCCAGCCGCCGCCGACGACCTCATCGCCGTCATAGAAGACTGCGGCCTGACCGGGGGTGACGGCACGCTGCGGTTCGTCGAAGGCGGCCTCGGCCACGTCGGGAGCGACCATGCGCAGGGTCGCGGGAGCAGGCTCGTGGCGATGGCGGATTTTCACCCGGACGCGCATCTCGCTTTCCAGCGAGGGGATAGAGACCCAGTTGAGACGACCGGCGCGGACGGTGGTGGCCAGGGACTCATGGTCGGAACCGACGGTGACACGGTGGCTGTCGTGGTCGATCTGGATGACATAGAGAGGGTTGGGTGAAGAGACGCCGAGGCCCTTGCGCTGGCCGATGGTGAAATTGTGGATGCCAGTATGCTTCCCGAGCACCTGTCCGGAGGTGGAGACGAGCTCGCCCGCAGTGTCAGGGATCACTTCCCCCTGTTCATCCAAGTACGCATCGATAAAGGCCTTATAGTCGCCGCCGGGGATGAAGCAGATCTCCTGCGAGTCGGGCTTGGCGGCCAGCGCAAGACCGTGCTGCGCGGCCATCTCCCGGACCTCGGGCTTCTGGTAGCCGCCAAGCGGGAAGAGCGTGCGCGAGAGCTGCTCCTGGGTGAGTCCGAAGAGGAAGTAGGTCTGGTCCTTTGAGCGATCAACTGGCCGGCTCAGAATCCAGCGGCCGCGTACCTCGTCGTAATGATTGCGGGCGTAGTGGCCGGTGGCGATACGGTCGGCGCCGATCTGCCTTGCTCTCACCAGAAGCTGGTCAAACTTCAAGTGATCGTTGCAGAGTGAGCAGGGGATCGGTGTGCGTCCGGCAAGATACTCGGAGACGAAGGGGCGGACAACATCGCGCTCGAAGCGCTCCTGCTCGTTGATGAGATAGTAGGGGATGCCGAGCGTTTCGGCGACACGGCGGGCGTCGTAGACATCGTCGATCGAGCAGCAGCGACCCTGCACCTGCTCGGGCATGCCCTCGTGGCCGGCCAGGCGGCGCTGATTCCAGAGCTGGAGCGTCAGGCCGACCAGGTCGAAGCCCTCGTCCTTGAGCATGGCCGCGACGGTCGAGGAGTCGACGCCGCCGGACATGGCCACAGCCACCGTGTTGTTGAAAGAAGACACCACCTACCAGTATCGCGCAATCAGGCGCTACACAACCAGATCCGGAAGTGCGCTTTAGATCATTCCATGCGCAGTGCCCGGACCGGGTCGATCGAGGCTGCCCGGCGGGCAGGCAGGATGCTGGCCACCAGGGCGCAGAGCCCGAGCGCCAGGGTCGAACCGCCGAGGACGAGTGGATCCCATCCCCGGACATGGAAAAGCTGGGCGGAGATGAGCTTGGAGCATCCGATGGCGATGGGGATGCCGATGGCCAGGCCGATGAGGATGTGCGTGAAGGCACCGCGCAGTACGAGGCGGGTGATATTGGTGCGGTCGGCGCCGAGGGCCATGCGGACGCCGATTTCGCTGGTACGGCGTGCGACGGTATAGGCGGTCACGCCATAAAGTCCGATGGCGGCAAGGACCAGTGCGAGGATACCGAACAAGCCGGTCATCTGGGCGACGACGCGCTGCTGATCGAAGTTTGAGTCGACTTGATCTTCAAGCGTCCGAACGCCGAGCAGGGTGAGATTGGGATCGACCTGGGCAAGGACGTGGCGGACTTCCGCTTCGAGCCCATCCGTGCTGCCTCGTACCTGGAGGACAGCGCCTTCGATGTAGTGGGTCTCGTCATCGATGGACTGCATGGTCGCGTTATCGTAGTGGACACGCTGGGCCAGGGGAACGAAGAAGATGGGGCGCGGCGGCTCGGTCCCGGCGGGGTCCGAATACGTGGCACGGGCCACGACACCGACGATCTTGTAGGTGCTGCTGTACTGGGGTAGGTCAAGACCGAAAGATTGACCGATAGGGTCTTCTCCGGGCTTGAAGAAGCGATGGACGAAGGTCTCATCGACGACGGCGACCTTCTCGGTAGTGGCGGTGTCATCTTCAGAGATGGAGCGGCCGCACAGGATTCTTTGGCCAAGGGTTTCCAGATAGCCGGGAGCGACGTGATCCCAGGAAGAGCCGACCTCTTCGTTGAGGTTTGGCATGGGATGTCCTTGACGAATAATGAGTTCGCCCCAGTTGTCGGTGAGCGGGGTGTATTGCGCGAGGGCGGCGCGGCGGACGCCGGGCAGGTGCGCGAGCTGGTCCTCCAGATCACGGTACATAGCGTCAATGCGAGCGGGCGTATAGCTGGCCCAGGGCGCGGAAAGGCTGATGGTGACGCGGTGATCGGTCTGGTAGCCGAAGTCCTGGTGCTGGAGGTTGGCGAGGCTGCGGGTGAGCAGCCCGGCTCCGGCGAGCAACACAATGGAGAGCGCTGCCTGGGCTATGACGAGCACCTTTTGCGAGGCCGAGGAGCTGTCCCGGGTGCTGCGATTGACGCCGCGCAGCGCCTCGGCCGGATCGGCATGGGACGCGATCCACGCCGGGGCTACGCCAAAAAGTACGCCTGTCACGAGCGAGAGCGCGAAGGCGAAGCCGAGCACGGGCAGCGAGGGTGTGGCCGCAATGGGGACCGAATGTGCATGGCGGAAGACCAGCGCGACGATGAGGCGGACGCCGGCATAAGCGACAGCGAGTCCGGCAAGCCCACCGAGTACGGAGAGCAGCAGGCTCTCGGTGAGCGTCTGCCGGATGAGACGCCGGCGTGATGCACCGAGAGCCAGCCTCACCGAAGTCTGGGCGCGGCGGGCTGCGCCGCGGGCCAGCAGCAGGTTGGCAATGTTCGCGCAGGCGATCAGCAGCACCAGAGCGCAGACGGTGATGAGAATGCGCAGGCTGGCGGCATAGTTGTCGCGCATGGTGCCGACGCCGGCTCCGGCGGGAACGATATGAATCACCTGATGCGAAATGCCGGACTGAATGCCGCTTATCCATTCCGAGGGCATGTCGCTCTCATGCAAGAGCCACTGACGGAGCAGTGCGGTGAAACGATCCGGAAGCGGAGCCACGCTGGCGCCTGGGCGCAGGCGTCCGATGATGCGCAGCCAGGCCTGGAAATGGCCGTTGAGCGAGTTGCTTCCGCGGAAGAGCGGTTCCTGCTCGAGAGGGACATAGAGGTCGGGGGGATCGGTGCGGATGGTTTCGCCAAAGAATCCGGGTGGGGTGATGCCGATGATGGTGACCGGATGGCTGTCGACGATGAAGGTAGAGCCGATGACCGACGGATCAGAGCCATACTGCTGCTGCCAGGTGCGATAGCTGAGCATGGCTACAGGAGAAGACGAGCGGCGATCGTCGTCGGGGCCGAGTGCGCGGCCGGCAAAGGCGCCAATCCCGAAAGTGGAGAAGTAGTTGCCGCTGACGAACTCTCCCTGGAGCGGCTTGGCAACGCGATCGCTTTCTCCGCGGCGGACGCTGAACTGCGATCCTCCAGCCTGGAAGGCGGCAAGTTCGGAGAACTCCGGAGCCGAAGCCTTCAGCCGCTGGTAGAAACCGTATGAAAACATCCCCCAGTTGTCTTGCGGGCCGCCTTCGATGCAGCAGTCGGAACCGCTGCCGATGCGGTAGAGGCTGGCGGGATCGACGACCGGCAGCGATTTGAGCATGACAGAGTCGATCAGCGAGAAGATCGCAGTGGTAGCGCCAATGCCCAGAGCCAGCGTGAGCAGTGCGGTGAGGGTGAAGAGCGGTGCTTGGCGCATCTGCCGCAGCGCGTACGCGAGATCCTGTCGGAGAGTCTGCATCGGCGGTTCCTTTGTCAGCTGTACGGAATTGGCTGGCAGCAGGTTCCGCCGCCGGGGCTATTTCTCGAGAGCAGCCGAGAGCGCAGCGACGGTTGAGGGCCAATCGCCGGAGACAGGCTGGCGAAAAAGCCGGGCAGTGGGATACCAGGGGCTATCGCTGCGGCCTTCAAGCCAGCGCCAGTCAGCCAGATGAGGCAGAAGAATCCAGAGTGGCTTGCCGAGTCCACCCGTAAGGTGGGCGATCGAGGTATCGATGGAGAGCACCAGGTCGAGGGTGGAGATGAAGGCGGAGGTGTCGGCGAGATCCTTGTCCTGTGAGCTTGCGTTGTGGATGGGGAAGGGGGCGTGCTGGAGCTCGCCGGCGGCTTGCCCATACTGGAGCGAATAGAAGTCGATGTGCGTAGGGTGGCCGAGCGGCGCGAAGAGCGCCAGGGGGAGCGAGCGCTGGTGATCGGCGCGGTGCGAGGGGTTGCCGGCCCAGGTGATTCCGACACGCATGCGGTCATCGCGGCGCGGCCAGCGCTCCCAGGCTGCGGAGACCAGGGCCGGATCGGGGCGGAGATAGGGCACGGCGGCAGGGATGGTTTCGAGGGTGGTGCCGAAGGCCAGCGGCAGGCTCATCAGCGGGCAGTGCCAGTCGAAGGCGGGTAGGTCCTCGCCGCGGGTAAGGACCTGCGCGATGCCGTCCATCCCGGTGAGCAGCCGGCGGAGACGCGGCTGGACTTCCAGGATCACCTGAGCGCCGAGAGCGGCGACCAGCGGCGCATAACGGATGAACTGCAGGGTGTCGCCGAGGCCTTGCTCGGCGTAAAGGAGGATGGTCGCACCTGCCAGCGGTTCTCCTTGCCATTGCGGCTGGCGGAAATCCCGGCGGCTCTGGTGGAGTTCGCGGAACTCCCAGCGGTGCTCGTGCCGCTGCCAGCCTTCGGCGTAAAGCCCGGCGCGGAGGCAGGATAAGGAGAGGTTGTACTGGCCGCCGGCGTTGGTGGGCTCGAGCTCGATGCCGCGGCGATAGTGCTCCATCATCGGACCGGTCACAGAGCCGTGTTCGCCCTGGTAAAGCAGCGTATTGGCGAGGTTGATGTGGGCGGTGGCATAGTCGGGGCGCAACTCGAGTGCGCGCCGATAACAGCTCTGGGCATCGGCGGTGCGCTGTTGCTGGAGCAGGGCGTTGCCGAGGCTGTTGTGATGCTCAGGGCTGGTGGCGTCGGCTTCGAGAGCGGCGCGGAAACATTGCTCGGCGCGGCGGTATTCGCGCTCGTGGAGCAGGGCGTTGCCGAGATTGTGCCGGGCGGCAACGGTCTCCGGCGCGAGGGAGAGCGAGCGTTCGTAGGCAGCGGTGGCTGCCTTGTAGCGCTCAAGCGCCGAGAGCGCATTGCCCAGGTTGCACCAGCCCTTGGCGTAGTTCGGCCGCAGCGAGACGGCGCGGGCATAGCAGCGGGCGGAGCCGAGGAAGTCGTTGCGGTCATAGAGCAGGTTGCCGAGGTTGAGGAAGGCCTCAGGGAAATCGGGGCGAAGCCGGACGGCGCGGCGATATGAGGAAATGGCCTCGTCGCGGCGGCCGAGCGAGGCTGCGGAGGCGGCGCAGGCGAAGTGCAGCCGCGCGTCGCTGGGGGCGTGGCGCAGCCCGTTCCGATAGACGCGAATGGCGTCTTCGTGACGGCCCTCGCGGGCAAAGAGGATGCCGATCGAGTATGCGGCGCGGCCGGCCCCGCTGGTGCGGCCGTGCCGGCCGGCGCGTCGCGGCAGGCGGAGAGCCTGAATCCAGGCGGCACGAGCTTCGTCCCGATGGCCGCGGCGGTTTTCGATGGAGGCCAGGCAGGACCATGCCTGTCCGTTGCCCGCATCGAGGGCAAGCGAGCGCCGGCAGGCGCGCTCGGCTTCCTCAAGAGATTGTGGGGAAGCGAAGCCGAGATCGAGCCAGGAGCGGGCAATATTCAGGTGCACATGCGCGGCTTCGGGCATCTGCCGGGCAGCAAACGTCAGCAGGTCGATGGCCTGCCGCGGGCGGCGCGCCTGCCGGGCGAGGATGCCGAGCAGCAGGAAGGCTTCCGGATCGCCTGGACTGGACTCGAGCGCCTGCTGGTAGAGGACAGCGGCCTCGGCAAGGCGGCCGGCTCCGTGATGACGCAGACCTTCCTGCAAGGGCTGGGAGAGTGGGAGCATCGCGGGCTCGGAAACGGTGGCGTACACGCCGGATCTACAAGGCATGCGCTGCGCCAAAGAACTTGAGCCGGCATGAGAGCCGGCTCAGGTTTGCTGTTGCGCGTAGCCGTTAGCCGAGGGTTCCGGCGTTGACCGGGGCGATGGCGCGCAGGCGTTCGACGGCTTCGGGGACGACGGCGAGCGCGGTGTCGATGTCGGCCTCGGTGGTGAGTTTCGAGAGTGAAAAGCGGACACTGGCACGGGCGCGGCTGGCGGGGTAACCCATGCCGGCCAGCACATGCGAGGGCTCCGATGCGCCGGACTGGCAGGCCGAGCCTCCGGAGACAGCAATGCCCTTCATATCGAGCGCAATGACCAGCGCCTCGCCTTCGACGTCGCCAAAATACAGGCTCGAAGTGTTGGGCACGCGCGGGCCGTCGCCGTTGACGGCGGTGCCGGGAACGCGGCTGAGGATGCCCTGCTCGAAACGGTTGCGCAGCGCTGCAACGCGGTCGAGCTTGCCGGAGGCAATGGCTTCCGCAGCCAGCTCGGCGGCGCGGCCCAGGCCGACGATGCCGGCGACGTTCTCCGTCCCGGCGCGGCGCTGACGCTCGTGCGATCCGCCGAAGAAGAGCGGTTCGAGGCGCGTGTTGCGGCGGATGTAAAGGATGCCGGTGCCTTGCGGGGCGTGCATCTTGTGGCCGGAGAGGCTGAGCAGGTCACAGCCGATGGCGTCGACGTCGAGCTTGAGCTTGCCGGCGGCCTGCACGGCGTCGGTGTGGAACCAGACGTCGGCCTCGTGGGCGATGCGGCCGATCTCTTCGACCGGCTGAATGATGCCGGTCTCATTGTTGGCCATCATCACGCTGATGAGCTTGGTGCTGGGGCGCAGCGCGGCGCGGACCTCGGCGGGATCGATGATGCCTGCGGCGGATGTGGTGAGGAAGCTGACCTCGACGCCACGGTCGCGCAGGCGCTCGGCGGCATGGAGCACGGCATGGTGCTCGATGGCCGAGGTGATGAGGTGATCGCCGGGCGTGAGCAGGCCGAAGAGGGCCATGTTGTCGCTCTCGGTGCCGCCGGAGGTGAAGACAATTTCGGCCTCGCGGCAGTGGAGCAGGGCGGCGGCCTGGGTACGCGCCTTTTCGACCGCGGCACGGGCCTGCTGGCCGTAGTGATGAACCGAAGAGGCGTTGCCGAAGCTTTCGAGCAGCCAGGGACGCATCGCGTCCAGCACCTCGGGAACCAGAGGCGTGGTGGCATTGGCGTCCAGATAAATGCGTTGCATGAAAGGTATTTTACGGCGAAGTGCAGCGATCGGTGGGGCCTCAGGGGAGCGGTGAGGCAAAGAGGGGTTTCCACGAGGGATCGAGAACCAGCCAGCGCGGGCGGGAGAACCAGCTGGTGGGCAGTGCGGGGATGTGCAGCAGGCCATGGCCGGAGGCGCAGATGAGCTCGGTGCCGCTCCAGGCAAGAAAGCTGCGCGAGGCGAGGCCGACGCGTGCCGGATGGGTGAGGCGGCCGAGGCATTCCGGGCAGCGGCAGCGCTGATCCTGCCAGGCCCAGCGGAAGAGAAAGAGCAGGCCGAAGAAGGCAACGGCAAGCTGGAGATAGAGTGCGGAGCTTTCGTGCGGGAAGACGCCGTAAGCGGCAAGCATCGAGGCGGCGTAGACCAGAGGAAGAATGAGAATGATCTTGGCCGCAAAAAAGAGCCAGGCGCGCAGGCGAAGTTTCAGGCGCCGGGTGCGCTGGGTTGTGCCCCCGAGGGGAATGGGCAGCGTTGCCGGCACGGCGATGGCAGCGAGCAGCAGCGCGAGGCGGAAGATCGATGCCGGGCGGTGGGCAATATCGGCCAGCGAGAGGCAGGGGTAGCGGATGCCGTCGCTGGTGATCATGACGCGATGCGACGAAGGGAAGGCATTCGGCTGAATGCGGGCGACGATAAAACCGCGTGCGAACGCCGGCGTGGCGGCGAGGCTGGAGTCATCCACGAGAAGCCATGCGTCGGGCTGTCCGGGGAGCTGCCACTGATTGTCGGGCAGGATGCCGGATAGGGAGATGCGACGTCCGGCGATCTCGGCGTAGGCCTGGGATGCGTTGTGAATGGACTGCTTCCACAGCCGGCGGCTGATGAAGAGCTTAGGCTGGCCGGGCTCGGCCGATGCCGGGAGCCACTGCGGCTGCATGCCGAGCAAATCGAAGAGATTACGGGAGGCGCGGACCACGGTGGCTTCGACTGCCTGATGCGGTGCAAGGTGAAGCCGGTGCTGCTGGAACTGGTAAAAGGCGAGTCCGCTGTAAAGGTGGCGGGCGGAGATGCGCCAGTCCTGATAGTCGGAAAAAGAGATAGCGGGGCGATTGACCTGCGCGACGCCGTTGCGAGTGATGAGCACGATGTCGTCGGCTACGGGCTGGGGCAGAAGGGCGTGGCGCGATCCGGGAAGAGCCAGTGCCAGCACCAGGAGGAAGCCGCCACAGAGCGCCAGTGCGGCAAGGCAGCGGCGCGGGCCGGCACTGGCACGCGGACTAGGTTCTTCGGCGGAAGGTGGGGTTTCGCGGCGCAGGCAGAGAGCATCGGGGATGGCTCCGCGGACGAAGGCGAGCGGGGTGGTGCCGGTCTCAGTGTCGGAATTGGGACTGCGAGTCACATGCCAGAGCTCGGCTGACCACTCGGCGTGCCAGTCCGCGCGATCCGGCGCAGGAACCAGCCACGAGACTGCGCGCAGCAGGGTTCGGGCGAGCAGGCTGCTGCATGTCATGCTCTGCCTGCGGGGCTTCATGCGTTGCTCGCGGGTGTGGGGATGAGTTTCTCGATCAGCGGATAGCGTTTGAGGACGTTCTCGAGCGCGGTGAGGCCCTCGCGAGTCAGGCGGTAGTACTTGCGGGGTGGGCGCTGCTCGCGGTCGGCAATCGACTGCGCCTCCCACTTGGAGGCGATAAGGCCATCGCGCTCGAGGCGGCGCAGGGCCGGGTAAACAGTGCCGCTGGGCAGGCCGGTCTGCTCCATCACGCTGAAGCCGTAAATCTGGCCGGTGTGGATGGATTGCAGGATGAGAGCGGCAGTGTGAGAGAGCCGCGGGTCTGTCTTGTCTTTTGGCTCGGCCGGCATGGCAGGGATTGTACCCTATGTAGCATTCTGTTGACTTGTGTTTAGGTAGAGTGCTACATAGGGTAGCCATGAGGGAAGCACCGGTTCTGGAACTGGACAGGGTTTCACGGAGCTATCGCGGTATTCCGGCGATCCGCGAGGTGAGCTTTCGCGTGGGGGCGGGTGAGGTGGTCGGATACCTGGGCGCGAATGGCTCGGGCAAGTCGACGACGGTGAAGATCATCACTGGCTTGTTGCAGCCGGACGATGGCCGGGTGCTCTATTGCGGCTGGAATATCCGCGAAGACATGACGGGCTTTCGCGCGGCGCTGGGTTATGTGCCGGAGGAGGCGCATGTCTACACCTACCTCTCAGGGATGGAGTATCTGGAGCTTGCGGGGCGGCTGCGGAGCATGTCCGAAGCGCAGATAGCATTTCGCGCGGAGCGGTTGCTCTCCCTGCTCGGATTGACAGACTGGCGGCATTCCCCCATCGGGCTTTACTCGAAAGGCATGAAGCAGCGTGTGTTGATTGCCGCTGCGCTGCTGCACGATCCATCATTGCTGATCTTCGATGAGCCCTTGTCGGGCCTCGATGCGACCACGGCGCGTCTCTTCCGCAACCTGCTGCGCGAGCTGGGCGGGCAGGGCAAGGCTGTGCTTTACATCTCGCACGTGCTCGAGGTGGTGGAGCAGGTGTGCGACAGGGTGGTGGTTATCACGAAGGGGCGCGTGGTGGCCGATGCCTCACCTGCGGAAGTACGGGCGCTGACCGGAGATGTGGAGTTTGAGGATGCCTTTGCGCGGCTGGTTGAGGGCGAGGACACAGTAGAAGTAGCGCGACAGGTGGTTGCCGCGGTGCGAGGCTGACCGATGATCGGTGTGGGGGAACAGGGCGAGAAGAAAAATGTGCAGCGATTGTTCGGAGTATTAGTCCGGCACTTTCTCGAACGGCTGTGGAACAACGAACTGGCTTCTGCGAGCGGCGACGCGAAGCTGCGCATGGTGCAGGCGGCATGCGCAGCCGGGCTGCCGGGATTTGTGATGGCGCTGTATCTATACCCGGTGTATCACCCGCCGCGCGGCCATCGCGCATACTGGTCGCAGGTGGGCGATCACTGGTTCTATGTGGTGTATTCCTTTGTGGCGATGGGGCTGATGACGCTCTTCGCATGGGATTTTTTCTTCCCTGACCATCTGGATGTGTATGCGCTGGGCTCGCTGCCTGTGCGCGGAGGTCTTCTCTTCCGGGCGCGCATCGCGGCCATTGCGGTGTTTCTTGGTGCGGCGCTCTTCGATGCCAATTTTCTTGCGTCGCTGGTGCTGCCTGAGGCGACTGATCCGCCGCACCTCGGGCGATTTCTGCTGGCGCATCTGCTCTCGGTGGCGATAAGCGGAGCCTTCGCTGCATTGCTGGTGCTCGCCATGCAGGGACTGTTACTGGCGATGCTTGGCGGCCGGATGTATGCGCGGCTTGCGCTTGCGATGCAGGCGGTGCTGGGAACAGGGCTCTTCACGCTGCTGCTGACCGCTCCCGCAGTGAGCGACGCTCTGAAGGGCGTGCTGACGGAGCGGGTGATGTGGGCAGGATGGATGCCGCCGATGTGGTTCCTCGGGCTCTACCAGAGATTGATGGAGGGCAATGGCGCAGCCCCTGTATATGGGCAACTGGCGGTGCGGGGCTGCGTGGGGACAGTCTTGGTTATGGTCGTTGCGGCTGCCGTGTATCCGCTGGCCTACCGGCGGCGAGTGCGTGAACTGGCCGAGGGATCAGGCGTGCGGAGCGCGCGGCGCAGGGGCGGCTCGCTGCAGGTAGTCCAATTGCTGCCGCGGCCGGTTGCGCGTGGGATCTGGGGCTTTGTTTCGCAGACGCTGGCGCGGGTGCCGCGCTATCGGACGTACCTGGCCATGTATGGAGGGCTTGGGCTCGCGCTGCTGGCCGGCTGCGCGGTGCGCTTCGCGGTGAAGGCGGATGGTGTACAGGTGCTGCTCTCACCCGAGGGATTGCGTGCAGCGGTGATCGTCGCGTCCTTCTGGGTTGCGGCGGGGCTGCGTGCGCTCTTTCTTGCGCCTGGCGACCGGCGCCCTGGATGGGCTTTCCGCGTCCTCGGGCGACCGCAGTGGGCGATGCTGGAGCCCGCGCGGCAATGGGCTTTGACTGCAACGATGGCCGCGAGTATGGCGGTTGCGGCAGCTGCGTTGCTGGGCGACGTGGGATTACGGTCGCTGGCGGGCATTGTCTCGCAGGCAGTCATGGCGGTGGGTTTGAGCCTGCTGCTGGCGGATAGCTTCTGGTTCGGGATGAGGACACTGCCGTTCCAGAACTCGGCTGCGCCTCCGCCCACGCGCATTGCGTGGGTGATCGCGCTGTATATGGGGCTGTTGCCGGCGTTGGTTGCGGCTTCTCTTGCGATCGAGGATTGGATGGGAACTGGTTGGGCAAGAATTGTCACCGTCGCGGTTGCATTTGCGTTTGTGCACACGGTGATGCGCCGGTTGGACCGGCGGCGATTCGACGCGTGGATGCGCGAGCCGGAGATCGATGAAGATGCCGAGGCATTTCCGCAGCGGCTGGGACTGCGCTATTAATGCAGGCTCTAGATCAAACCTCGTGCTTTGATCTCAAGATACTCGTTGATGGCGTCGGACTGCACCGATCCGGCGGTGGTTTCGACGACCAGCACGCCTTGCGCGCGCAGGCGGACGATGAGCTCGCGGCGGCGCTCGGGCACTTCGACGGCAGCAGCAGAGTGGAACATCTCTTCGACCGAATTCGGTTCGCGGCGGGCGAGCGTGTCGAGCTCGGGGTGGATGAGCAGGATCAGCAGTACGAGATGACGCCGGGCGAGATCGGCTGCCGCGTCGACGACCTCGGGACGGCGGGCGGTGTCGGCGAGTTCGGTGATCCACAGGACCAGACTGCGACGGCGCTGCAAGTGCTTGAGGCGAGCGGCGGCGGCGAGGTGCGCAGCCTCGGCGGATTCGGGCCGGATCTGGGCGAGGGAATCGATGAACTGGCGCAGATGCGCCGGACCGGATGCAGGCGGCAGCTGTTGCTGGATGCTGCGTCCGTAGACGAGCAGAGCAGCCTTATCGCCGGCCTGCATGACAGTCTGGGCGAGGGCGACGGCTGCGCCCGACGCCTGGTCCAGCTGGGTGAGCTGGAGAGTCGAGGACTCTTCCGAGGTTTGTGCGGCCTTCGTGCGAAGCTCGAAGGCGGTGCGCGAAAGACGGCCTGCATCGAGGACGATCCAGACCTGCTGGCTGCGCTCGGTGGTGAACTCGCGGGTGATCACCTTGGCGCGGCGGGCGGTAGCGGTCCAGGAGACGTTGCGCAGCTCGTCGCCGCGCTGGTATTCGCGCAGGCTCTCGAACTCGCGGCCTATGCCGCGCAGGTGCAGGCGGCGCTTCTGGAGCGCGATCTGGCGGATTCGTAACAGATATAGTGCCGAATTCTCGGGCGAACGCTCAAGGGGCGGATAGACGCGGATCTTCTGCTCGAGATTCGCTACGGCCCAGCGTTCGGCGAGCTGCAGCGTGCCGCGATAGCGCAGGAAGAGCTGTCCAAGGGCGATGTCGCCGCGAGTGTTGGGGGTGACGGTGAAGCTGGTCTGCGCGGGATCGCGCGGGAAGGCCTGCAGCGTATGCGTTGCTGGCAGTGGATCGAGATAGGGGTGCAGTGCGTCGGTCAGACGGACTTCGAGAATGCGTGGCGCCGTGTGCGTGACCGAGAGCGTGATGCGCGTGGACTGGCCGAGGACGGGCGACTCATCGAAGCGGCGGCCTGCGGTGATCGCGGCAGGCGTGGGAAGCAGTATGGCGTCGAGCATGGCGAGTGCGAGCACCAGCGCATCCCAGACGAGCATGGCGACGATCCAGCGCGGATGAAAGAAAGCGGGGACGGCGAGAAGGCATCCGGCAACGAGGAGCGTGAGCGCGCGCGGGGTGAGCGCCCATCCGAGGCGGCCTTTGAGCGGGCCATGCGGTTTGGCGGGTGCTTCAATCGGCGGTGGAACGAGCGTCTGGATCATGGGGAAATGCTTAACGTGGTAAGGGAATGGCGGCGAGCAGGTCGGCGATGACGCGATCGGGATCGAAGCCTTCGAGCTCGACTTCGGGCTTGAGGATGAGGCGATGGCGCAGGCAGGGGATGGCCGCTTCCTTCACATCGTCGGGCAGCAGGTAGGCGCGGCCTTCGCGGGCGGCGCAGGCGCGGGCGACGAGCAACAGCGCGGCGGCGGCGCGGGGGCTGGCTCCGAGCGAGATCGACGGCCACTCGCGGGTGCGGCGGATGACGGCGAGCAGGTAATCGAGCACGGCAGGCTCGATGCGGATGGAGCGGACTTCGGCGCGCGCGGCAGCCAGTTCTTCCGGTGCGATGGGCTCGATGGGGAACTGGTCGAGCGCGGTCGCGGCGAGATGGCGTTCGAGGATGGCGCGCTCTTCGTCAGCCGAGGGATAGCCGACGCGGATTTTGAGCAGGAATCGGTCGAGTTGCGCCTCGGGTAATGGATAGGTGCCTTCGAATTCGAGCGGGTTCTGCGTGGCGAAGACCGTGAAGTAGGGATCGAGCGGATGCGTCTCACCGTCCATCGTTACCTGGCGCTCTTCCATGCTCTCGAGCAGCGCGGCCTGGGTGCGCGGCGGCATGCGGTTGATCTCGTCGGTGAGCAGGAATTGAGTGAAGACGGGGCCGCGATGGAAGGTGAACTCACTGGTTTTGAGCGAGAAGACGCTGGTGCCGAGGATGTCGGCGGGCATCATGTCGGGAGTGCCCTGCACGCGGCGAAAATCGAGGGCGAGGAAGCGGGCGAGTGTCTTCACGGTAAGCGTTTTTGCCACACCGGGCACGCCTTCGATGAGCGCGTGGCCGCCGCAGAGCAGCGTGAGGATAGCCTGGTCGATCATCTCGGACTGGCCGGCGATGATGCGGCCCAGCTGGTCGCGGCCGCGGGCGAAGAGAGCTTGCGTGGGGCGATAGTCGTTTGCTTCGGTTCCGGTGAGTTCGGAGATGGTTTCGTTCACGGTCTTATCCTTAACGGCGGTCTGCGGAGCTTGCGGCTGACGGCTGGCCTGCGGTGATGGCGGCAGACAGCGCGGCAATGTGGTGGTCGATGCGGCGGATGAGTGCGAGGGCGCTTTTCGGACTTAGATTGGATTGCTCGGCATTGCGGAGCGCGGTGATATCTTCGGCAAGACTGGCAGGTGCGGTGCGGAAGCGTTCGGCCACAGCTGCCGCGATAGTCCCGGGCGAGGCCTGCAGGGTCGCGCGAGGAATGCCTCCCTGGGCTTCGAGGAAATGCAGCAGGCGGCGCTCGGCTGCGGATGCGGCGACAGTGACCGCTCCGGCCTTGCGGTAGAGATCACCCATGGAGTGTACGAATTCGAGGGGCGAAGTGCGCTGCACGCGGATGGGTGTACGCAGCGGTCCGTTGCGGCGGCCATAGCTGAAGACGAGCAGCAGTCCGACAGCGGCGAGCTGCCATCCCATGGGCACAACGGGCGTGCCAGCGGCGGTATCCCACAAGTCTTCGCGCGCGCCGTGGATGTATTCGTCGAAGAGGACGGTGCCGCCGGGCGCGCCGACGGCGGCGAGCAGCAGACGGAGGTTGGCGTCATTCTGCAGACCACGGTTGGTGAGCGGGTAAGGCGAGGTCCACCAGATGGCTTCGCCGCTCTGCATGGGATAGTGCACGACGACGGGATCGGTGCCGCAGGCCTGGTCGACGATAGCGACGGCGTCGATGGTGTCCCAGCTCATTTCAATGGGGAGCTGGAGGCGGCCGGCGCGAGCCTGCGGGCTGAGACCCTGAGGAACCGTCTCGCAAAGCGCGGTGTAGAGGCGCGAGGCGGGGCGCTGGCTGGAGCCGGGGAGCATGGCTCCGCTGGTCATGCCGGCGGCGAGAATATGTCCGCCACGGTTCAGGAAGGCGGTGAGGTGATCCTTGTCGGTGCGGTAGTCGTAGAGACCGGCTCCGGCAAGGATGAGCGTGGTGTGATCGGCAGGCAGGCGGTCGAGCGCGGCTGCGGGCTCGTCAAATCGCTGCACATGATAACCAAGCTGGCCAAGCAGCGTATAGGCAGCCTTGGCGCCGGCCGATCCGCTGTTGTCGATCGAGGGTGTCGGATTGTTGTCGATGCGTGCGGGTGCAAAGAAGGCGCCGACGGCAATGATGGCCAGAGCGAAGCCGGTGATACCGAGGAGGATGCGGGCATCGCGGCCCGGCGAGCGAAGATTCATGCGGCGCGCAGCTCCTCATGCAGATGGAGAGCCTGCTGGTAATCGCCGGGAGCAGCGGTTTCGAGGCCGTACCAGATGCGCTCGAAGGCGCGGGTCTGTTGTTCGAGCAGCGTGCGGCGGGCAGAGCCGGGCTCGACGAGGCGCACATACTCGCGGGGGGTGCGGGAGCGGCTGGGTGCCCACATGCGGCGGCCTTCGAGCAGGACGATGCTGGCCCAGTAGAGACAGTGGATGGCGTCGCGCCATTCATGCGCTTCGGCGTGGCGGGCGGCAAGCTCGCGCCAGTTGCGGGAGGCATCTTCGGCTGGCTCCATGGCTCGGCCAGGTTCTGCCGCGAGGCGGAGACGTTGACGGCGGAAGACGCGCATGGCCCAGAGCGTGAGGCCGGTGAGAGCAAGGACGATGAGCGACCACTCCATGAGCGGTCCGATCCATGGGGAGCGGCGGCCGAAGCCGGCTACGTTGCCGAAGAGACGGTCAAGCCAGGAGTAGAGTCGGGCAAAGATGCGATCCCAGATGGAAACCTGGGTGACGGTGACATATTCCGGGCGGGCGAGGATGGCGTCTCGTCGCTGGACGGCCTGCGAGGGAAGTTTCGCTGGCGCGGCGATACCGGCATCGCGGAGATCCTCGTCGAGATGGCGTGCCGCGTCGTCAAGGAGCGTGGCGCGGTCTTTGAGCGAGGGGTCGTGGGCTTTGTGGAGGGTATCGCGGAGCCACTCATAGTGCGCGTCGAAGCTGACTGAGGCTCCAGAGACCTGCTCGTCGCTGCCGACCTTGTCCGGATCGCACTGGGCGGGCGATTGCCGGCAGGCCTCGACAAGGCTGCGGAGTGTGCCGAGATGCATGGTGTAAGCGGACAGCGTCGCCGCGGCCAGAGCGTGGCTGCTGAGCGGTGTGGCAAGGATGGCCACGGCGAGCGGAAATGGACGGACTGCTGAGCGGAGGCGCGGCATCACGGCAGGGGATCAGAAGGGCTGGGTGCCTTCCGGAGCGGATTGCGGGATCGTGCCGGGGGCTGGCGGAGCGATGCGGCCCATCATCCACTCGATATCGAAGCCTTCGCGACGGACGCGCTCATCAATATAGAGCAGGCAAAGGGCGATGGCGCCGATGGGGCCGATGAGCGTGCCGGAGATGAAGCTGAGGGTGAGCGTGATGGTGTGGATCAGGAAGGCCTGGCTTCCGCGTGAGCGCAGGGCTAGGATGGCGAGCGGCGTCTGGATGGCGCCGATCACTATATAGAGGACACCGAGGAAGAGCAGGACGAGAAAGACGCGGACTTTGCGATCGACCAGCAATTTGCGGCTGCGCTTCAGGGCAGCGCCGACGCGGAGCGACTCGACGATGGAAGCGGGCACAGCGAGCGAGACGCGAATGTAGGCCCAGAGGCAATAAATGAGAGAGAGGAAGGCGGCAAAGAAGATAAAGCCGGAGATTACCAGCGAGCTGGCCGAGCGATGGCCGACGCCCTGCACGACAAACGCCGCGACCACCAATCCAAGGAAAGGCCAGAAGCCGGTGAGAACCTGACGGAGGACGATGACGACGTAGCGGAGCCAGTGCTCCCGGGCCCTGGCGAAGGCAGTGCCGGTCGAAGTGGCCTCGCCGAGGTAGAGGGAGGATACTGCCGAGGTGGTGGCAGCCTGCACGACGCCGTAGACCACAAGCGAAATCACGCTGGCGAGCAGGGTGATTACGCCATTCGTGATTTGCGAGCGGTAGAGTGCGGGGCCCGGGTGAGCGGCCGTGCCATTGTGGGCGCTCACCAGGAGCTGGATAATCTGCATGGCTACGCTGGTGCCTGCCGCGATCGCCGCAAGCCCAGCGAAAAGCGAGAAGCGGGAACGATAGATCTGGAAGGTGCGGTCGAGGATCTCGCCGGTCGAAAGCGGGCGAAGATCATAGGTAAGAGCGCGTGGGGGCTGAACGTGGGGGCTGTTTGCCGAGTGAGTCCAATCCGTGCCGCTGGCCATGGGGTCCCTTGTGTGTTGCCTGATCGTAGCACGGGTCCGCAAGCGTTTCCCGGCGGAATGGGGAGCGTTTTCGATACACTATTCATGGCTGACGCCGTGGGAGGATTGCCTGGACCGCAGGCCTTTTCGCGTGGCAAAAGAAATCGTCAGAATTTGACCGGCGTTTAGGTCTCGGCGGCATGGATCGTCGTCTATGGTGGGAGGAGCTCCTCCCGCGGACGGAATTCCGTCCGTTTGTCCACGCCCACGATTGAGGTACTCTGCTTGAACCATAGTTTACGGTTGGCGGCTCTTACGCTGGCTCTGTCGACCACCGTGTTTTTACCCCAAGGCTGGTCCCAGACCTCCGGCCTGCCCGCTGATACCGATGGACACGATGCGGCAGCCAGTTCTGCGCCTCTGCCGGAGAACGCGCTCCCGGACGCGCCTGGCCAGTCCTCTTCCTCCTCGACCCAGAATCAGACCCCGGCTGATGCCGCGACCGGCCAGCAGACGCAGGGACAGCTGACAGATCAGCAGAAGCGGGAAGCGGCTGAGGAGCAGCTCAAGAAGCAGGAACAGCAACGGGTGATGGGGGTGATGGCCACCTTCAACACCACGTCGAATCGCGATGCCGTTTCACTGACTGCGGGGCAGAAATTCCAGCTCTTCTTCAAGAGCTCGACTGATCCCTGGCCCTTCACCTTGACGGTGTTTTCAGCGCTTATCGACCAGGCCGAGGGCAGCCCGACAGAATATGGGGGCGGAATCGGCGGCTATGCGAAGCGTTATGGCGCAAGTTATGCCGATTACTTCACTGGAAACTTCTTCGGTAACGCGGTTTTTACCTCCTGGTGGCATGAAGATCCGCGCTTCTTCCAGAAGGGGACGGGCAGCAAGATGAGCCGTGTTCTCTGGGCCGCTGCGAGCACGGTATGGTGCCGTCGCGACAATGGCAGCTGGGGGCCGAATTACGCGAATGTGGCAGGCAACCTGGTGGGTTCGGCTATCTCGAATCTGTATTATCCGGACTCGGAGCGCTCTGTGGGCGATACCTTCCAGCGTGGCCTTACGGTGACGGCGGAAGGGGCTGTGGGCGCTGAAGTCATTGAGTTCTGGCCGGATTTCGTGCGCCATCATCGGCGCAAGCAGGCCGAGAAGCAGGCACGTCAGCAGGCCGCGCAGGATGCCCGCGATGCTCAGGCTGGCAAGAAGCCGGCTCAGACACCGCAGCCGTAGCTGGCTGGAGTCTGAATGCCGATTTTTGCAGAAACGCAATGTTGGAACTGAAACCTCCTGACGAAAGAAAACCCTGGTTCTCTCGAACCAGGGCAGGAGGTTTTATGTATTTTGAGACTTCTACAGGGTAGAAGTCTGTCTCCTGACCGTCCTGATCCAGAGGACGGTTTTTTCCTTCCATCTTTTGGTTGAGTACCGCCTCCTGCCGGTGTCAGAAGGAAACGATAGAATCGCCTGGGAGCACGAACCATGAACAGCCAGCCGCAGGGCTATGCAAACCACGCCAAATTTCAGCCGGTTATTCATTTCTTCTTATTGCCGGTACTGCTGGCGAACTTCATTCTGTGTGTGGTTTGGGCGGTGCGGCATCCGGGCTTTCAGACCGTGTGGATGGTGGTGATGGCTGTGGCGCTGCTGGTCCTGATGCCGCTGCTCCGCCTCAATCCGCTGAAGGTGCAGGACCGTGTCATTCGCCTCGAAGAGCGAGTGCGTCTGGCTGCGCTGCTGCCGGAGCCGCTGAAGGCGCGGATTCCGGAACTGAGTGTCGATCAGCTGATCGGCCTGCGTTTTGCCTCGGATGCGGAACTGCCCGCGCTGGCCGCGCGGGCGATGAACGAGAAGCTGGACCGCAAGCAGATCAAGCAGGCGATCCAGAACTGGCGGCCGGACGACTGGCGGTTGTAGCTTTTATCCGCGTTTTTCTTCGAGCTCGCTCCAGCGGGCGTAAAGCTGGTCTACCTGTGCCTGTGCTTCCGCGACTGCGGACAGTTCCGTTTGCAGGCGCGTCGCATCGGTGACGACCGCGGGATCTTCGAGCGCGGACTGGTGAGCCTGGAGCTTTGACTCGGCCTCGGCGATGCGCTCTTCGATCGTCGACCACTCGCGCTCTTCCATGTAAGAGAGTTTTTTCTTCTTCGCGGGTGCGGCTTCGCTTGTAGCTGGGGTTTCCTTCACAGGTGCAGCTTTTTCAAGCTTCTTCGCCTGCTCGCGGGCCTGTTCTCGTTCAGCGAGCCATGCCTCCCACTGCGCGTAATCGGCGAAGGCTCCGGCGTTGCCTTCCCCATCGAGGCCGATGACGACGTTGGCGATGCGGTCGAGCATGTAGCGGTCGTGGGTGACAAGCACCAGCGAGCCGGGATAGTCGAGCAGCGTCTCTTCGAGAATCTCAAGGGTGGGGATATCGAGATCGTTTGTCGGCTCGTCGAGCACGAGGACGTCGGCAGGCTGCAGCATGAGCTGCGCAATGAGCACGCGGGCGCGCTCGCCGCCGGAAAGGCGCGAGACGGGCTGATTGAGCTGCTCGCCGGTAAAGAGAAAACGCGCGGCCCAGGATGCGACGTGCACGATGCGGTCCTGATAGACGATGGAGTCGCTGTCGGGTGCGAGGGCGCGGCGCAGCGTCTGGTCACCGTTGAGAGTGCGGTTCTGCTCGAAGTAAGTAAAGCGGAGCATGTTGGCGCGCTTGATTTCACCCGAGGTCGGTTCGAGGTCGCCGGTGAGCAGGCGCAGCAGCGTAGTTTTGCCGCTGCCGTTGGGACCGACGAGTCCGACGCGCATGCCGGACATCAGGTGGAAGTTGAGACTGCGGAAGAGGACGCGCTCATCATAGGCATAGGTCAGGTCGTCGAGTTCAATCAGTCTCTTGGTTTGCCGGCCTGTAGACGCGAAGTCGAAACTCGCATTCGAGACCTTGCTGCGATTGCTGAGGTCGGCAAGCTCGGCGATGAGGCGATTGGCGTTGTCGATGCGTGCCTTGGCCTTGGTAGCGCGGGCTTTCGGGCCGCGCCGCAACCATTCCTTTTCGACCCGGACGCGGTTTTCGAGCGCCTCCTGATGGCGCTGCTGCGCGTGCAGGAACTCTTCCTTGGCTTCGAGAAAGTCGCTGTAGGTGCCCTTTGCGCGCAGCATGCCGTTGGGATAGGCACGGTTGAGCTCGGCCATCTGCGTGGCGACATTCTCGAGGAAGTAGCGGTCGTGGCTGATGACGACGGTGGCGAAGGAGCCCTGCGTCAGCAGAGATTCGAGCCACTCGATGCCGGCGAAGTCGAGGTGATTCGTCGGTTCGTCGAGGAGAATGAGATCGGGCTGTTGCACGAGTGCTTCGGCGATGGCCATCCGCTTGCGCCATCCACCGGAGAAAGTCGCTGCGTCATCGTCGAGGCTGTTGAAGCCGGTGAGGCCAAAGATGGAGTGGATACGGGTATCGTGCTCGTCGGCAGGCACGCGGGCGCGTTCGAGCGCGGCCTCGAAGACCTTGCGGACGGTCGACCCTTCAGGGAAGTGCGAGTCCTGCGCGACATACGCCATGCGCATGCCTTTGCGCGTGGTGACCTCACCATCGTCGGTGTCGATCTCCCCGGCGAGCATCTTGAGTAGCGTCGATTTGCCGCTGCCGTTGGGGCCGATGAGTCCGATGCGGTCGCCGTCGTTGACGGTGAACGAGACATCGCGGAAGAGCGTGGTCGCTCCGAAGGACTTGGAGATGGATTGTGCGTTGAGAATCAGCAAGCACTTCTGATTTTACTTGGTTGAAGGCGAGTCTTCCGGCTCGAGGCAGCGTACACAGTAGAGGATGAGGCCGAGCTGGGCGTGGCGTCCTTCTTCTGTGCTAACCCAGGGGCGCAGCTCCCATGGCGGGCGATGACGCACATGCTGGCCGTGGCCGCAGGCCAGCTCGGCGACCCAGTCTCCGTGTTCGTCCTGGTGGAAGCCATGGATGGGTTGCGGTTTTCCTGGCTGAGTAGAGGCGGGCATGGGAAGTGGGTAGAGCGCGAGATGCCATTCGCCCTCGGCTTCGATTCTATTTCGCTCAGGAGGTGCAGTGCACAAAGTTGCCGCCACTGCTTTTGACGGCATAGAGAGCCCGGTCGCACTGCTGCATGAGCTCGTCCCAGCCGCCGGCGGCGCTGCTCAACTCGGCAACGCCGAAGCTGGCTGTCAGGGAGAACTCATGGCTGCCGTAGCGCACGCACAACTGTTCGAGCGCCATACGCAGCCGTTCGGCCAATGCCTGGGCCGCTTCGAGCTCTGTGGCATCGAGGAGGATGGCGAATTCATCGCCGGCCCATCGTGCCAGGGTATCGCCGGGGCGGGTTTCGCGCTGCAGGCAGCGGGATACGGCGATGAGCGCCGCGTCGCCGCCGAGATGTCCGAAGGAGTCATTGATCTCCTTGAAATTATCGAGATCGAAGAGGATCGCGGAGATGGGAGTGTGGTTCTTTCCCTTTGCGGCGATGGTGCGCTCGGCTATGGTTTCCAGGGCACGGCGATTGTAAAGGCTGGTGAGTGGATCGGTCGTGGCCTGTTGCACCAGGTCGTGATGAAGACGCGCGGCGGTCATCCAGACGAAAGAGACGATGATACCGCCCTGCAGGACGGAGGTATTGATAACCACCCAGGCCAGCAGCGGTCCGCCGCGCAGGTAGTTGCCGGGTGCGCCCTGCAGTACAACGCCGGCCAGGCGGATCAGGTTTCCGGCGGCGAGCAGAAAGAGCACAATGCCCATGATCCAGCCGGCACTGCGCATGTAGGGTGGCGTACTGCGGAAGACAAGCCATCCGGTAATGGTGAGCTGTACGGTCAGCACAATGCTCAGAGCGATCAGGCGTCGACTGGTATTGGGGTGGACAGCTCCGTACTCGATCATGGCCAGGATGAAGGCTGACACCAGTGCAATCTGAAAGCGCCAGCCATAGGCTCCGCGGCCGAAAAAGCTGGTCATCGAGCGATGGAGAAAGAGATAGCCGAGCGAGAACAGGGCATTGCCGCAGACGATCGAGAGCCAATCGGGAATGGTGCCACGGAGCGCCACCAGCGCAGCGCCTCCACATACGGAGACGGCAAAGGCAGGGAACCAGGCTAATCCGGGGGCACCGCGATGCACACGCAGGTTGAGGAAGGTCAACAGCGTGTATAGCGCGAGAAGCACCGCGTGCTCGACATGGAGAGTGTGGAGATCCATGTGCTCGACCCAGGTTGTGAGCGTGCGTCTATTGTGAAGACCGCTACAGGCCTGCGTCCATGGGAAAGTTGCGATACGAAGTATTTTTGCTGCAAAGCTCCAGTACAGGCAAAGTGGCAGGAAATGTAAAAAGGCCATCGGCTGGATATGCCGATGGCCTTTTTCGGTGCGTTTCTAGACTTCTGTTACTTGGAAGCCTTCATGGCCTGCTGAAATTCCTCGTAGGGGCCCTTGAAATCGTCGATTTTGCCGCCCTCGAAGTTCCAGATGCGGGTCGCGACTTCTTCGATCAGGTCCTGATCGTGGGTAACGAGCAGGACGGTGCCCTCGTACTTCTGAAGAGAGATATTGAGCGCATTGATCGATTCGAGGTCGAGGTGATTCGTCGGCTCGTCGAGGATGAGGATGTTCGGCTTCTGCATCATGAGCTTGCAGAAGAGCAGACGTGCAGCCTCACCGCCCGAGAGCGCGGAGGTGGGCTTGAGGCCTTCTTCGCCGCGGAAGAGCATCTGGCCGAGAATGCCGCGAATTTCTTCGGCGGACTTCTTCATGTCCCACTGGTGCAGCCAGTCGGCAACGGTCAGGCCGTGCTCGATCATGCCGGTGTGATCCTGCGGGAAGTAGCCGATCTGGGCTTCGTGTCCCCACTTGATTTCGCCAGCGGTGAGATCGAAATCCTTGTCCCTGTGCTCCGGGTCGGCAGAGAGCAGGGCCTTGAGCATGGTGGTCTTACCCTGGCCGTTCCGGCCCATCAGCACGATCTTGTCGCCGCGCTGCACCATGCCGCTGAATCCGTCGAAGACCTTGAGATCGTCATAGCTCTTGCCGATATTCTCGAACTCGAGCGCGGTCTTGCCCGAAGGTCGGTTGAGGTCGAAGCGGATATAGGGGCGTTGAATATTCGAGCGCGAGAGCTCGGTGGTCTGCAGGCGCTCGACTTCCTTCTTGCGGCTGGTCACCTGGCTCGAACGGGTACCGGCGGCGAAGCGCGCGATGAACTCGTTGAGCTGAGCGATCTTCTTCTCGCGCTGCTCGTTCTGCGATTCCAGGCGCGAGCGGATCTGCGTCTTCGCGACCACCATGTCGTCATAGCCACCGGTGTAGGTGATGATCGTCTGGTAGTCGATATCGGCGGTATGCGTGGTGACGCTGTTCAGGAAGTGACGGTCGTGCGAGATGGTGATGAGCGTGCCGTCGTAGTTGAGCAGGAAGTCCTGGAGCCAGTGGATCGAGTCGAGATCGAGATGGTTCGTAGGCTCGTCGAGGAGCAGGGCCTGGGGCTTGCCGAAGAGCGCCTGCGCGAGCAGTACGCGGACCTTCTGGCCGCCCTGGAGCTCGCCCATCTTGCGGTCGTGCAGCTCGTCGGGGATGTCGAGGCCCTGGAGCAGGATGGCGGCGTCGCTCTCAGCGGTGTAGCCGTCTTCTTCGCCCACGATGCCTTCGAGCTCTCCGAGGCGCATGCCGTCATCGTCGGTGAGTTCGGCCTTCGAGTAAATAGCGTCGCGCTCTTCCATGGCGGCCCAGAGCGGTTTGTTGCCCATGATGACGGTATCGATGACGCGGTAGGCGTCAAAGGCGAACTGGTCCTGGCGCAGCACACCGAGCTTCTTGGGGCGGACGACGTTGCCCTTCTGCGCATCGAGCTCGCCGGTGAGGACCTTCATGAAGGTGGACTTGCCCGCGCCGTTCGGGCCGGTGAGGCCGTAGCGGCGGCCGGCGACGAAGGTGACGGAGACGTCCTCGAAGAGGATCTTGGCGCCGTAGCGCATGGTGACATTGCTGACTGAAATCATTCGGTTCTCAGGAGAGGAAGTGCGGAGGCTCGGTGATGCGGAAATCACTTCCCCCTTTTGCTATTGTATCGGGGAAAGTGATCTGGATGAACGATGGGAAGCCTGATCGAGATAAGGCTTCCCATCGTCATGCGACGAATTAGAAGCATTTTGAACTGCAGGTTAACGCACCAGGTGGCTTACGATCTGGTTGGTCGCCAGGGCTGCGAGATATGCCAGCGCGCTCATGTATGCAAACTGCAGCGCCGGCCACTTCCAGCTGTTGGTCTCGCGCTTCACGATGGCCAGCGTGGAGGTGCACTGCATGGCGAAGGCGAAGAAGACTACCAGCGCGAGTGCGCCGCCGAGCGTGAGATCGTGATGGAGCGCGGTCTGCAGGGCTGCGCCCTCGGCGCCGTAGAGCGTGCCAAGCGTGCCGACGATGACCTCGCGGGCGACCACCGAGCTGAGCAGGCCGATACCGATCTTCCAGTTGAAGCCGAGCGGGCGGATGATGGGTTCGATCAGGTGTCCGACGCGGCCGATGATGCTGTCCGGCAGATCGGAGTGCATGGGCAGGTGGCTGAGTACCCAGAGGATCAGCGTGACCGTCAGAATGATGGTTCCGGCCTGCTTCAGGAAGACCTTGCCGCGATCGAAGACGCGCAGGCCCAGCGAGCGCAGGGTGGGCAGGCGGTACTGCGGCAGTTCGAGGATGAATGGCGCGGTCGAGGTCTTGAGAATCGACGACTTGAGCAGGCGCGCGGTGCCGAGCGCGGCCAGAAATCCGAGCAGGTAGAGCGAGAGCATAACCGCGGCGCGCATGCCGAAGAAGTCGCCGAGCAGCGGCTTGTTGGGGATAAAGGCCGCGATCATCAGCAGATAGATGGGCAGGCGGGCCGAGCAGGTCATGAAGGGTGTGACAAGGATGGTGGCAAAGCGGTCGCGCTTGTTCTCGATGGTGCGTGTGGCCATGATGGCCGGCACGGCGCAGGCGTAGGCCGAGAGCAGCGGGATGAAGGCCTTGCCGTTGAGGCCGATCGAACGCATCATGCGGTCGGCGATCAGCGCGGCGCGGGCCAGGTAGCCGGAGTCCTCGAGCACGCCGATGAACAGAAAGAGCAGCAGAATCTGCGGCAGGAAGACGAGCACGGAGGCTACGCCTTTCCAGACACCGTCAATGAGCAGCGACTCGAGCCAGCCGTGGCCGAGGTGCGCGCCGATGGCGTCACCAGCGTTGTTCAGGATGTCACCGAAGCCGTCGCTGAGCGGCTGACCGATGGAGAAGACCACCTGGAAGACGGCGATGACGACCACGAGGAAGAGAATCGGGCCAAGGATGCGGTGCAGCAACACGCGGTCGAGCTTGCGCGTCCATTCGGACGAGAGCGGCGCCTTGTACTTGGTGCGGGTGCTGATGCCGGTGGCCCACTGGCGGTAGGAGCGCGGGTTGTCGACGACCGGCAGCTCCAGCCTTCCTCCCGCTCCTGGGCTGGGGATGGCCGGCTCGCTCTTGCGATTGAGAAAGTGGGTGATGGCGTCGATGCCGGTGCCGCGTGCGGCGCTGATCTTGGCCACGGGAACACCGATTTCCCGGGCGAGAGCCAGCGTGTCTACTTCGCCGCCGCGGGCCTCCATCAGGTCGCTCATGTTGAGCAGGACCATGGTGGGTAGCTTGAGCGCAAGAATGGGGGCGGCGAGCATGAGCTGGCGGCTCAGGTGCAGCGAATCCAGGACCAGCAGGATGGCATCGGGCTGGGGTGTGCCGGGCATCCGGCCGGTGAGGACCTCGACCGAGACGCGGGCATCTTCGGAGTAGGAGTCGAGGCTGTAAATGCCTGGAAGATCAATCAGATACAGATCACTGCGGCCAATACCGCTAAGCTTGCCGACATGCTGTTCGACGGTGACGCCGGGGTAGTTGGCCACCTTCTGGCGGAGACCGGTCAGGCGATTAAAGAGCGTGGATTTGCCGGAGTTCGGAGGCCCGATGAGCGCGACGGTTCGAAGCTTTCCTGGAACCTTCGGTTCAGGCAGGATCTCGATGGTTTCCGTGGTGCAGCAGTCGCTCATGGGCAGCTATTCCGCCTCTCCTTCGTACATATCGGCCTTCATCCCTCGGCAGGACGGACCTGGATCGAGCGGGCGGTTTCCCGGCGGAGCGCGACCTCGAAGCCCTCGATGGCATAAACGGTGGGATCGCCGGCGGGGGCGCGGCGGACGACGATCACGCGTGCATCCGGGACGAATCCCATGTGCATGAGGTGGTGCCCGATCTCGTCCGGCAGCTCCAGCGCATCCACAATGGCTACGGTGCCGATTTCCAGTTCACTCAGTGCTTTCAAGATGCATCCAGCTGACGGCCCGGCATACCAGATTCAACCGTCTTCCTCTGATGATAGCGCAATTGCGACCAAAGAGCTCGGAGTTTATGCCGAGCGGTCTAAAGCAGCGTCGGAGCTGCGTAGAGAGACGGCTCAGCGGTTCTGCACCCTTCGAAAAGAGCTGCCATAAGATAGGGCGCATGAGCGAAACGATGAGTCTGGAGACACTGCGGGCGGCGCTGCGCGAAGCCCACCCACCTGTGGGTCTGACGCCCCTGGTGGAGGCGATGTGGTGGGAGGCAAAAGGCGACTGGACGCGGGCGCACGAGATCGCCCAGGCGATCGACAGCCGCGACGCAGCCTGGGTGCATGCTTATCTGCACCGGCGCGAAGGCGATGAGGGAAATGCCGGCTACTGGTATCGGCAGGCAGGCCGGCGAGCGGCGCACATTCCGATGGATGACGAGTGGCGGGAGATCACGGAAGAACTGCTCGGACGCTGATGGCTTTGTTCTCGCGCGATGCCAGCCCCGCATGTTCGATTCTGAACAGAAATAACTGTCGCCGGACAGCAGGGATCAACGCGTTGGCAGATAAAGTGCAGATTGCATAGGGGATATGAGCCGGATGGGAACGGTCCTCGGCATGCACGTGCAGGCTCTGGACGGAGCCCCGGCTGAAGTTATGCCTGTGGACCGGATCGAGTTCCATGGGAGCTTGCGCCATGATGGCAGACCTGAAGTATGCCTTTCGTCAATTGAGGAAGTCGCCGGCATTCACTTTGACGGCCATGCTGACGCTGGCTATCGGCATCGGCGCAAACACCGCCGTTTTCAGCATGCTGGATGCCATGATGCTGCGGCCGATCGCGGTTCCGGACCTCGGGCGGGTGATGACGCTCGGAGGGCAGCAGAAAGGCAGCGACGATGCGCGGGTTTCGCTGGCCGATTTTCTGGACTGGCAGCGGGAGACGCGCTCCTTCGAGTCGATGGCGATCCGACAGGACCGGGAGATGAACCTGACTGGCGCGGGCTCGGCGGTGCATGTGGAGGCCGAGGCGGTTTCGCAGGAGTTCTTCTCCCTGTTGCAGGTCCAGCCGCTGCAAGGACGGCTCTTTCGCGCCGATGAGTCGGAGCCAGGGCGCGACGGCGAGATCATTCTGAGCTATCGCTTCTGGGCGCGGCAGTTCGGCAGCGATCCCGGTGTGGTGGGACGGCCGGTTCTGCTGGGAGGCCGCAATTACACCGTCGTCGGTGTGATGCCGCGCTCGCTGGCTTATCCCCCGGAAGCCGAGCTCTTTATCCCCCTGGCGCCGACTCCGGCGCAGCGGACGGACCGCAGCGATCGCCGCTATTTTGCGGTGGGCCGGTTACGGCCTGGCGTCGCGCTGGGCGTAGCCCAGGCAGAGATGCGCGCGGCAGCGGAACGTCAGGCAGCGCAGTATCCGGAGGCAGACCGCGGCTGGAGCGTGACGGTGGAACCGCTCCTCAAGGGCATCAACGGGCCGATGACGCCGCTCTACCTGAAGATGATCATGGCGGCGACGACCTTTGTATTGCTGATCGTTTGCGCAAATGTGGCCAACCTGCAGTTTGCGCGGGGACTGAGCCGGCGCGGGGAGATGGCGCTGCGGACGGCGCTCGGCTCAAGCCGTTGGCTGCTGCTGCGTCAGCTCCTGGCGGAGAGTCTGCTGCTGAGCATCGGTGGCGCGGCAGTAGGCGTGCTGCTGGCGATTCTGGATCTGCATATCCTGCTGGCTGAGATGCCGGAGCGGATTGCGCGCTATATCGCCGGCTGGGAACAGGTCTCGCTGAATGGCCGCGCACTGGTACTTTCGGTGGTGCTGGCGATGGCTGCCGGGATGATCTCGGGTCTGGCACCGGCGCTCGAGGCGCTGCGTGTAGACCTGGTGGGGCAGCTGAAGGCCGGCGGCCGCACGACCACCGGTGCCCGATCGACGCATCGGCTGCGCAGCATTTTTGCCGTGGCGCAGATTGCGTTGGCGGTGACGCTGGTGATCGGCTCGGCGCTGATGGCCAAGGGCATGTGGTCGATGTTGCACAAGGAAGACCGGCTGGAGCCGGCAAAGGTGTTGACCTTCGAGTTATGGACGCCGACAGGCCAAAGCAACGATCCTGCGCGGCTGGCGCAGCAGTATGAGCAGAGTCTTGACCGGCTGCGCGGTCTGCCGGGTGTGCAGGCCGTTGCGTTGACTAGCAATGTGCCAGACGGCAATGAAGGAACCTGGGATCAACAGCTCGCGATCGAAGGTCGTCCAGTGGCGCCGGGACAGGTGCAGATCGCATCGCGGATCACGGTGAGCCCGGGGTTCTTCGATGCGATGCAGGTGAGGCTGCGGAGCGGACGTCTGCTGACACAGCGGGATGGTATCGATACGCCACTGGTTGCAGTGGTGAGCCGGCAGTTTGCCGAGGTCCACTTTCCGCACGAGTCGCCGCTGGGACATCGGGTGCGGCTGGGGGAGAACGATCCGACGCCCTGGGTGACGATTGTGGGAGAGGTGGAGGATATGCAATATGAGTGGATCGATCCCGGACCGGAGCCGGCGATCTACTTGAGCGTGATGCAGTTTCCGACAGCCTCCACGCGCTATGTGCTCCGCACGGCTGGCGATGCGCCGGCGCTGGCTTCTGCGGCGCGGGCGGCGATTGCGGGCATCGATCCGACATTTGCGATCTCCGGCATGGAGAGTTATGCGGGATATCTGCATGATGCGCTGATCGGACTGCTGTATGCCGCGGGGACGCTGGTGCTGGATGCCGGAATTGCCTTGCTGCTGGCCGCGCTCGGTATCTTCGGTGTGATGGCGAGTGTGGTCGGCGAGCGCCGTAAAGAGGTTGGACTGCGGCTGCTGCTGGGCGCAACACGTGGCGATGTGACGCGGATGTTTCTGCGCCGTGCGGGCATGCTCACGGCTGTCGGCATGGGGGTCGGCGTCGTGGCAGCGGCAGGACTGGCTCGCGCTGTCGCGAGTTTGCTCTTCGGTGTGCGCCCGGACGATGTGGCGGTCTTTGGCGCGGCGCTCTCGGCGATTGCGTTGCTGGCGCTGGGAGCGAGCTGGATTCCCGTCCATACCGCATCGCGGATCGAGCCAGTCACGGCGCTGCGTGACGAATAAAAATATGTAACCACCGAGGTGACAATATGTGGGCAGAGTTGAAGCTGGCTTGCAGACAGATGCGCCGGGCGCCTGGGCCTGCGTTGGCGGTGGTCGTTACACTCGCTTTGGGCATCGGTGTGAACACCGCAGTCTTCAGCATGGTGGATGGCTTTCTGCTGCGCCGGCTGCCCTATCCAGAGCCGCAACGTCTGGCGGCGCTGGTGACGCATATCGAAGGCACGGACCGCAGCGGGCATTGGTTGGATGAGGATGACAGCCATGGTCTGGATGATTGGCGTCTAGTCAAACAGCATGTGACTGCAGCAACGGTGGCGGCGTACGAGGGGCAGGTGGGGTCGACCGCGAATGGTGTGAATCTTGCGGCAGAAACAGCCTCGGGCCACGTCGCACGTTTTGTCACGGCGGCAGCGGTCACGTCTCATTTCTTTGAGGTGCTGGGTATCGAGCCGCTGCTCGGCCGTGCGTTCACCGATGAGGAGAGCCGCGCGGGGGGCACGCGTGCTGCCATGTTGAGCTATGGGTTGTGGCAGTCGGCGTTTGCCGGGGATCGCGGTGTGCTGGGCCGCACTATCAGCGTAAAGGGTGAGCCGTACACGGTTGTTGGAGTTCTGCCGGCCGGCTTCACGAAGCCGCATGGCGACAGTCAGCTCTACACTGTGCTGCAGCCGGGCGACGCGCAGGGCGCGTGCTCGGGATATGACTGCGGCATTCTGCTGCGCCTCCGTGCAGGCGCGACATGGGACAAGGTGCGCGGAGAGCTGGCGCACCTGCCGATTCATCCCGATGCGCGTTCGACGCCGAGCCGCGCGTGGCTTTATGCGCAGCCGATGCAGCAGTATCTCGGGGAAGATAACCGGCCCAGGATACTGGCGTTGATGCTGGCAGTCGGATTCATTCTGCTGATTGCGTGCGCGAATCTTGCCGGGTTGACGATGGTGCGCATCGCGGGGCGCACGCAGGAGCTGGCCACACGGCTGGCGCTGGGCGGTACGCGCTGGAGACTTCTGCGGCAGCTATGGCTGGAGAGCCTGTTGCCGGCCGGGCTGGGCGCGATGGCAAGCGTCGGGCTGGCTTCTGCATGTCTTCGCATGATGGAGCATCTGCTACCACCCGAGCTGCAGCCTATGGGAGGTTTTGCCATCGATGGCAGAGTGCTCCTGTTTACGCTTGCAGCCACGCTGGTCACAACGGTCCTGTTCGGAGCTCTGCCTGCGCTGGCTGTGCGCAGGGTGGAACTGCGCGCCGCGATGGCTGCGAAGAACTACAGCATCGCCGGTGGCTCGGGGCGGTCGCGTCGTCTATTGATTGCGGGCGAGGTCGCGCTCACCGTCGTGCTGGTTGCGGCATCCGGCGTGATGACGAGAACGCTTGTCTATCTTGAAACGCTGCCGCCCGGATTCAATGCGCATAACATCACGCTGGGCAAGTTATCGCTCGATGAAGACCGCTATCATGAGCCGGCGGCTTTCGATGACCTGCTTACTCGCAGCCTCGCCGCCATGCGGAGTATCCCTGGCGTGGAGAATGCCGCCGCGGGGCTGAGCGTTCCCTATGAGCGCGGATTGAACTGGAACGTACAGATCGCAGATGGCAAGAGCGCGGGTGAGCGGACGAACACCAACCTGAGCTGGGTGAGCCCGCAATACTTTGAGGCTCTTCGCGTGCCGGTGCTTTCCGGGCGCGAGGTAAGCGAAATCGATACGGCGGCGAGCGAGCCGGTAGCCGTGGTCAATCTGGCGTTTGCGAAGCAGTTCTTTGGAACGGCGAACGCAGTCGGTCATCATTTGAAGCTGCCGAAGCTGGGCAAACAGGATTTGCCACCGATGCGCATTGTTGGCGTGGTTGGAGATGTGACGAAGGAGCAGGGCATTGTATGGACAGCTCCGCTCGGCACCGAGCCGGTGCTCTATCTTCCGGCGGCGCAGTTTCCTGCCCGCATGCTTGCACCGGCTCACCTCTGGTTCGAGCCCTCGTGGATCATCCGCACGCGCGTGCCGGTTGCGGATTTGAGCCGGGCGATGACGAGCAGCCTTGCGAGTGTCGACCGCGATCTGTCGTTTTCGGGCTTCTACAGCTTTGATGACCTGATGGGGCATGAACTCGCCATGCAACACGTCGAGGTGACGCTGCTGGGCACGCTGGCGATTTTGGCGTTACTGCTTTCCGCCGTCGGCGTGGGATCGCTGGTGGCGAGCGCGGTGGTCGAGCGGCGCAGGGAGATCGGCATCCGCATGGCGCTCGGTGCGACGCTGGGCGAATCTATGCGCAGAACCGTGCGGGCAGGCCTGATGCCGGTACTCTTCGGTGTCAGCGCCGGAATGATGAGCTGCTTCGCCGTGCTGCGCATGCTGCGGAGCGAGATTTACGGTGTGAAAACTTACGATGTATGGACTCTTATGCTGACGCCTCTGCTGCTTCTCGGGATTTCGTTGCTCGCCGCGCTTGTGCCTTCCGGGCGCATTGCGCAGATCGATCCGGCGGAGACACTGCGCAGCGAGTAGCAGAATATTTCGATAACGAAAATTTATGTCCGCGTTGGTGGTAAAAGCGCATGACGGGTCCGCTGTCGCTGGGAGCGTTGTATCTGCCGGAATAAAAAGGGAACTGGCAGAGTTATTCGGATCTCCGGCTGAAATCAGCGATAAGTGCCAGCTTATCGCTGCTATTTCTCTTGCTGATCGCGCTTATTTTTCGCTTTGCCCTGATAGATTCCAACGCTATTTTCGGGCATGGCAGTGCTATCTCGCATACTCTGCGCAATTCCTTTCCTCTCTGATCCGCTGAAGATCCCAGACCGTAACTGACGGTGCCGGGCGCGAGCTTGCCGCTCCGTCTTTTCTCGGCACGCAGAACAAATGCAGAGCAGTACCCATGAATCCTTTTGGAGGCTTTGTACCCATGACGAAGCGATACAGGAAATCTCTGTCTCTATTGGGCATGATCTCTGGCCTATTTCTGTTGTTGTTCGCGGAGGCGCATGCGCAGACATTTCGTGGCGGTATCAACGGCACGGTGACGGACCCGTCCGGCGCAGTGCTGGCATCGGCGAAGGTGATAGCCACAGATGTGTCGACAGGCATCTCGCATGACACGATCACTTCCAGCGCGGGCGAGTTTTCGTTTCAGGATCTGCCGCTTGGTACCTATACCGTTGTTACCGAGGCTTCCGGTTTTCAAGAGATCAGGGTCAATAACGTCATGGTGCGCGCGGGCACGATCTACACGCTACCCATCAAGCTGTCCATGGCGCGGATGGCGACGACCGTGGAAGTAAGCGCGGCGGCGCTGGCTCTGGACACCACGACGACAACACAGACCTCGGGCGTGACTGGCAAGATGTTGCAGGATACGCCGCTGAATGGCCGCGACTTTACGCAGCTCGTGGTGCTGGCTCCGGGCTTTGCGAATTCCGGCGCGGGCGGCTACGGCTCGCTGAATGGTACACGCGCGAACCAGATCAACTGGCAGATCGACGGCATCGACAACAACGATCTCTGGCATAACATTCCGGCCGTGAATCAGGGGGGCGTCTCCGGTATCGCCGGCATCATCCTGCCGATCGATGCTGTCGACCAGTTCTCAACCCAGACGCAGGCACAGGCCGAGTCGGGCCGCAACCCGGGCGGCAGCGTGAACCTCTCGCTCAAGTCGGGTGGCAATGATCTGCACGGTTCGCTCTACTACTACAATCGCAATGAGTTTTTCGGTGCGACCAATCCATTCTCGGCTCCGGTCAAGCAGGAAGTCCGGAACTATAACTATGGCTTTTCTGCCGGCGGCCCTTTCATCAAGGACAAGCTCTTCTGGTTTACCACCTATGAGCACCAGCGCTTCCTGATCGGTGTGCCAGCGCAGGCCACCGAGCCCTCGGAAGCATGGCAGACGGCCGCGCAGGCCCAGCTGACGACGGCGGGAGTGCCGGTGAACACGGTGACCGAAAACCTGTTGAAGACGCTCTGGCCTTCGTCGGTGACGGGATCGCTGGCCGGCGACACGGGTGGGCAGCCGACCGTGGATAACTACACCAACACCGATCCGGAGTATGGATACAGCTACAACGGCCTGGCGAAGATCGACTATACGATCGACGATCGGAACAGCCTGACGGCGCACTGGTTTGTCGGGCAGGGCAACCAGGTGGCCCCGGTGGGTTCGGAGTTGAAGTACTACTACGAAGTCGCGCCGATCCACGTGCAGAATTACGCGGTGGTGTACAACCACGTGTTCTCCCCGACGATCACCAACCAACTGCTGCTGGGCGTGAACTATTTCAACCAGGTCTTCAACGACTTCAACAACAGCTTCAATGTGTCTTCGCTTGGATTGGTGACAGGCTCGACCCTCTCGGGCGCACCGAATATCTCGATCACCGGCTTCGATCCGGTAGGTGAGACACCTCCCGAGGGCCGTAATGACATTACCGGTCACCTGACGGACGATGTTTCCTGGACTGTGGGAAGGCATCAGATAAAGTTTGGCGGTGAACTACGGAAAGCGCAGCTGGACGAGTTCTACCATCGCCATGCCCTGGGCAGCTTTACTTTCGATGGAAGCGAAGGGCCGTGGACTTCGAGCGACTCGCGCGTCAATGCACTGTCGGACTTTCTGGCCGGCTATGTGAAGACATCTTCGATCGCGCTCGGTGATCCCGATCGCCAGGTCTTCGTCAACACGCTTGAGTTTTTCGGGCAGGACTCCTGGCAGATCAATGCAAAGTTCAACCTGAACTATGGACTCCGTTGGGATTACGAGGGTCCGCTGCATAATCCATGGAAGAATCTCTCCGTTTTTCGTCCCGACCAGGGCGGCGTGGTTTACCAGGGCAACCAGATCAGCAACCTCTATGACCCGACCTATCTCAACTTCAGCCCGCGTGCTGGCATCAGCTACCAGTTGACGCCTTCCACCGTGCTGCGTGCCGGCGCGGGACTCTTCTATGACACGCCGAACCTCAACCCATTCCTCGACAATCGTCCGGGCAACGGCGCACCGAACGGCGTCGAAGGCAATCCCGGCGGTCCGGACCCGGTGACGACGGCGACGGCCTCGTCGTACACGATTGTGGATGGCGAAAATGTCTTTCCCGATGCGACGGCTTCGGACAGCATTTTCTCGATTGCGAAGAACTTTGTGCCTTCGCACAACCTGAACTACAACATCCAGGTGGAGCAGGGCCTGGGCAGCAAGCTGGTGGCGCAGCTGGGTTATGTAGGCAGCGGCGCACGGCATCTGCTTTCGATTCTCGACATCAACCAGGCGGCGCTGAACAGCGGCAACGTGACCAATACGGCAGCCGGCATGGATGTGCCGGGCACAGATATCTTCTGCGCTCCTCAGTACACGATCCAGAACTGCAGCCGGCCGTATTTTTCGCAATTTCCCAGCTATACCTTCATCAACGAGGTGCGCAGCATCGGAACCTCAAACTACAACGCATTGCAGGCGACCATGCGTGTTGCGGCTGTCCATGGTTTGAGCGGGCAGGCGACTTACACCTGGTCCCACAACATGGACGAAGTCACTGCCTATCGCGGAGCCCTGCCGCAGGACAGCACCAATTTTAAGGGCGACTATGGTCCGAGCGATTTCGACCAGCGGAATATCTTCGTTGGGTTGCTTACTTATGATGTGCCCGGTTCGCAACACTGGAAGAGCCTCACCAGGGGGTGGCAGCTCAACAGCCTGCTGACCTTCCATGGCGGTCTGCCGTTTTCTGTCTACAGCTCGTCGGATACCTCGGGCACCGATGATGGGAACCAGCGCGCGAACTATGTAACCGGAGTGAATCCGTATGCGGGCTACCGCAAGGGCGCGGTGAATGCCAACTGGCTGAATCCCAATGCCTTCGTCGATGCATCGGCGGGAACGTGGGGCGACACGCGGCGCAATGCTTACTACGGGCCGGGCTACAACGATGTGGACCTGTCCGTCTTCAAGAACACGCGGATCGGGGAGAAGATTACCACGCAGTTCCGCGTGGAAATGTTCAATGTCTTCAACCATACAAATTATGCTTCGCCAGCCAGTATCAATCCGTCCTACACTACGGACACCAGTCTTCAACTGACAACCACCATTGGCAATTACAACGGCGCGCCGGGAATTGGCGCGGGTGAGCCTTTTAACACGCAGCTGGCGTTGAAGATCATCTTCTAGCGCCGGAGATATATCTGCATTTGGGCTTCAGGGCGTCTGCGTTTGAGCGGGCGCCCCGGGGCTTTTTGAGCGAGCTTTTCAACACCGGAAGTGGAGTCGAAAAATGGGTGTAACACGTCGTGATTTTCTGATGCGGGTAGGCCAGGCCGGCGGCTTTGGTGCAGCGTTTCTTACCATGCAGCACCTGGGATTGATGCCGGTGGCCGCAGCCGAGGCTTCGCGTGTGGAGCTGGCGGCGGGCGCGGGCACGAAGGTGGTGATCCTGGGCGGCGGCATCGCCGGCCTGGTGGCTGCGTACGAGATGGGCAAGGCGGGCTACTCGTGTACGGTGCTCGAGGCGCGGCAGCGCCCGGGCGGACGCAACTTTACCGTGAGAAACGGCACGAAGATCGAATTTGCCGATGGCGCCAGCCAAACGGCGATCTGGGAAGCAGACAGCTACTTCAATGCAGGCCCGGCGCGCCTGCCCTCGATTCACAAGACGATGCTCGGTTATTGCAAGGAACTTGGGGTTCCGCTCGAGGTGGAGGTGAACACCTCGCGGAGCGCGCTGCTGCAGAACGACGACGCCTTCGGCGGGAAGGCAGTGGAGCAGCGGCAGGCGATCAACGACACGCGCGGCCACGTATCGGAGCTGCTGGCCAAGTGCATCCAGAAAAATGCGCTCGATGACGTGCTCTCCAAGGAAGATCACGACCGGATGCTCGAGTTTCTGAGCTACTACGGAGACCTGCAGAAGGATTTTAGCTACACAGGGTCGGAGCGTAGCGGTGTCGAGAAACTGGCTGGCGCTGGATTGGATACGGAGGTACTGCGTCAGCCGCTACCCATGCATGCGCTGCTCGATGCAAAGTTCTGGAACGGCATGATGTATGAAGAGATGTTCGACATGCAAGCGACCATGTTCCAGCCGGTAGGTGGGATGGACCGCATCCCGTATGCGTTTGCGGAAAAGCTTGGCGATACGGTGCAGTACACCGCGGTGGTCAAGGAGATCCGCAAGACGCCAAAAGGTGTGAGGGTGGTTTACAGCAAGAGCGGTCCGGACCAGGTGATCGAAGCAGATTACTGCATCTGCGCGCTGCCGCTGACGATTCTCAGGAATATTCCAAATGACTTTTCACCGCAGGTGAAGCAGGCGATCAGCGAGGTCTACTACGACAGCGCGTATAAGGTGGCGTGGGAGTCGCGGCGCTTCTGGGAGCAGGACTACAACCTCTACGGTGGCCTAGGTTTCGTCGTTAAGGGGCCGGTTAACCTGATGTGGTATCCGAGCGGAAAGCTGTTCTCGGAGAAGGGTGTGCTGGTGGCGGGCTACGGCGTTGAAAACCAGTCGGATTTTGGCAAGTTGCCCAGCATGCAGGCCAAATTCGAAGCTTCGCGCGCGGCGGTTGAAAAGCTGCACCCTGGCCATGGCAAGGAACTGACCAATCCGGTCTATATGAACTGGGGGATGATGCGCTATAACCTCGGTTCGTGGGTGGGCGCGGCGCCGAGCTATGTGAAGAATCGGCGCAGTGACTATTACGACGGACCATACAAGGCGCTGATCGAAGCCGATGACCGCATTTATTTCTCCGGCGATCACTGCAGCCACATCATCGGCTGGCAGGAGGGCGCGGCTCTGGCATCGCATCGCGTGACGCGCATGATTTCCGACCGCGTGCAATCGGCGCGGCTGAGCGCATCCACCACAACGCAGCAGGCATAGCAGAAGAGTAGAAAGGACAGAATTGATGTTGCGAATGAGAACAGGCCTGGCCGCTGCCGCACTGCTGTGCGCCGCTGTCGGCACGGCGATGGCGCAGACGAAGGTTGTCCACGTGCAGTCGGATGCATCCCCGCTGGCAACGGCGGTGTGGGCCGGCGATACGCTTTATGTGAGCGGACAGCTGGCTTCGCCGGTGACTCCGGCGGATCCGGCGACGGGTAAAACTGCGGATTATGGCGATACGCAGGCGCAGGCAACGAGCATCTTCAAAAAGCTCGATGCGATCCTGAAGGCGCAGGGCCTCACGCTGGGTGATGTGGTGAACATGCACGTCTACATGGCAGGCGATCCAAACAAGGGCGGCAAGATGGACTTTGCCGGTCTGCAGGCGGCTTACCTGCAATACTTCGGCACAAAGGACCAGCCGAACAAGCCATCGCGTGCAGCGATGCAGGTGGCTGCGCTGGCGGCTCCGTGGGCCCTGGTGGAGATCGAGGTGATCGCTGTTCGCTCGAAATAACGAGTGCCGGCAAATGAAAAAGCCCCGGCTCTGGCCGGGGCTTTTTTTGTGCATCGTGATCAGAGACTACGACAGGACGCTGAAGCGATGGCTGCGATCGAGCGCTGGCAGAGCAAGCTCGGCATTGCTGGCGTTCATCACCTGCTTATAGGCAGACTGGAACTTCGCCATCTCGGCGCGGGTGCCGACGGTGATGCGAACCCAGGTGGGCATCACCGGCCACACGCGGCCGATGAAGACATCCTGCTTCGCCATGGCGGTCATCACGTCTCTGCCCGGGCGGCGAGTGTCCATCATGAAGCAGTTGCTCTCCGATGGAATGAAGGTCACATTGTTCGCGGTAAGCCACTCGAAGGTTTCCGAGCGAATTTCGGCGTTGAGCTTCTTGCGCTGTGGGACGACGTCCTTATCCTGCAGGCTGGCTGTGGCCGCGGCGACCGCGGTGATGGGCATGGCATTCATGCCGAAGTACTGCAGCTTTTCGAGCAGGTCCGGGCGGCCGATGGCAAAGCCGCAGCGGATACCGGCCATGCCGTAAATCTTCGAGAAAGTTCGCAGCACGATCACGTCTTTGTCCGCTTTGACCAGATCGAGCGACGATGTCGTGTCGGAGAAGTGGATGTAGGCTTCGTCTATGAGCAGGATCGAGCCTTTGGGCTTGTTCGCCAGCGCGTATGCGATGTCTTCGTGAGGAGTGGTTGTACCGGTAGGGTTGTTCGGATTGCAGATGTAAATGACGCCAGCATTGGGATCGGCAGCGACCATGGCCTTGACGTCGTGCGCGTGCGTGGCGGTGAGTGGAACCTTGATGACTTTCGCACCCTTGAGGTCTGCTGCGCGCATGCCGGCTTCATAACCAGGATCGGCGGTGACGAAGGGTTTCTCCGGTGAGGTAAAGGCGAGCACCGTGTAGTGGAGCGGCTCGCTCGAACCCGCATAGGGCATCACGTATTCGGACTTGAGGCCTTCCATGGCGGCGAAGGTCTCGGCCAGCTTGAAGGTGAGATCGGTGTCGTAGCGTCCACCTTCAGCGATCATACTGGAGATGGAAGTACAGGCCGCGGCGCAGGGACCGAGTGGATTTTCATTGGCATCGATGCGGATGGCGCCGGCGGGATAGGCCTCCATGTGGAAACGGCGGCGCTGCGCCTGTGCGAGATGCGGCTCGGTGAGGATGGGGACTGCGGCGAGTGCGGAAGCGGTGGCGGCGAGCCGAAAGAATGTACGGCGGGAGAGTGCGGATGCGTCAACAGCCATAGCGGGCTCCTTGCTGGTGGCGAGATGTGTGCGCGGGCCCAGGACAACGGCGGCAAGAGGGATGTGCGTGAGCCATAGCTCAATCTAGTCCCGTCCAGCTTCAGGGACAAGCAGGATGTGCAGGCAGGAGTTCTTCGTTTATGGGCGCTATAAACAATTGCATGGCTACGCTGGTAGGATGAGTGCGATGGCTGCCGAAAACCCTATCCTGTCTGCCAGAACCCGCTGGATTAACTGGTCGAGCTTCGTTTTCGCCCTGCTGCAGAGTCTGTGCACCGCGGTACTCACCATCAGCGGTGTGCGCGTTCTCATTGGCCTGGGAGCGCTGGCTGTGGCTGCAGGAACCGATGCTCCGGCGCGCGGCTGGCATCAGGATGCGATCCGGATTCCGATGATGCTGCTGGCATTGGCTGGTGCGCTGGTGAATCTTTACGTGCTGTGGCGGGTGCGCCGGCTGCGCCAGCGTCCGGCGGCTCAATGGCGTATCCAGCCGCTTACGGCGAAGGAGCGGCGTTCGGAGCGATGGCAGTTTGCGCTGGCGATTGTGACGCTGGTCCTGCTGGCTCTGGAATGGTGGACGCACTCCATGATGCACCATCCGCATCTTCACTAGGGTGTAGCTCGCGTCAGGCTGGTTCCGGCGGCTCCTCGCTCAGAACCTTGTCGAGCCGGGCATGCAGCCGTTTGCTGAAATCGACAGGCAGCTCGAAGACACGATCGTCGGCCACGAGAATGATAATGTTCCGCGTCGAGTCGAGGATCGCCGAGCAGATTTCGCAATGGGCGAGATGGCGCTCGACCTCGAGACGCACTTCGGCGGAAAGCGTGCCGTCGATGTATCCGGAGATGTGGTCCCAGACGTGGCGGCAGTTCATAGCCATGAGAACCTCCCCAGCCAGGAGCGTTTGCCGGATTGGAGCACATTGTTTGCGGTGCGGCTGAGCTGCGGCGCGAGTATCTTCTGCAGCATCATGCGCGCCCGATGCAGGCGTACCTTCACCAGCGCAACGGAGATGCCCAGCAGCTCGGCGGTTTCATTCACACTGAGCTCTTCGACATCCCGCAGGATGATGATCTCGCGGTAGCTCTCGGGCAGTTCGGCGAGTGCACACTCGATGAGGGAGCGGATCTCCTGCCGCTCGAGCGCGGCCTGCGGCACCTCGCGCCAGTCAGTAAGTGCAGCGGGCGTAAAGTCGCCCTGATCCTCCCGCCTTTCGTCGAGCGAGTCGGTGGGGACGCGGTTCTCACGGCGCAGGCGGCTACGTGCTTCGTTCAGGGTAATGGCGATCAGCCAGGTGCTGAATTTCGCATCACCGCGGAAACTGGCCAGGCGGCGATAGGCCTTGAGCACCGCGTCCTGCACCACGTCTTCGGCCTCTTGGGTGTTCTTTACGAGTGCAAAAGCTGTGCGGTAAAGCTGCGCTTCATAGGGAAGGATGAGGAGATGGAACTTGTCCCGCTCTCCGGCCAGCACGGCGGTAATCAGCGCGGCCTCAGTGGAGAGGCCCGGCGCGGCGCCGATGGGGCCGGAAGCGGTCATTCCTCCATTGTGCCTCGGCGCGCCATGTATTTGCCAATGAACGTATCGAGCGCAAAGAACCCGGACCCGAAGACGAGCACAAGCAGGGAAGCAAAGAGGAAGGTGAAAGGATCGGCGATGTAGAACTTGCCGGGGTCGCTGAAGACGGAGGTGAGCGCCTCACGGTCGGCAGTGAGATAGGCGACAAACATGTTCGCACTGAGTAGCAATGCGATGAGCCGGCTGCCGAGCCCGAGCATGAGTAGAATGCCACCGGCAAACTCCAGCACCGAGATGGCCGGAGCCATGAGGCCGGGCGCGGGAATGCCAAGGGAGGTAAAGAAATCCTTCACATGTGCAAGGTTGTGCAGCTTGCCCCAGCCGGTCTGCGCGAACTGCCATCCCCAGTAGAGCCGGATGGCGAGCAGCAGCGGCGACTGGAGCCGCGAGACCAGACGGCAGAAGTGGACATAGAGCTGCGCCATGCCGGAGCGGGGCACGGCTGGAG
The DNA here is from genome assembly GCF_004123295.1 of Silvibacterium dinghuense. Taxonomy (NCBI): domain Bacteria; kingdom Pseudomonadati; phylum Acidobacteriota; class Terriglobia; order Terriglobales; family Acidobacteriaceae; genus Silvibacterium; species Silvibacterium dinghuense. The sequence goes on along the minus strand of NZ_SDMK01000001.1, from coordinate 322,832 downwards.
AGACGATCGCGGTCATCGGGATTCTCCTGAATTTGTGATAGCTGGATCTGTAATGGCAGGGCTTGTAGTCAAATGTGCGGCGAACCAGCCCATTGCCATCCAGGAGGCAAAGGACTGCTGCAAGATCGTGCTCTGATCCGCTTCGGGGAGATTGCTGCCAGCGAAGGCGGCATGGATGGCTTCGCCGAGGGAGTTGCCGGCAATCAGTGCGGCAAGCAAATGAAACTCTTCGGCGTCGAGGCGCTTGTAGTAAACGGAATTTTCATGGCGATGAACAGCCAGATGGATGGCCTCAGGCGCAAGCGATGCGACACGGCGAACGCGCCTGCTGCGCCGGGCAACGCTGGCGCTGTTGCTCGCCGCGTCCTGGCTGCCCGCTTCGCTGCGCAGTGCAATCAGCAGATCTTCGACCGGATAGCGCAGCGCGAGCACGTGGAGATGCGGCTGCAGGCGGAGCACGGAATCCGCGTCCATGGCTGCGAGTTCGTCGGGATCGAGCAGTGGCAGGTGTGCGGAATCGAACGCTTCGATGTGCGCCCATTCGAGCCGCGCCATATCCATGGCGAGATCGCGGCGCGGCCCCAGGAATTCGGGGTGCGCTTCGAGCCAGCCTTCCAACGCGGAGCCGAGGTTACGGAGAGAAAAAGAGCGCGACGGGCATGCGGTGAGGTAATTGCGCATGAGGCGGTCGAAGGGTTTCGCGCCAAGGATGGCCTTGAGCCCCGGGAAGTCTTCTTCAAAGGACGAATAGAGGCGGAACCAGTACTGGCGGTTGTAGATCTCGAGGCGCTCGAATGCGGTGAGGCGGTCATTGGGGCGAATCAGGGATTCGGCTTCGGCGCGGTTCGATGTGCCGTCATGGCGCATGCGCGGCATCGCCTCGCTGCCGGTGAGCGGGTGCATGATGGCTGCGGCGACGCGGCGCTGTAGCTGTTCAAGTGTGGGCGCTGAGATTGCGATGTGGCTCATCGTGCGCCTGCTTTCCCTGCAAGCTCCGGCTCTTCAATGACGGTGTGAGATGCCGAGGCCGCGGACTGCAGATAACGATTGGCCTTGAGCGCTTCTGCATGCACTTCGTCGAAGCTGGGAATGTTGTCATCCCATTCGAGCAGCGTGGCTGTGGGGCCGGCGCGCTCGATGGTGCGCGCATAGAGATCCCACACCGGGTCAAGCACGGGGTGGTCATGCGTGTCGAGGATGTACTTCTCGAACTTCGAATGGCCGGCGATGTGGATCTGCGCAATGCGCTCGGCAGGCACCGCATTTACGTAGGTAAACGGATCGAAGCTGTGGTTCTGCGAGGAGACGTAGATGTTATTCACGTCGAGCAGGATGCCGCAGTCCGCTCGCTCAACAACTTCATTGAGAAACTCCCACTCGGTCATCTCAGAGATGTGATATTCGGCATAGCTCGAAACGTTTTCGACGACGACCGGGATTTCAAGATAGTCCTGAACATTCCGGATGCGCTCGGCGGTATGGCGCACGGCCTCCCAGGTGTAGGGCATCGGCAGCAGATCGTGCGTGTAACGGCCATCCACTGAGCCCCAGCAGAGATGATCGCTGAGCCACGGCGTCTTCGTGCGGCGCACCAGTGTCTTGAGCCGCTTCAGGTGCTCAGGGTCCGGCTCGGTGACCGAGCCGAAGTACATGGAGACGCCGTGCTGGACGACCTTGTACTGATCGAGGATGCGATCGAGAACTTCCAGCGGGCGTCCGCCGTCGACCATGTAGTTCTCCGAGATGATCTCGAACCAGTCGACGCCAGGTTTGCGCGTGAGGATGTGATTGTAGTGCGGGACGCGCAGCCCGATGCCGACTCCGTAATCGGTATATCCGTTGAAGCGATTTGCAGCCATAGGGAACTCCGGTGGGGTAGCGTACGGGCCGGAGATCATGTCCGGCCCGCGAAGTAGCTGGTCGGTGGAGTTAGGAAGGCTTCTTGGAGCCGTCGGTTGCGCAGCCACCCTTGCCCTTGCAGCTGTTTTTGCCCTTGCAGCCGTTGTCGCTGGACTTGCAGCCACCCTGACCCTTGCAGTCGTTCTTGCCTTTACAGGCGTGCTTGGCAGTCTTGTCCATGTTGACGGTGCTGTACGATGCCTTGCCCGCCTTCAGCACGGGGTTGGCGCTCTGCGGCGTGGCTGCGTGCAGTGCGGCAGCGCCGCTCAACATGCCGGAAACCGCAGCGGCCACCAGGGCGTTCTTCATTGAGTGCTTCATCGGTCATTTCTCCTTATACGGCTCGTGACCTGGCGCGGATGCGCCGGCGGGAAGCCGTCTACCGCATGGGACTACGGCAGCCGGATAAGGTTACAGAGAGGAAGAAGAATTATGCGACCGGGGTGCGAGGACGAACGCAACCAGCGTCGATCCATGCTGCCCGCTGTCCAGCTCGGCCTGTGCATTCAGCTCGTCCTCAAGCGGTGACCAGCTGGTGTCGAGCTCGGCGGCAAGAATATCCTCCTGCGGGGCGCCAACAAAGCAGAGCTCGCAGACGCCGATGCCTTCGGCCGAGCGCACGGGCGGTCCGAAGATGCGGCAGGTCATGGGGCGCGCCGCATAGAGGTCGCAGCCGCCAGTTGCAGGGTCGAGAGCGGGACAGGGTTCGTCGTTGGCGAAGTCTTCGAACGCTTCATTTGCTGCGTCGTCTTCCCGCAGGATCCCGGTCTCCGGATCTCCGGGAAAATGCGGCGTGAGGCGCTCGCGCGAGCGTGTCGCACGCTCATGAACACGGGCGGCGCGCTCCGGATCGTCATGCTCGAGCGCGGTGATTCCATCCCGTAGCCGCTGGGCATCGAGTGCGCTGATAGGAAAGACTCCGATGCAGCACTGGTTGCATCCGAGATGGCATGGAAGCCACGAACCGGACATGGAGCTGGAACGGCGTGCTGCGTCGGTGAATGCGTCAGCGACAATCTGTACGAGTTGGGTGTCGTTCGGCATGAGAGCGAGATGTCTCTTCAAGGATAGTCGAGATTGAGTGCGGTGGAGATGACAACGGCTTCAGCAACGCATGCTAGGGTGAGTGGAACAAGACATGCGGGAGAGTAAAAGTTGAGGCGCAGGATGTGGCATGAATGTGCATGGTGGCTGGCTATCTGCGCGGTGCTGCTGTTTGCGCGCGTCGCACACGCACAGGATAACTATGAGATCCAGGTCTACGGTTCGGAGACCGTGGCGCCGAAAACTACCATGCTCGAGCTGCACAGCAACTTCACCGCGGACGGAACGAAGCCGCTGCCCGGCTCGCCTTTCGCCGCCGATCGCCTCTATCCCACGAATCATGCCGAGCATGAGACGGTGGAGATCACGCAGGGTGTCAACAGCTGGTCGGAGGTTGGTTTCTACATCTTTACGAGCCTGCGCGATGGGCAGGGCTGGCAGTGGGTCGGCGATCATATTCGTCCGCGTGTGCGTGTCCCGGACAGCTGGCACTGGCCGGTGGGCGTGAGTCTGTCGACGGAGGTCGGCTACCAGCGCCGCGATTTTTCGACCGATACCTGGACCTGGGAAATTCGACCGATTGTGGATAAGCAGATCGGTCGCTGGTACTTCGCGGTGAATCCTGCGCTGGAACGATCCTTCCATGGCCAGACTGTGAATGAGGGCCTGGGTTTCTCACCCAATGCGAAGGTCAGCTACGACTTCAATAAGTATGTGACGGGTGGACTTGAGTATTACGCGTCCTATGGTTCGCTGCGTGGCTTCGATTCCCTGCATGACCAGCAACAGCAGTTTTTTCCGGCGATTGATCTGAATGTGTCGCCGAACTGGGAGATTAACTTCGGCGTGGGGGTGGGGCCGACTGCGAGCACGGATCATCTCATCGTGAAGGGCATTGTGGGGAGACGCTTCGACTGGACGCATCATCGCACGGGCAGCTCCGACAGCCTGCAGTAGAGGAGAATCATGAACCGGCGTGAATTCGTGAAGAGCACAGCGATGACTGCGGCACTCGCGGCCGCGGCCAGATTGCGGGCGCAGCAGACGGCTGACGTAACGCTGGAAATTGCTCCTCTGAAACTGGAGATTGCTCCAGGCAAGACGATCTCTACCCTTGCCTATAACGGGCGCGTGCCCGGGCCGCTTATCCGCTGGCCAGAGGGAAAAGCGATCACCATGGACGTGCACAATCGCACGGATATCCCGGAGATTGTGCACTGGCATGGGCTATGGATTCCTGCCGATCAGGATGGCGCAATGGAGGAAGGATCGCCGATGATTGCGCCGGGCGGCGAGCGGCGTTACCACTTCACGCCGGAGCCGGCAGGCACGCGCTGGTATCACACACACACCTTTGCCGGGCACGATCTGAAGCGGGCACTCTACTCCGGTCAGTTCGGTTGCTTTTATGTCGAGCCGAAACAGGAGCCTGGCGATTATGACCAGGAGGTCTTTCTTACCCTGCATGATTGGAATGCCTACATGGGCAATGGCGGCGATACATCCATGGATGCTTCCTACGACTACGCGACGATCAATGACCGCATGCTTGGGCATGGGGAGCCGATCCGCGTAAAGCAGGGGCAGCGTGTGTTGTTTCGCATCGTGAACGCCAGCGCCACGGTCACGCACTGGCTGGGCATGGCTGGCCATCGCATGATGGTGCTCTCGCTTGACGGCAATGTGGTGCCGGTCCAGAAAAACATTGAGGCGCTGCGGCTGGCCCCGGCCGAGCGTGCCGATGTGCTGATCGAGATGACGAGGCCCGGCGTGTGGGTGCTGGGGGAGACGCGCGACGAGGTGCGCAGATCCGGCATGGGCGTGGTGGTGGAATATGCCGGTGCAAGCGGGGAGCCGCAATGGATCGCGCCGCCCGAGGCAGTGTGGGATTATGCGCAATTTGCCCATCCGCAGGCAGAAGCGGCTGTACCCGATCACGTATTGCCGCTGGTCTTTACCTCGAAGTTCCATGGTCACGGCGAATTCGATTCCTGGATGATCAATGGCAAGTCGTATCCGAAGACGGACACCATCATGCTGGAGCAGGGGAAGCGATATCGCTTGCAGATGGTGAATAAGAGCATGGACGATCATCCAGTGCATCTGCATCGCCATACTTTCGAGGTGACGAGCCTCGATGGCCGCCCGATGTCCGGTCTGCGCAAGGATGTGGTGGTGGTTCCGGGAAAGTCCACGGCGGAGATAGACTTCGTTGCCCAGAACCCGGGAGCCACACTTTTTCACTGCCATCAGCAGACGCACATGGACTTTGGCTTCATGATGCTTTTGCGATATTCCTGAGACATGGTCAACGTGGAAGAGATCGGGCCGGTTGAGATTGGAGAAGAGGACCGGCTGTTCGTACTTACAGGCGCGGGCGTGAGCGCCGAGAGCGGGCTGCCGACATTTCGCGATAATGGCGGGCTTTGGAATGGCTATCTTGTAGAAGATGTGGCCACGCCTGAAGCCTGGCATGAGGATGCGGAACAAGTGTGGCGCTTTTATGCCATGCGCCGCCGGGATGCGCTGAGCGCCAGGCCGAATGCGGCGCACACTGCGCTGGCCCGGCTCGAGCAGCGACTCGGGGACCGGTTCTATCTCTGCACGCAGAATGTGGACGACCTGCATGAGCGCGCCGGCTCAAAGCGGGTGGTGCACATGCACGGCGAACTTTTTCGTTCGCGCTGCGAGCGGGCATGCGGCCGGGGCGACTTCTTCGATGAAGGCATCTATACGGCAGCCGCGGAGATTCCTCGCTGTACCTGTGGCGGCCGTATCCGGCCGCACATTGTGTGGTTCGGAGAGACGCCGCTCTTCATGGATGAAATCTATGCCGAGATCGAGCGCTGTACCATGCTGCTCGTGGCTGGTTCTTCGGGAGCGGTATATCCGGCTGCGGGATTTGTGCAGTGGGCGCGGCGGCGTGGATTGCGGACGTTCTATGTGGGGCCGGAGCTGCCGCTGAACGCGAGTCAGTTCACCGAGCGGGTTATGGCCAACGCGGGTGAGGCTCTGCCTCGATTGTTCCCGTAGTTTCACCTGATTGCCCTCGCGTTTGCCAAAGCTCTCCTCCTGCGGATACCTTGTTGGGTTTTGTTGAGGAGCATGGAAATGGATAGGCTTCGCTACCAATCGGGATTCGGGAACGAATTTGCCTCTGAGGCTGAGGCGGGCGCGCTGCCGCAGGGGCAGAATTCGCCGCAGCGGTCGCCGCTCGGGCTTTACACGGAGCAGTTCAGCGGTACTCCCTTTACTGCGCCGCGTGCTGTGAACCGGCGGACGTGGACCTATCGCATACGGCCATCGGTGACGCACAAGCCCTATGAGCCGATGCAGTGCGGGCTGCTGCGCAGCGGGCCGTTCGACGAGATACCGACTTCTCCCAATCAGCTTCGCTGGAATCCTCTGCCGATCCCCGAGCAGCCGACTGACTTCGTGGATGGGCTGGTCACGTTGGGAGGCAACGGCGATCCGGCGTTGCAGGTAGGTGTGGCGATTCACCTTTATGCGGCGAATGTCTCGATGGTAGATCGCTTCTTTTATGACGCCGATGGCGAGTTGCTTCTCGTTCCGCAACAGGGCGCGCTCAGGCTGCATACCGAGCTTGGCGTGCTCGCCGTCGAGCCCGGTGAAATTGCAGTCATTCCGCGGGGCGTGAAGTTCCGCGTTGTGCTCGATGGGCCGTCGCGTGGATACCTCTGCGAGAACTATGGTCTCGCATTCCGGTTGCCGGAGCTGGGGCCGATCGGTGCGAATGGTCTCGCGAATGCGCGGGATTTTCTCGCTCCTGAAGCCGCCTATGAGGATCGCGAAGGATTGTTTCACATCGTAAGTAAATTTCTCGGAAAGCTGTGGCAGGCGGAGATCGATCATTCGCCGCTGGATGTCGTCGCGTGGCACGGAAATTACACCCCGTATAAGTATGATCTGCGGCTCTTTAACTGCATCAATACGGTAAGCTTCGATCATCCTGATCCTTCGATTTACACGGTGCTCACCTCGCCTTCGCACACACCTGGAACCGCGAATGTGGATTTTGCCATCTTTCCTCCGCGCTGGATGGTCGCCGAGCATACCTTCCGTCCTCCGTGGTTCCATCGCAACCTGATGAATGAGTTCATGGGGCTCGTCTTTGGGCAGTACGACGCCAAGGCTGAAGGATTTGTGCCGGGAGGCGCAAGCCTGCACAACTGCATGGCCGGACATGGACCGGATGCCGAGACCTGGGAGCGCGCGTCTGCGGCAGAGTTGAAGCCGCAGTATCTCGACAACACACTGGCCTTCATGTTTGAGACGCAGATGGTGGTGCGGCCAACGAAATTCGCCATGGAGACGAAGATTCTGCAGCATGAATATTACGAATGCTGGCAGGGGCTGAAGAAGCACTTCCGGGCGCCGCAACGATGATGCGCAGCTGGGTAGAAAGTGCGAACACGGAAGAGACGGATTTTCCGCTCGAGAACCTGCCGCTGGGTGTTTTTACTACAGGGGAAGAGGCGGCGCGGATCGGTATGGCGATTGGAGACCGCGTGCTCGATCTGCGCGGCGCTGCGAGAGCCGGGTTGTTCGATACTCTCGATGCGGAGGTGCGTAAGTCTCTCGAGGCCTCTGTCTTGAATGCGTTGATGGCATTAGGCCGGGATGCGAGTCGAGAATTGCGCGCACGCGTGCAGGAACTGCTGGCAGACGCCGCGGCACAGCGCTTCATGAGCGGGCTGCTGCATCTGCAAGGCGCAGTGCAGATGTGCATGCCTGTAGTGGTCGGAGATTACACCGACTTCTATGCCTCGATTCATCACGCGACGCGTGTGGGGCGTATGCTGCGGCCGGACAATCCGCTTCCTCAGAGTTACAAATATCTGCCGATTGGCTACCACGGCCGTGCATCGTCGCTGCTGGCGAGCGGAGCGCCGATCCGCAGGCCATGGGGACAGTTCCGCAGATCGGGGGAAGTGGCTCCGTGCTTTGCGCCCACGGAAGCGTTGGATTATGAGCTGGAGGTGGGATTTTTCATCGGCAGAGGTAATCTTCCTGGCGAGCCGGTAGCGATGGCGGATGCGGAAGCGCATCTCTTCGGGGCCTGCCTACTGAATGACTGGTCGGCGCGGGATATCCAATCATGGGAGTACCAGCCTCTGGGTCCGTTTCTAGGGAAGAATTTTGCGACGACCATCTCTCCATGGGTGGTGACGATGGAGGCACTCGAGCCATTTCGTGTGCCAGCTCCGGTGCGAGCGGATGGAGAGCCAGCTGTTTTGCCGCATCTTGCAGGGAAAGAGAATGGTCGGCGCGGTGGTATCGATCTGCAGCTTGAGGTGTGGCTGCGGACGGCGCAGATGCGGAGGAACGGTCAGGCTGCTGTGCAGCTGAGTGCGGCGAATCTGAGAGATTTGTACTGGACACCGTTACAGATGCTTGTCCATCACACCAGCAATGGCTGCAACCTGCGTGCCGGCGATTTGTTTGCGACTGGCACCGTTTCCGGCGCTGAGGATGGAGGCCGCGGATGCCTGCTCGAGATCACGCAACGCGGAACCGAGCCGCTGCTCCTGCCGAACGGCGAGCAGCGGCTGTGGCTTGAGGATGGCGATGAGGTGACGTTGCGAGGTTTCTGTGCCGCCGAAGGCCAGCGGAGGATTGGCTTCGGGGCCTGTATCGGCGTAGTGCGCGGCGCTGGAGTATTTCCTCTGATGGTGTAGCGTGTGGCGAGGTCGCTGGTGCTGTCTTTCGCAAGGAAAATGTTGTGGCACCCCGTTGGCGGCTCCACGGTATCAGGGGAAATGCTTATTCCGCGCGGGTGAACTCGATGTAATTGCGGCCGAAGTAAAGGCGGTAGCTGCCGGCCTTTTCCCCTGCAACAACCTGAAGCGGTGTCGGGCGATGCAGTTTCGCATCGGTGGCTGCATCGACTGTGAACAGGTCATGCGCCCCGATATCCTGCACGACAAATTGCGGTGAGCCATTGGGCTTGATGATGCCTATGCCGTAGGAACCGGGAATAAGCTTTTGGCCATGGAAGTCGAGCGGGACTTCGGTCAGCAAATAAGCCTGATACTTTTCCTGAATGCCGGTGGAGTAGCCGGAGTTGTCGACAAGCGCTGTGACGAGATAGAGGCCATCGGCGAATTTGATCCCGCCGGAGTTCCGCGCCTGTGTGGTTGCGGTCTGGCCGCGGAAGAAGACGGCATCCGGCAATAGTTTGCCAAGATCGGCGGGGTGAAGAATCGCAGTTGATGCGGGCGCGGCCTGTGCCAGCGAGGGAAGCGGGGCAAGAGTCAGCGCGCAGGCGAGTGCGAGCTTGAGAAGGGACATGCTTGTGATCCTTTCTGTCATGCGTCGAGTCGGAGTATATCGCCTCGACGCATGACAAGGATGCACAGGCGCTCAGGCCTCGAGGCGGCTGGTTGCTGCGACGCGGCCATACCAGTGACCGGAGTCCTTGATGGTGCGGCGCTGATCGCGGAAATCCACATAGACCAGACCGAAGCGCTGGCTGTAGCCCTCGGCCCACTCGTAGTTATCGAGCAGGCTCCAGGCATGGTAGCCGCGCACGTCGGCTCCATCCTTGATGGCGCGAGCCAACTCTGCGAGATGCCCCTTATAGAACTCGATGCGGCGTGCATCGGGAACCTTCGCCGAGTCCTCGGGCAGAGGGCCGTCGGAGTAGGCGCAGCCGTTTTCCGTGATCTCGATGATGGGGCGGTCGTACTCTTTCGAGATGCGCGTAACGATGTCGTAGATCCCGCGCGGCCATACCTCCCATCCGTTGTACGTGATGGGGCCTTCGGCCGGCATCCACTCGTTGTAGTGCGTGTAAGGGTTGCCGCCCTTGCCGGCGTCGGAGACGATGCGGCGGTTGTAATAGTTGATGCCGACCCAGTCGAGCGGCGCCTGCATGAGTTTGCCGTCGCCTTCCTGGAAGCCCATCACTTCGTAGGGCGCTTCTCCGACGAAGGCATCGGGGTATTTTCCGTGCTTCGCGGTGTAGAGGAAGTAGACGTTATTGATGGCGTGGAAGCGCTCTGCCGCGGCGTGGTCTGCTGCGCTGTCCGTAGCTGGTTCCACGGGAGCCATGCTGAAGGCTGAACCGATCTGTGCCTTCGGAGAGATTGCTTTCATTGCACGGAAGGCCTCACCCTGCGCGAGGTTGACGGTATGCGCAGCCTTGAGGAAGTCGTCGAAGTTTCTACGGCCGGGCGCATGCACACCGCTGCCATAACCGAGATATGTGAAGACCCACGGCTCGTTGAAGATGGCCCAGGTGGTGACGCGGTCGCCGAGCGCCTTAGTGAGAATGGAAGCGTAGTCCGTAAAGCGCTTGTAGAGATCGCGCTTCGGCCAGCCACCCTGATCTTCAAGAGCCTGTGGCAGATCCCAGTGAAAGACGGTGCACATGGGGCGGATACCAGCTGCCAGAAGCTCATCGACATAGCGGCTGTAGAAGTCGATGCCTTTCTGATTGGCCGCACCGGAGCCATTGGGCTGAATACGGGGCCAGGAGACGGAGAAGCGGCAGCTCTTCTGGTGGAGCTGCTTCATGATGGCGATGTCTTCCTTGTAGCGATGGTAGGAGTCGCAGGCGATGTCGCCGTTGTCGCTTCCTTTAATCTTGCCGGTGGTGTGGGCGAAGGTGTCCCAGATGGATGGGCTCTTGCCGTCTTCTTTCCATGCGCCTTCGACCTGGTAGGAGGCCGTGGCCGTGCCCCAGTGGAAGCCCTCGGGAAAGCGGGCTCCGGCGACATCAATGACTGGTGGTTCGGCTCCGGTGGAAGCCAGAGGCAGGGCATGAGAGAAGCGCGAGAAGGCAGCTCCGCCGGCGAGTGTGGCGGAGTAATTCAAAAAGGTGCGGCGATTGATCAAGGCAGTGGGGCTCCTTTGGCACGGCCATGCTAGCACCGCCACTGCAATTTAGTAAAACTGTTTACTGCTGAGGAAAATCGGTTTGGGGCGGCGATTCTGGAAGGGTGCGCTCAAGCAGGGCGCAGGTGAGGATGGCGAGCATTGCGCCGAGCGGGATCAGGAATGCAGTGCGCAGCGAGCCGGAGCGCTCGGAGAGCATCCCCATGGACCATGGCAGCACAGCGCCGCCGGAGCCGCAGATGGCGAAGATCCATCCTGAGCGCTGGGAACGGCCGACGCGGGCCAGCAGCCGCGAAGTTGCGAGAGGAAAGATAGAAGCGCAACCCATGCCTGTGATCACGATCGAGCCGATGGCGAATCCCAGGGAGTGACGCGCAAGCAGCGGCAGCAGTCCGAGGATGGCAGCGAGAATGGACACGATGAGCAGCGCGAACTCCGGCATGAGGCGGAGCAAAATGGGAGCGAGAAGGCGTCCGGCGACGATGGAAAGCCAGAAGATGCCGACGATGAGGCTGGATGTAGCCACGGTGAGGCCTGCGAAGCGGTGCATGTAAGTCGAGATCCATCCGGCGATGGCCGTCTCTCCTCCAACATACAGAAACAAGATGGCGCTGAAGAGCACAAAGAGCGGTGCGGTCAGATTGTCTCGAGTGGGAATGTTCTGCCGGGTGCGGAAAGAGAGCGCGCCGCGCAGCATGGGCGAGAGCCAGAGCGATACGGCAAAGGTCGCCATCGCGATGGCCAGCAGGAAGAGACGCAGCGCGCCATGGTGTTCGGCCCAGGCGGCGAACTGCGGCGCGGAGACAGCGCCGAGCCCCCAGCAGAGATTGGTGCGCGTAAGCAGGCGGCCGCGCATTTCCGGATACTCTGTGCCGAAGATGAGGTTGGTTGCTGTGACGGCAGCTCCGATGCCTGTGCCCATGATGACCAGCGCGGCGAAGGCTGCGAAGTAGTTGTTGATGGCAAGGCCGGCCAGTCCAAGGGCGATGGCCATGTGGCCGAAGACGACACTGTGGCGGCGGCGATAGGACGAGACGATCGAGCCTAAAACGGCGCCGATGAATTGCGCCGTAAAGAGCGCTCCGGACTGTGCGTCGGTGAGATTCCAGCGGACACTGATGGCCGGCAGAATGGGGCCGAGTAGCACGGTGGCGAGCCCGCTGAGAATAAGGCCGGCATAGAACGGGGCTGCGGGCAGGGATTCAAAACGATAGACAGGCTTGCGAGAAGACATGCGGGGAAACGATGGGATCAGCCGTGGCGGGGAAGCGTGCGTGGATTCGGCGGAAGCGTGGATTCGCGGATGATGAGCTCGGGAACGATCGCGACCTGCTCCGGATAGTCTTTGAGTCCGCGGATGCGCTGCAGCAGCAGGCGCGCAGCGGTCTGGCCCATGCTATTCAGCGGTTGGCGGATGGTGGTGAGGCTGGGATTATGGAAGGCTGCGCCCTGGATATCGTCGAAGCCGACGACAGAGACATCCTCGGGCACGCGGATATTGTGATCGCGGAAGGCGCGGATGGCGCCGATGGCGGCAAAGTCGTTGAAGCAGACCAGCGCGGTGAAGGGACGCTTCTGATGCAGCAGCTGTTGCACGACCGGATAGCCCAGCTCCGGCGACGAGATATTGAGCTGCAGCTGGAAGGTGAGTTCGGGGTGAATTTCGATGCCCAGCTCCTTGGCCGCGGCGACCAGGCTGCGCCAGCGGTCGTCGGAGTCGGAGCTGAAGGTCTGGCCGCGCATGAAGGCGATGTGCCGGTGGCCGAGCTGGTAGAGATGGCGGAGCGTGAGTTCGGCGGCGCGGCGATGATCGAGCGAGATGTTGGTTACGCCCTCGATTTTGCGGTGGTTGGCGATGGCCACGACCGGAATCGGCAGGCTGTGCTGGAGGGCCGTATCGATGGCGATAAAGCCTTCGACAGAGCGGTCCATGAGCATGCGCGGATATTCTTCGATGAGATCGCTTTTACGGCGATGGCTGGCGGCGAGGTAAAAGTAGCCCTCTTCGATGAGGATCTCTTCGATGCCGCTCATGACCAGCGTGGAGTAGCCGTCGCTCAGCTCAGGCACCAGGACGCCGACGGAGAAGCTCTGGTTGCGGCGCAGCGAGCGCGCATAGAAGCTGGGGCGGTAGTCGAATTTTTTCGCCGCGGCCAATACGCGATCGCGCGTCTCCTGTGGAATGGAGCGGACGCCGGGCGCGTTATTGAGGACCAGGGAGATGGTAGCCGGGGAGAGATCGAGATACTCGCCGAGAATCTTCAGGCTGATCGGCCGGTTGGTCGGGATTTCCTTGTTTTGCGTGGCCGTGGTTGGCTGCTTGCGCCTGGGCATACCAGTGTTTGTAGCGGCTGGCGGGGTGTTTGCGCAACTCCGTAGTGAGAATCCGGGATAAGACAGAGAGAAGAGAGCCGCGCGGGCGGACGCCGGAGGCTCCGCCCAGCCCGCGCAGACTGCTTTTACTTCGCCTGAAGGGCGGTAAGTACGTCCTGGGCACTGGGCGCGGACTTACCCAGATATTCGGAGACACGCTGGCGTTCTTCGGCCGTGAGCGTGGGGATGAGGGCCTGAATGCGGCGCAGCGTGGTCGCGACGTCGTCAACGTAGTTCATCATGCGAATGGCTTCGCCGGACAGGGGCATGGCAACTCCTCAATGCGAATCAAGCACGGGGAACGTGCTGGGGTTATTGTCTGCGACGGGAGGCAATGGCGTAAAGCGGAGCGGTGGAAGCGGCTCGACTTGATTAGCTCTTTTTGCCGACCAGGTTGTGGTACTCGGGATTCTTTTTGACGAAAGCAGCCGCTGCCGGGCAGATGACGTCCACACGCAGGCTGTTTTCCCGTGCATGATCGAAGGCGCTGCGGGCGAGAATTCCGGCGATGCCGCGGCCACGCAGGGCTTCGGGCACCTCGGTGTGCCACAGAGTGAGCCAGCCGTGGTCGTCGGTGTCGAACTCCATGTAGGCGATGTGGCCTTCTTCTTCGTACTCGAATCGTTTCCGCGTGACGGTGGTGGTTTTGCTGTCGGACATGCCATCAGTCTACCGCGTTCGTGGCAGCCGGGCGGAGCCTTTGCCATGCAAACACAGGCAGTCGATCCGGCATCCAATGCGGAGGCAGGCAGGGGCGCCGGCTCTAATTTTTTGCAAGTCAGACGCAGCAATGCGGGAATGAGGAAGCTTGATGAGCGAATCGCTCGAGCAGTGTGTGCCGCGCATCCTTCATGAAAAGGCGCGCGCGCCGCTTTCTACCTACCGGTTGCAGATGCACGCGCAGTTCAGCTTTGCCGATGCGGAGCGGATTCTGCCGTATCTCAGGGAGTTGGGCATCGGGGACATATATACGTCGCCGGTTTTCGAGGCACGGCCCGGCAGCACGCACGGCTATGATGTCGCGCGGCATGATCGCTTCAACCTGGAATTGGGTGGCGACGAGGGGTTCCATCGTTTTTGCGAGCGGCAGCGCGAGGCGGGAATGGGCTACCTGTTGGATATCGTGCCCAACCACATGGGGGTGGGTAACGACTCGGTGTGGTGGCAGGACGTGCTCGAGAATGGGCGTGCTTCGGAGTACTCCGAATACTTCGATATCGATTGGACGCCGCTGAAACCGGATATGCAGGGCAAGCTGCTGCTGCCGATCCTTGGGCAACAATACGGCGACGAACTCGAGGCGAAGCATCTGCAGATCGCCATCCAGGATGGCCGTGCCGTGGTTTGCTATTACGACCACATCATGCCCCTGGCTCCACGCTCTTTGCCGTTGCTCTTTCCCGAAGTTCAGTGGGAAGCATTGGGCATGCCGGAGGGTTTTCGTCGCCTGCTGCGCGAACTTGTACACATTGCTCCGCATTACACGGCCGATGCGGAACTGGCGGCACAGCGGCGCGAGCAGCTCAGAGAGCTGAAGCCGCGACTGCAGGCATTCCTTGCCGATCCTGCATTGCGACCGGTTTTCGATGCGGTGCTGGCCGAGGTGAATGGCAGGGAAGACGATCCGCGCAGCTTCGACCAATTGCATGAAATCCTCGAGGCGCAGCCTTACCGTCTGGCGCTGTGGAAGGTGTCATCGGAGGAGATCAACTATCGGCGCTTTTTCGATGTGAATGATCTTGTCGGGCTCAAGATGGAGAACCCGGCGGTGTTTGCGGCGACGCACAGCCTGATCCGTAAGATTCTGGCGACGAAGGAAGTGACTGGGCTACGCATCGATCACTGCGATGGCATGTTCAACCCGCGCCAATACCTCATTCGCCTGCAGCTGCTTTATGCGGCGAGCCAGTGCGCCGGGCCTGAGGCGCATGGTCTGGTTGCGCCGAATGGCATTGAGGCAGATATCCGCGAGGAGGTGCGCGGATTCGAGTGGAGCTCGATTACCGGGCCGCTCTATGTGGTGGTCGAGAAGATTCTCGAGCCGCGTGAGGCGCTGCCGAAGGAGTGGCCGGTAAGCGGCACATCGGGCTACGACTTCGTTCACTTTGCCAATCAGGTCTTTATCCAGCAGAAAAACCAGAAGAAGTTCGACCAGCTGTATACAGTGCTGCTCGGACGCGTGCCGGATCCGGACGAGATCATCTATCGCGCGAAGCTGCAGGTGATGCAGAATGCGCTGGCCAGCGAGACGTATGTGCTAACCAACCTTCTCAGCCAGCTGGCGGCAGCGAATCGCCGGGTGCGCGACTTCACGGATAACACGCTCGAAACTGCGATTCGAGAGACGATCGCCTGCTTTCCGGTTTATCGCACGTATATCGACGATCGTGGTCAGTACACCGGGCATGATCGCGCCGTCATTCACCATGCCATCGTGCGCGCAAAGTATCGCAGTCCGGATATCGATGGCTCCGCCTTCGATTTCTTGGAGCAGACACTACTGGTGCATGGGCGCGAAGGTGAGGCAATCGACGAGAAGGAACTGTACTTCGCCCTGAAGTTCCAGCAGCTCACCGGCCCGGTGATGGCGAAGGGGGTCGAGGACACGGCATTTTATGTATACACGCGCTTCCTCTCCTCGAACGAGGTCGGAAGCTCGATGAAGTCCTTCGGCATTTCCATTGAGACCTTCCACGCCAGCAATGAAGAGCGGTTGGCGAATTCGCCGGATGCCATGCTCAGTACTTCGACACACGATACCAAGCGCAGCGAGGATGTGCGTAATCGGCTCAATGTGATCTCGGAGCTGGAGAGCCTATGGCCGCGCATGGTGCGCCGCTGGTACCGCATGAATGCCAAGCTGCGGCGGAAGATCGACGATGGGCGCCTGGCACCGGATGCGAACGAAGAATACCTGATCTATCAAACAGTTCTCGGCGCGTGGCCGTGGAAGATGGATTCGCTGGAAGATCGCAAGGCCTTTGTCGAGCGGCTGAAGGAGTATCTGCACAAGGCGTTGAGCGAGGCGAAGATCAACCTGAGCTGGGTAAGCCCGAACCCGGAATACATGGCGGCGGTGCATGGCTTTGTCGAAGACCTGCTGCTGCCCAGGCCGGGCAGACGGGAGACGCAGTTTGTGGAGTCGTTGAACGGGCTGATACCTGTGCTGCGGCTCTTCGGCGCGGTGAATTCGCTGGCGCAGGTGGCGTTGAAGTCTGCTTCGCCGGGCGTACCGGATTTCTACCAGGGCACTGAGATGTGGGATTTGAGCCTTGTCGATCCGGACAACCGACGGCCGGTTGATTACGAACGGCGCATCGCGGCATTGCACGCGATGAAGCAGTTGGAAGACAAGGTTGCGCTGTGTCGAGAGCTGGTTGCAGAGGTCTCCGATGGGCGCATCAAGCTATGGACTGTGCATCGCGCACTTGAGACGAGGCGGCAGCTTGCCGAAGTCTTCGCGCGCGGCGAGTACATTGCTCTCCAGGCTTCAGGCGATGCTTCGCAGCAAGTGATCGCATTCCTGCGGCGATTGGAAGGGAAGGCGGTGCTGGTCGCGGTGCCGCGCTTTGCCTGCACGCGGATGCGCGGTGAAGCGAAGATGCCGCTGGGTGAGGCGTGGGGTGGTGATACGCTCTCGCTTGCCGGTTACGATGGCCGGCGGTTTTTGGATATCTTCACCGGTCTCGAGCGTGCTGTGGCCGACGATGGCGCACTGCGGCTGGCAGATCTGTTCAATACCTTCCCGGTGGCCATGCTGACTCTGGCCGAATGATCTGCATATACGTAGAAGCAGCGTTCCTGAGAGTTGGAACGCCGCTTCTACGCTTTGTCGTCCTTACTGTGGCTTATTCTTCAGTTTTTGCGGCCTCTTCGGTCTGCTCCTGTGGAGGCACATAGTCGCGATCGCTCACCGCGGTGATGGCGGCGAGCTTTTCTGCGAGCTCCGTGGTGAGCACGCCAGGCTCGCAGCGCCAGCTCCAGTTTCCGGCCGCGCGTGAGGGCATGTTCATGCGCGCGAAGGAGCCGAGGTTAAGGAGATCCTGTACGGGGATGAGGCAGAGATCGGCGACCGAAGCCTCGGCGCTGCGGATCATGTCCCACACGAAGTCGTTCCCAGCGGTTCCGAGGTACGCGCTTGCCTCAGTTTTTTCGATGGCGGAAGACTCTTCTTCCCACCAGCCTCGCGTAGTGTTGTTGTCATGCGTGCCGGTGTAGACGACGGTGTTGCGCACGTAATGGTGCGGCAGATAGTTATGCGCGTGGCGGTTGCCGAAGCCGAACTGGAAGATGCGCATGCCGGGAAACTCGAACTGCTCGCGCATCGCATCGACTTCTGCGGTAATGACGCCAAGGTCCTCGGCAATAAAGGGCAGCACGCCGAGCTCATCGCGTAGCGTCTGGAAGAGATGTACTCCGGGAGCCTTGATCCATGCGCCTTCGACAGCGGTATCGTTCTCCGCGGGGATGGCCCAGAAGGCCTCGAAGCCGCGGAAATGGTCGAGGCGGATGATGTCATAGAGCGACTGAGCGCGGCGCACGCGATCGATCCACCAGGCGAAGCGCTGCTGCTCGAGTACATCCCAGCGGTAGAGCGGATTGCCCCAGCGCTGTCCGGTGGCGGAGAAGTAGTCAGGAGGTACACCGGCCACACGGATGGGAGCGAGGTCTTGATCGAGCTCGAAGATGCCGGGGTTGTTCCAGACATCGGCGCTATCGTAATTCACGAAGATGGCGACATCGCCAATCAATTGAATGTGACGCTCATTGCAATAGCGGCGCAGGGCGGACCACTGCTCGTCAAAGATGTACTGGATGATCTGCTGAATCTGAATGTCGTCGCGATGCTCATCCCACAGCCGCTGTATGGCGTTGGGGGCGCGATGGGCAAGTCCAGATGGCCATTCGTTCCACGATACCTGGTTGTACTTGTGGCGCAGCACGCTGTAGAGCGCAAACGGTTCGAGCCAGCTCCAGTTGGTACGGCGATAGTTCTCAAAGAGCTGCCATTGCTCATCCGTATGCGAGAAGAGGAAGCCTCTGGCGGCCTCTTCAATGAGCGGCATCTTGATGCGTGCGGCTGCTTCGAAGTCGACTGGGCCGTGCGGCGCAGGGAGGTCCTTGATCTTCTCCGGCTTGAGCCAGCCGCTCTGTGCGAGCAGTTCGAGCGAAATGAGCAGTGGATTGCCGGCGAAGGCGGAGAGCGCAGCATACGGTGAGTTGCCGTAGCCGGTGGGGCTCAGCGGTAATACCTGCCACAGGCGCTGCTTGGCGGCGTGAAGGAAATCAGCAAACTCGTAGGCCGCGGGACCGAGATCGCCGATGCCACCATACGAGGGAAGAGACGTAATGTGCAGGAGAAGTCCAGAGGCGCGCTCAAAAGGCATAAGGAGTATCCCGGGCTGATATGGAAAAAGAAAAGGCCCGCCTTTCGAAAGATTCGAGAACAGCGGGCCTTGGTTGCTTGTGTGCTCCCTGCGGAGCGATGAGGGGTTAGCCGGGCAGGTTCTGTTGCTGCTGCTGGGCCTTCTTGTTCATGCGGATGCGGCCGGCCTTGATGTACTGCTGCTGCAGGTTCGAGGCGAAGACAGAGAACATCTCCTCGCGCCGCTGATCGAGCAGGGCATCGCGCGTGGCTTCGAAGTTCTTCGTAACATCGTCGTTGCTGGGCAACTGCTTGTCGGTCAGCTTGGCGACAACACCGCTGTGGCCGGTGTTGATGGCCGAGCTGAGCTGGCCGGTGTTGAGGTCGAAGAGCTGCGGAGCCACCTGTGCCAGGGCGCCGATCTCCGGCACCTGGGCATCGCGGCCTACCAGGTCGCTGCTCTTGATCGTTGCGCCGACTTCCTTGGCAGCCTTGGCCAGATCGTTCTCGGCATGAGCGCGATCCGCCAGCTCGGCAGTCTTCTTGGCCAGCAGCTGAGGCAGCTGCTCGTCACGGAAGTCGTCGGTGATGTGATCCTTCCACGCATCGAAGGTCGGCGCGTGGGCGGCCTGGATGTCGATCACCTGGAAGACGGCATAGCCGTCGCCGGTGGAGGCGGTCTGCGGTGCTGCATTCTTCTTGGCTGTGAAGGCTGCGGCGAGCAGCTTGGAGCTGTCGGTGACGCCGGTGAGGTTGCTGCTCTGGTTCACGTCATCCGTAGTAACCAGCTGCAGATGATGGGCCGACGCGGTAGCCGCCATGCCGCTCTTCTGCGCCTCGGAGGAGAGCTGAGCCGCAAATGCGAGCTCTTGCTGGCCTTCCTTCTGGCGGATCAGCATTGCCTGGATCTCAGGCTTGACCTCGTCGAGCGGACGGGTGTGCGCAGTCTGCTTCTCTTCGGTCTGGATGATGTGGTAGCCGAACTGGGTGCGAACCAGGCCGGAGGTCTGGCCGGGCGCGAGCGAGAAGGCTGCCTTGTCAAACTCGGGGACGGTGGTGCCGTGCTTGATCCAGCCCAGCTCGCCGCCCTGGACCTTGCTGCCCGGGTCGTCGGAGTTGGCCTTGGCCAGCGCGGCAAAGTCGCCGCCGTGATGCAGCTGATCGAGAATACCCTGCGCCTTTGCCTTGGCCGCGGCGTCAGCTTTCGGATCGCTGCCATCCACCTTGATGAGGATGTGCCGGACCTTTACCTGGTCCTCGATCTGGTAGTCCTTTTGGTGGGCGGTGTAGTACTGCTGAATCTCGGCGTCGGAGACCTGCGGGGCACCCTGCGGCAGATTGGTATCCGTGAAGGCGAAGTACTGGATCTTGCGCGCTTCGGGGACGGCCGTCGCGTAGCGGGCGGCATTCTGCTTGAAGAAGGCCTGCAGCTCGGTATCGGTCGGGTTGATGGTCTTGCGCAGGTCGTCGGAGCTCAGCACGGCATAGTCGAACTTGATCTTGGTGCCCTGCTGGATGTAAGTGGTGCGGACCTCGGCATCGGAGACCGTCACGCTGCCGGTGATGAGCGCCTGCAGGCGATTGGTGAGGATCTCCTTCTTCAGCTGATCCTCGAACTTGTCGCGGCTCAGGCCGAATTGCTCGGAGACGAAGTTGGCATACTGCGCATCGCCGATGTACTTGCCGCCGGGGAAGAGCACCTCGCCCCACATGCCGGTGTGCAGGAAGCGGCGAACGTCTTCGTCGGTGACAGTGAGGCCGAGGCGGTGCGCCTCATTGAGCAGAATCTGCTGCTGAATGAGCATCTGGCCGGCCTGCCCCATCATGAAAGGCAGAGCGAAGGCCGGCAGGCCCTGGCGCTGCAGGATACGGCCGGCGAGCTGCTGGACTTCGGTTGTCGACACCTGCTCTTCAGCCGGAAGGAAACGTCCGAGGAAGCCGCCGTGGCCGATGGTGGCGTAGGTGTCAGACGAGGACCCCTGATCCTGGAAGATGCCGGGCACCAGGGTAATGACCATGGTGATGCAGGCAACCGAGATGATGGCGATGAATACGCCTTTGATGAAGCGGCTGTCCTTTTGCAGGAAACGAATCATGGATGGACGACGACCTTTGCTGTAAATCGCTCGCGGGCAGCGGAAGTCAGCCTCGGTGACCGGAGAGCGGGACCGAATTGCGAGACCGGGGGCTGCGCGAGGAGATTTTCCTGATTGCGACAGGAAGTGCCATCAGTATAAATGACTTCCCCCACAAATGACTTCCGGAAGCAGGCTGGATCGAGGCGTGGCTCAGGCCAGCGTGAGAACCGTGATCTCCGGCGGACAGTTGAAGCGGAAAGGGACACCCACCGCGCCAAGGCCGCGATTTACGTAGAGCTGGGTGGGGCCGAGGCGGTAATAGCCTTCGGTGTAGATTTCGCCGAGCTCGGGCAGGAACATGGGCGGCAGAAAAGGCAGGCGTACCTGTCCTCCGTGCGTATGGCCGGAGAGCATCAGGTCGACGCCGTGAGGGATCACTTCCGGCAGGATATCCGGCTCATGGGCCAATAGAATCAATGGCTCACCGGGGCGTCCCGAAAGCGGAGGGATGGCCAGATCGAGACGGGCGTGCTTGGTCACAGCATCCCCGATCCCGGACAGCCAGATGCGCTGGCCTTCCCGCTCAAGAGGAACGGCTTCATTGTTCAGGACCGGGATGTGATGTTCTTCGAGCGCCGCGGTCACCGCCTTGGGGTTGAATCCGGCGTCATGGTTGCCCATGATGGCGTAACGCTGCGGGCAGCGGATGTGTGACAGATGCGCGGCGCAATCGTAGGCGAAGCGGAGAATGTCCGGACGTGCCCAGGTGTTGTTGGAGATGAAGTCGCCGGTCAGCACGACAAGGTCGGCCTGGATATGGTTGACCCGCTCCACGACGAGCCGGAGGAAGAACGGCTCGGTGAAGTTCGCGTAGTGAAAATCGGAGATCTGGAGAATGCGGAAGCCGCGAAAGGCCTCCGGCAGGCCGGTAATGCGGATTGCGACGTGCTCGACGCTGATTTCATGTCGGGAGACTTCGGCGGCGTAAAGTGGAACGCCCAGCGCCGTGGCGCCAGAAAGAGCGAGGAAGCGACGCCGGCTGATACGAGGCTTCTGCTGAGTTGCAGATGTCTCCATTCTTAAATTCTACCTGCAGGGTTGGGAAGCCCCGGTTGAAAAGCCCCATGGTGGAAAAGCGCAACGGCCGGACGGGGAAGCCGTCCGGCCGCTCAACTGTTGCGATACCTGCGCGTTAGTAAGGGTAAATGTAGCCTGGCGGAGGAGGATAGCCGCCGTAAGGATAGTACGGACGACGCACCAGCCGGGGCTGGGCCGGAGTCGCCGGTGCGGATGAGGCCAGGCGCTGCGCCTCCTGCCAGGAGACTGGCTGTACGGTAACCGGGGTGGTCAGGTGGAAGTCCAGCTGAGTCTCGGTGGGCAGGATCAGCCGCGGACCGTTGGTGGCCGCCGAGGCTCCGAGGCCAGCAGCGCCGCCGACACCGGCGCCGATCGCCGCGCCTGCTCCGCGTCCGATGATTCCGCCGATGAGAGCGCCGACCGCAGCTCCGCCCACGGTGTTCGCGGCAGTGTAGCCGGCCTTGTTGGGACCCTTGTTGTCCCATACGTCGGTGACGACGGGATAGCTTCTGCCTTCGAGGTTAATGCTGGTCAGGTTCAACTGCAGCTTGGCCGATCCGCCTAGCTCGCCGCCCTTCTTGGCTTCGACGACCTGGCCGGTGAGCACGGCGCCGCGGGGAATGGCGAGTACGCCGCCCTGAAAGACGTCGGCAGCCGCTGTGGCCTGAAAATAGGCTCCGGTCTTGATGTTCGAGGTATCGATGGTCTCGTTCAGGCGCACGCGGACGAGCGTTCCCTGCGGGATGGTAACCGGCCCGCTGGGCGGCTGCGGAGCCTGGTTGTAGTAGGCCTGCGCAGGCTGTTGCTGATAGCCGCTCCGAGGCGCGGTCTGAGCGCCATATCCGCCCTGTCCGTAACCCGACGATCCGGCATCGGCCGGAGGCTGCGGAGCTGTGCTCTGTTGGATATTGGCTTCGTCAGGTGGCGCCGGAGCCTGGTCGTCACCGGAAAGGGTATTGGCCTGATTTGCAGCCGAGGAGTTGGCGGCCGGCATCGGGGAGTTGGGATCGGTCACCTTGAGGTTGTTCGCAATCCC